>JBDIVP010000201.1:0-6560 GCA_039794325.1 Candidatus Inrsubterrania sp.
GTAGATGTGCCCGAGGTGCTGGACGCAGTAAGAGCGCCAGACCTTGTTCTGGGCAGCGTCGGTGGACATGCGGGCAAGGTCGCCGGTGAGCCAGCCGGGCTTCCAGACGCGGAGGGTGTTGAGTAGTTCGTTACGGACGACGTCGGAGCAGTCGGGCTGGTGGATGAGCCAGCGGAGGGCTGTGTTTCTTGTTTCGTCTGGTGAAGAGGCTGATAATTGGGAACCGGCCTGAAGCTGAGCTTGAAGGTCTTTTGGCGCAGAGTGATCTGGCAGGAAGACGTTCAAACTTGATGGAAAAGCAGTCGGCTTGGGGTGTGGACAATAGGGAGCTTGGTGGTCCTTCAAGTCACTCGAAGCGCCACCCAATGTCTTTACGGCGTCAGTCGTATGATCATCAGCTTTCAAATGACTGGGCGCAGCAGCGACTTCGCCTCGCACAGTATTACGGCTCAATACTGTCCAAGCCATGCCGAAAAGGAGAAACAGCCCGCCAATTGCAGTGAATAGTCGAGTCGAAGACATAAATTATCTCCGGTATGACATTTTATAAAAAAGTCAAAAAAGGGGACCCACTGGGCGAAGATCTCGAAAATCCATTCCGTTCTTCCTCAGCTCAACTCCTCAAAAACAACTCGGTGAACCCGTCCATTATCGCCGTAAATTTCACTTTTTTCAAACGAGCCGTCCATCTTCCAGTATTTCCAAATCCCTGTCGGAAAATTTCTTTTTAGCTCGCCCAGGCAACGCCTAGTTCCATTTTCATACCAAGCCTCAAATGGACCTTCTCGAGTATTATTCACTACATTTACCCTATCCTGAATTTGTCCGTTGGGGTGCCACTGAGTATGAACCCCATGAATCTTACCGTGTTCATAGTAAAGCTCCTTCCTTAAGTTACCCTGGGAATCGAATCCTCTCGTCACTCCTCTGGCTTCCCACTCACCACTAGACTTGCGAACTCGGCTAATCTCCATTCGGGCCAACTTTAAAAATCGAAAACAGGTATCAATGGAACTGGGCATCCACTCCTCGTACTCCCTGCACTCATAAATCTCAGGTTCCACGATGAGCCTCCAGGCGCATTCTTAGCGGCCCCATTCAAACCAAACGTACAGCACTTATACGCTCAGTCGCAAACAAGTCAACATCCTCAACTTGACCGTCCTCTATAACATAGATGTGATCTGGCCGGAACACCAGCACCGAGACCGGAAGAAAATAATTGACGGTTTCGTAGCCTTCTGAGTTCACCGCATCGTAGTATCTGGCTCTTGCGAGCAACTTGCCGCTACTACCCCACACCCAAAATTTGCAGTCCATGTATTTGGTAAAAACTTTGACGCAGTGGTCTTTACGAATCCATACCTCAGTACACTTTCTTGAGTCAATCAGAGTCTCAACTGAGAAGGCGGTGTCAAAGCATACGTCTGGCAATTGGTCTAGCGCATCTATCCGAGGAAGCCACAATACCTCAGCGGGAATTAGATGCTTGTGCCGAAAGCGCCCAGACTGGAAGCTGAATTGAAAAGAGACTTCAATCCAATTGGGCTTCTGGCGAGCTACATCTGCGGGCCCAAAAGCTTTACCTAATGACAGATCTCCCTTCACTTCATCTGCGCTCTTAATAAGAATGCTGTCCTTATTGTTGAGCCAAACCCTTGTTGACTCAAGGCACTTCCAAGTACACGGGAAAGACATCCCCCCCCCTTTCCTCAATCAAGATATTGGATGAACATAATATTTCGATTTTGTAGTAAAATTGACAGACCTGCCGTTATTGGTTGATTGCAGACAAACACAGGTGCCCTGTTGAGCGCGGCAGCCTGCTGAGCAAGCTCGTCCAGGTAATCAATCGCGGCACTTGTCCCGCCCAGCTCAGAGACACCGAAATTCCCAGTCAACTTACGCTTGATCTGCATGACCCAATTAGTACAAATGGTATCGAGTTTGTTAGCATTTGGCAATTGGTCCGCAGAAATGCGTTCCAAAGCACCAGAGCCAGAAAAAGCAGAATCCCCATCCTTAATCCCTTTCGCAACTGTGCTCTCGTATATACATCCATCAATTCCACCGGCATTGTCTTTATTGTGCTTCAAAAACTCAACATATTCATCTAGTCCATCCACGCCATCAAGATCGTCAACATTCGACCACGCCTTGTCCGCTCTTGCTGTTGTGACAGCGGAACCACCAGCAAATTCTTTTACCAGAGGGCTATTGCCGCCAACAGCCTTTTGGGCGGTTCCGGCACCGTGAACAGCTTTATCCGAAAGACCTGCAACCGAACCGGTAGGATTGTCTTCTAGCCTCTTCATAGCGCCAAAGGTTGCCTCAGAAACATCGTCGGCAAAATCTGACGCAAGCTGTTCGGCCTTAGCAGCAGATTTTCCGTTAATTACAGCCTTGGCGCCTGCAAACGCTTCCTGATCGGAATACTTAGAGAATTTGTCGAAAACGGTATAGGTTCCCGAATTATCAAGATCCTTAAAGACCTTTTCAGCTGCTTGCATTGTGTCTGGGGCATTAGCATCTGCACCATTAACAAACTTACCCACGCCTTTAGCATTATTGTCATCCAGCGCAGCCTTCGCCTTTGGCAACACCTCATCCAAATTCGACTTATCAAAACCTTTACCAGGTAGGCTTGTCCCAGATGCGGCATCGATACCGAGCAGGTCGGTATCAACATCAACTCCCGGGGTTGAGCCGGACTCTTGAGCTTTCCACAGTTTCCCGAGCCCCTCGCCAGAATCTTCCAACTTATCTTGAGCAAAGACAACTCCTCCCCCATTGTCATCGGCGAGCCGCATAAACGACCTTGCGTTCTTGGCGCCAACTTCCGCAGTAGCGTTTGTAGGCTTAGCAAGCTTGCCAAGGGCATCAGCAACCTCATCTGCGGCACCACCAAATTCATCAAGGTGCTTTTCAATGAAACTGCCGACTACTCGCGCTTCGGCATCAGGAATCGCTTCTAAAACTTTTTCAACGCGAGCGATATCCTCTATATCATCCAACCACTTCAAATTTGCCCAAAGAGCCTTAATCATCTTGATGCTCTTCTTGCCTGCATCCAAAATCTTCGGGGCAGACCTAAGAATATTCCAAAATTTTACAAGCTTTTGTAATTTGGCGACTTTCACAAGCCATTTAGCGGCCGCAGCGCCTCCTGTTAAAACGACTGCTCCGATATCAACCACAACGAAGCTCGCAGAATAGCCAAACACAGTTCCACCAATGTATCCGAAGCCGTTTACGGCATACTCTTCGCTATTAGCGGAATAGCCCATTACCACGGTAGCTAATTTCCCACCCAAAGTTTCGCCATATGATGGGTAGAGGGCATTAAAAATGTCAGCTGCGCTTGGCGGATTTGGATCCGTCAAATATTCCAAGGCGGCTGATGCAATAAATTGAGCTACCTGATCAGAGAACTTTCCGATTGCCTCCTGTCCCTCAACTACAAACTCAATTGCTGAATCTAGAAAATCCTTGTCGAGCTCATGCTTAACTGATTTTTGAATGACGAAAAGCGCCGGGCTAGCAGTAAGAAGGAAGGCATCTGTTGCCTTCTGCCTGACCCAACTCATGCCCTCAATTACTTGATCTGGATGCTCTAGTACCCATTCATACAACCCAAGCGGGCCGTCGTAAAAAATGAATTTCAAATCCTCCAGCTCAGATTCAACATAGACGTACACGCCATTGGGAACACCAAAAGTCATGCCAAGAAGAATTGCCCTGCGCTTGTCGCGACTAAATCCTGCAGCAAGAAGAGCGGAATCGAGTACAGTGAACTCCATCGCATCAATAAATCGATCGAGCAGGAACTTCGTTATGGTGGCATGATCTTCCGCTAGCGCAATAAGGAATCCTCGCTTGGGGCTAAGGGTTCCAGGTATTGAGAGGCCGATCGGTAATTCGTTAATGGTAATATTGTCATCGCCATCCGTAATTCTTAGCAAATTGTCGGAAGGTAATGCCATGCCATCAGTTGAAAGGATGCCGGATTCGATTAAGTAATCGGGGTCAGTAATTTCTAACTCCAAGAGCTTCTCAACGGGGCTCACCTGTGTGGAGGAATATGACAGTTGAACGAATATTGTGCCACTCGAGTTGGTTGTGATCTCGGTTGGATCGGACGGAATCTTGTACTTTAAGTCCTCTTCTTCTTTTGCTTGTGCTCCGCCATGGAGCGAATTTGAAATGCTGTAGAATAGATTGGAATTCACCGAACTCTCTAAGAGAGCGTCAAAGTATTGGCTGCTTCCTACGAGAGCGCCTGAAAATCTAGCAACAATTGATTCACGTCGGTTTGTACTCTCAAAACTCTGTTTAATTTCGACCTCAAGATCAGCGTCTGCAAAAACTAGACTTGATAGGGTCGTCTCGGTGAGATCCCTTTGGCCAACGATAGCAAGCGCATCGTCGTATATTGTTACGTTAATTTGATCCAGTTCAGTGTCGGAGTACGATTCGGGAGTTTCTACGATGGCCGTAAATGGAGGGATGTAGCTGTTTTCATTTTCGAAGGCCAACGAATCAATGTCGTTTTCGATTAGCGACATTGCGATTACGTAGTCCCCCTTGGAGTAGGTGGCATAGATTCTATCTTGAATGGAGGATTGGATTGGATTTGGGCATACTATTGTAATTATATCTCCCGAGCTGCTTTCAAAAACGTTTGTTTGCGGACCTGTCTCAATGAAATCTTCATTTACTACATATCCGGTCCGAATAAAGTTAGTTCTTATTTGGGCAGTTAGAGTTTCGATAGCCGACTCGTCTAATGGACCATCAAAGATAAACTTTGCGCCGTAGTTGTTTGGATTTTCCTGTAATCGATGCCCAATTTCCCCAAATTCGCCGAGTTGGTTGGCAGTCATCTTCACTGAAGTGGCCAACTGGTTTTCCTGGGAAGTGGGTTGCCCCTCTGTGCTGTTCGATTGAATTCCGGATTTGATAAGGACATTCTTTGCCCACTGATCATTTTGCGCAAGTCGCGATGCGACTGTTATGTCGAAAAGGTCTGGGATTTTGTCGGCATCTTCGCTTGTTGGAGTTATTGATAGGATGGCAGAATATAGTGCCGTTTTCTTGACATGGAAGGCTTCCGTGTCAGTTTGAGTGTAAGAGCAGTCGCATGTTGGGTTTTCTGAAGAGGCAGACTCACATGTTGCGCGAACCTCTCTTCCCAAAACGTATAGGTCGAGGTTGTCAGGCACGTCACTCCCATGCATGCCCTGTATAAACACGACCCACGTCACCATTTCTGGGTCGCTCAAGGACTCTGTATCAATACCTGCGGAGCCGTCGTTTGGCGGAAAATGCGCTTGGCCATCGATCGTCATAGAAAAGTATTGAACTAGGCCTTCGACGGTTGCCGAGCTGGTTGCAGGTGTAAAGCCATTTTTGTATTCGTCTTCCGTGTACCCGTCTAGGGAGACGCGGCCCTGACCTGCTTGTCCAATATCTGCTCGCTTACGAATGTGTAGACCGACGTTCACTGTGGTACCAGATGGCCCCCGGGCTAGTATTCGAACGGGAACGCCGACTCTTTTTGCTTCTTCTAAATATGGCGGGTGAACCTGTTCATTGGAGCATTGTTCCTGAATGATGTTTATGCTGTGTAATTCGGCCATTGCCACAATTGGTTCGGAGTCAGGCGCAGTAATAATCAGGGTAAGCTTGACGTTGAAACGCCCCGGCGCTTCGTAGCTGTGGAACGCCGATTGGCCTTCTGCCGTTTCGCCATCGCCAAAATCCCAACTATAGGTCAGGGTGGCACCTTCTGGAACCTGGAAGCTTGGATCAAGGACGGCGTCGAAAGTAAAGTCGTTTGTATGGTTCTCAATGATACCCTTACGAGTGTGCGCTGGCACCACTGATTGCACGCAGTCGGATGGATTGGTGACCTGCACTATTTCGGCGATTTCGCCACCAGAAATGTCAATTCGAACGAGGCCGGCTCGGCTAAGCGCAGCGACGACATCGGGAAAAACTGTGCCATCTGGGTCAGAAACGAAGCCGCCAGACTGCTGCTCGTTTTCCTTCGGCCCCACGGCTTCCAGCCGGATGATCGTGATGGCGTCCTTGATCCTCGGGCTGTCCGTCTTCGGGCAGACCCCGTTCGGCCCTATATGGACGTCGAAGGTGCCCCAATGATTCACGTAGTCGACCCAGTACTCGTTGCAGCCGAAACAGGGGATGGGCTTCTTGCAGGTGTCGATGGGGTGCGGGCAGGGCACGGGGCCGCAGATCTGCGGGTCGTCGATGTGGGGCTCCGGCCCCGGGTTGAAGTCGACCCAGTTCGGCGGCGACAAATCATAGGTCCCATGGGGAAAGGTCGTCGGGCCGGGCGTGGCCTTGCCGACCATCTGCTCGTTGACCAGGAAGGGATAGAAAATTTCGGCGCGCACCTCATCCTTGGGATTTGGCTTCAGGCTGACCATGCGGTGGCTGGACGCGCCGTCGTCGTCCTTCTGGGGGCAGGGCGGTACTCGCGGGCAGTGCTCGCGCTCGCAGCGCGCCATGACGTCGTACTCGACGGGCCCGCGCTTGGG
>JBDIVP010000202.1:0-6530 GCA_039794325.1 Candidatus Inrsubterrania sp.
TATCCTGGGCAGCAGCGCGCCAATTTATCCGAGGCGCCGCCGCCGGGCGAGGATTCATGAATCTTGAGCGTGCGCCAGTTTGGGAATTCCAGATCGAGCACGTGGCATACGGCGCGCCAGCGTGCCTGATTTGCGAAATCCCAGGGGGTCCCCGTGGAATCTCTGACCGTCAAGGAGACGCCCAAGGGACTCTATGTCTGCGTCGAAAAGCATCAAAAAGGTCAACCGGCAAAACGGGTGCTGGCGGAGGCTCTTCCCTCAATGTTGGCAAAAATGAATTTTCCCAAGGCCATGCGGTGGAATGCCTCACGGGCCAGGTTTGCCAGGCCGGTCCGCTGGTTGGTGGCTATGGTGGGACCGGAAGTCATCCGGTTTGAGTTCGCAGGCATTCGATCCGGTGACGCCACGTTGGCTCACCGGTTTCTGCGAACCAAAGCTCGCGCCTCCGGCAGACCGCTGACGGTGACCGATGCCTCACGCTACCTCGAAGTTATGAGCAAAGCCGGCGTGGTGGTGGATCCTCATGAACGCAGGAAGCTGATTCAGGAGCAGGTGAATCGATTAGCCAAGGCTGCAGGAGGGCAACCGGAGCCGGGAACGTATCAAGAGTTGATCGAGCAGGCGGTATACGGGGTGGAGTCGCCCAAAGCCATTATGGGGGCGTTCGATCGGGATTTTCTGGCGGTACCCAAGCCGGTATTGATTTCGTCCATGAAAGAGCATCAAGGCTTTTTTTCATTGATTGTCCCGGATGGACGGTTGCTGCCCAAATTCATTGCCGTCACCAATATGCCGTGGGGCGATGTGAAATTGATGACGAAAGGCAACGAGCGGGTGTTGGCGGCCCGCTTAAAGGATGCCCAGCATTTTTTCCGTGAAGACGTCAAACGACCGCTTCATGAACGGGTGCCGGATTTGGAACAGGTGGTCTTTCACGGCAAACTCGGCACGATTCGACAAAAAGTCGACCGGATACAGGCGCTGGTGGGGTGGGTGGCTGAACAAGTGGGACGGCCCGATCTCAAAGGTGTATGTGAGCGGGCGGCGTTTCTTTCCAAGGCGGATTTGACGACGGGAATGGTTGGTGAATTTCCCACACTGCAGGGCGTGATGGGCGAAGCCTATGCCGAACATGCGCAGGAACCCTCGGCCGTCTGCCGGGCCATCGGCTCCCAGTATTATCCCAGATTTCCCGAAGACGGCCTGCCGGATAATCTACCTGGGGTCCTGTTGGGGCTGGCCGACCGGTGTGATTCCATCATTTCATTTTTTTCGGTCGGCATGGTGCCGACAGGGTCGGAAGATCCGCTGGGATTGCGCCGGGCGGCTTATGGGATGGTGCGCCTGATGACCGAAACGCCCCTCAGACTGAACATGGTGCACATGATCCGCCGCAACTTGGAATTGCTGGGCGGGCAGGGGATCGATCCGAAAACGGGCACGACGGTTCAGGACAGTCTGAATTTTATCGTGGATCGGTTGCGGTTCTTCGGCCGCCAAACCTTGAATCTCCGGGACGATGTCATGGAGGCGGTGACCGCCGGCAGGAATGCCGATCATTGTGATGTGTTCGATTTATTCGTCAGGATGCAGGCTTTGCAGTCGATTACACAGCAGGCGGATTTCGAGCCCTTGATGACCGGGTTTAAGCGGGCCCATCGAATTGTCGAAAAAGAAGGTTGGACCGCTGTCGGAGTCAACCCTGACCTGTTCTCACACGAATCCGAAGCGGCGGTTTACCGAATGATGGAGCAGGTTCAACGGATCGTCCATGAGGCCATGGCTGGCCAACAATATGAAAAGGCCCTCCAGGCTCTGCTAGAATTGAAAACGCCTATTGATCATTTTTTCGGATCGGTTCTGGTGAATGACGGGAATGCCGATATTCGCGCCAATCGTCTTTCCTTATTAACCGTCATTGACCGCCTGTTTTTGCAAGTGGCGGATTTCTCTTGTATTCAATCGATGGGATAGTTCGAAGGCTGATACAATTGGAAGGGGTCAGGAAAGGTTGATGGTATGCGGGAATGACCGTCTGATGTCGTCTGGGCGGAAGGAGAGCCCTGGTGGAAATCCCGGAGCAAACCAGAAAAATGCGATGGTTCAACCGTTTGGTGACGGGGGGGCTCATTGTGGTGTGCAATGGGCTGTTGTTGGCAGGATTGTGGGTGAGCGGGATCGACCTGGAAGTGGCCCTGTCCAAGCCCGAACTCTACGATCCGCAGAACGGTCATTGTCTTCGGGTGGCATGGTCCAAAGTTGATGGGGTGGAGGGACTTGTCAAAGTCTGTACGGAATGGCTGGATTTTTCGGATTTGAGCGGTCAGACGCATACCCTTGCCCGAGACAAACCTCTCGCCATGGGGGCCGACGGCAATTTATACTTTGCAGGTCAAACTCATGAAAATTATCGATTGATCGGACTGGTGGTTTTTGCCATAGTTGTCATGGTTACAGGCATGTGGATCAAGCGATTTCTGATCGGTCGGTACCATAGCTATCTTCAAACCACGGATCAGCATATTGGTTGATACCCTATGCTTCCCCTCGTGATTAACGTATTCATTCCCGTACCTATAACGATAAATCATAGCCCGGGTGTCTCCCGGCTTGGAATTCTCTGTGCCCTGTTCTGGCTGCTCTCTGTCGACGTGACTACTGGTATTGCGACGGAAGCCGGGCCGGCAGGCCGTCGGCAGGAATTTCGGCGGGCGATTCCGTAAAGGAGAAGAGGTTCATGCGCCACAAAAAGTATGTGTATTTTTTTGGGGATGGAAAAGCCGAGGGAGCCGGCAATATGAAAGAATTGCTGGGGGGGAAAGGCTCGGGTCTCGCGGAAATGACCAACCTCAGGATTTCGGTTCCTCCCGGCTTTACGATCACGACCGAGGCCTGCGTGGAATACTTTCGTGCCTCAAAACGATATCCCAGCGGCATGTGGGATCAAGCCCTCCACGGATTGCGACAGGTGGAAAAAGCGATGAAGGCCCGGTTGGGGGACCCGCAGAACCCGTTGCTGGTTTCGGTACGGTCGGGGGCCCGGGCGTCCATGCCGGGCATGATGGACACCGTGTTGAATCTGGGGCTCAATCAACAGACGGTCGAGGGGTTGGCGAAAAAAACCGGAAACCGGCGTTTTGCCGTGGATGCCTACCGGCGGTTTATTGCCATGTTCGGCGGGGTTGTGATGGGCATGAATCGGGAACGATTCGAGCAGGCCTTGCAGGCCTTGAAACGGGAAGAGGGCGCCATCCATGACACGGATCTTTCCGCGGATGCGCTGAGCCGATTGGTCGATCGGTTTCTGGCCCTGGTCAAAGAGGAGACGGGCCGGGAGTTTCCTCAGGATCCCTTTGAGCAGCTCCGCATGTCGATCAATGCCGTGTTTGATTCCTGGTACGGGGATCGTGCCGTCACCTATCGGCGTCTGTATGACATTCCTGATGACTGGGGGACGGCTATCAACGTAGTGGCCATGGTATTCGGCAATATGGGTGACACCAGCGGCACCGGTGTGGCCTTTACCCGAAATCCGGCGACGGGGGAGCCGGATTTCTTCGGTGAATGTCTCCTGAATGCGCAGGGCGAAGATGTCGTGGCCGGAATCCGGACCCCCTTGCCGGTGCAGGCACTCAAAGACAAGCTGCCGCAGGCCTATAAGGATCTGCTGAAAACCCAGAAAATTCTGGAACGGCATTATCGGGACATGCTGGATCTGGAATTTACGATCCAAGAGGGCAAGCTGTATATGCTGCAGACCCGCGTCGGGAAACGGACGGGAATCGCGGCGGTGCGGATCGCGGTGGATATGGTGCGGAAGGGGCTGATCGACCGACGGGAAGCAGTGCAGCGTGTGGCGCCGGAACAACTCTCCCAATACCTGTATCCGATTTTTGAAACCGGTGTGGAATCGAAGTACGAGGCTGTGGGTAAGGGATTGCCGGCAGGGCCCGGGGCGGCTGCGGGCCGTATTGCCTTGACGGCGGAGCGGGCCGTCGAACTGAAAACGAAAGGGGAGCGGGCGATCCTGGTGCGTCATGAAACCAGCCCGGACGACATTCATGGAATGCATGCCGCCGAAGGATTTCTGACCGCCAAAGGGGGGATGACCTCGCATGCGGCGGTCGTGGCCCGTCAAATGGGGAAAGTCTGCGTGGCCGGTTGTGATGCCCTGGAAGTCCTCGGCAACGGACAGGTGCAATTCGGCGGGCAGGTGCTGAAGGAAGGTGACTATCTGGCCATCAATGGATTCACCGGCCATGTTTATGCCGGCGATATTCCTGTGGTGGATTCCGAAGTGATTCAGGTGATCCAGGGGAAAATGGATCCCAAGCAGTCGGAAAAATATCAATATTTCTCGACGATACTCAAATGGTCCGATGCGTTCCGGGTGCTGCGCGTGCGGGCCAATGCCGATGTGCCGGATCAGGCACAGATTGCCAGGGGATTCGGGGCGGAAGGGATCGGGCTCTGCCGGACGGAACACATGTTTTTTGCGGAAGACCGGGTGCCCATCATGCAACAGATGATTCTGGCGTCATCCCGCGAGGATCGTGAACGGTACCTGGACCAATTGCTTCCCCACCAACGGCAGGATTTCATCGGCCTGTACCGTGAGATGAAGGGCTTTCCCGTGACGATCCGGTTATTGGATCCCCCCCTTCACGAATTCCTGCCGAAACGCGAACAGTTGCTGGTGGAATTGACCAAATTGGAGCTGACCAACGGTGACCCCCAGGAAATCCAAGAAAAACAACGATTACTGGAACGGGTTGAAGAATTGCATGAATTTAATCCCATGTTGGGCTTGCGGGGTTGCCGGTTGGGAATCACCATGCCGGAAATTACCCGTATGCAGGTGCAAGCCATTTTTGAAGCGGCCTGTGAAGTGGTGGGAGAGGGCACGAAAATTGTTCCGGAAATCATGATTCCACTGGTGGGGATGGCTTCCGAAATGAAGGCGCAAAAGGAGCTGATTCAAGAGGTCGCCCAGCAGACGATGGCCAAATACGGCGTCAAACTCACCTATCTGGTCGGGACCATGATCGAATTGCCCCGTGCGGCGGTGACAGCCAGGCGTATTGCCGAGGAAGCCGAATTCTTTTCCTTCGGCACCAATGATTTGACGCAAACCACCTTCGGGTTTTCCCGTGACGATGCCGGCCCCTTCATCGGCTTTTATATGGACCGGCAGGATCGCTGCCCGGTCTGTCAGCGAACCAACGTGGACTGGAAAAAAATGGTGTGCCGGATGTGCAAGGCGACGATCGAGAAAAAGGCGGAGAACATCATGGAAAATGACCCTTTTGCCATGCTTGATCGGGAAGGCGTCGGGGCCTTGATGACTTGGGCGATGCAGGAAGGGCGGAAAACGCGTCCGAATATCAAGTTGGGCATTTGCGGCGAGCACGGAGGGGAACCGAGTTCCGTGGCTTTCTGCCACCAGTTGGGTTTGAACTATGTCAGTTGTTCGCCATATCGGGTGCCGATTGCCCGGTTGGCGGCGGCTCAAGCCGCCATTGCGGCCATGGAGCAGGAAAAGGTTCAACAGCAGGAGGAAAAAACCAAAACAAAATCCGCCGGAAGGTCCCCGGCCCGCCGGGCCACCGTACGGAAGCCGGTTTCAAAAGCAACCAAAACAAAACCGAAGAAAGCCGCTTCGAAAGCCGCCCCGGCCAAAAAATCACCGGCACGGCCTACGAAACGACTTGCGACCTCATCCAAATCCAAACGGCGGTGAGCCCCGTCTCTTCCGATTTCACGTTCATGAAACGGGCCCTTGCCCTGGCCGGGAAGGGAACCGGGACCGTTAATCCCAATCCCCTGGTTGGCGCCCTCATCGTCAAGCAGGGGGTCATTGTCGGCCGGGGCTATCATCGAAAACCGGGCGAGCCTCATGCCGAAATCTTAGCTCTCCATCAGGCCGGTCCCCGGGCTCGCGGGGGCGTCCTCTATGTCACATTGGAACCGTGTGTACACACCCGCAAGCGTACCCCTCCGTGCCTCCCGCTCCTCCTGCAATCCGGATTGGCGCGCATCTGCGTGGCGATGGAGGATCCCAATCCGCAGGTCTGCGGGCGGGGGATTCAAGGTTTGCGGAAAGCCGGGATGGAGGTGACAGTCGGAATTTGCGAAGACGAAGCACAACGCATGAACCGACCTTACATCCATTGGATCACGACCGGACGCCCGCAGGTGATCTTAAAGGGGGCCATGACCCTGGATGGCAAAATCGCCACCGGGACGGGCCGCTCCAAATGGATTACCGGCGACGCGGCCAGGCAAGATGTCCATCGGTTACGAAGCCTGGTTGATGCCGTTCTCGTGGGCGTGGGCACGATTCTCAAAGACAATCCGGATTTATCAGCCAGGGGCCGGCATCCGGAAGCCGGCACACGAAGCGGACGGCAGCCGGTGCGGGTGATTCTCGACAGCCGGTTGCGGACACCGCCTGCTTCCCGGGTTCTGCGATGGACGGTGGAACAACCTACGATCATCTGTACGACCACCAGGGCGCCGGCAGGCCGTAT
>JBDIVP010000203.1:0-6498 GCA_039794325.1 Candidatus Inrsubterrania sp.
GTGGGCGATGCCACCCCTACCATATACCCTTTGAATCCTTTTTGAAATCGCGGTAAGGTAAAGTCCTTTTCTTTGAAATTGGCGATCGTTGTGTTCACCCTTTTTTCAACCCGGAGATGTTATGAAACACGTCAGTCCGCTTGCAGGCAAACCCACCGAACCGTCCATGTTGGCCAATATTCCGCGATTGGTGACCGCGTATTACACCAATCGCCCCGACCCGTCGGTGCCCGAACACCGGGTGGCCTTCGGCACATCCGGGCACCGGGGCTCTTCCTTGAAACATTCGTTTAATGAAGCGCATATTCTGGCCACGACCCAGGCCATTTGCCTCTACCGCCGTCAACATCAGATCGATGGGCCCCTGTATTTGGGCATGGATACGCACGCCTTGTCGGAACCGGCCTTGGCGACGACGATTGAGGTGCTGGCCGCCAACGGGGTCACCGTGATGGTGGACCGTGACCACGGCTATACTCCGACTCCGGTCATTTCTCATGCCATTCTGACCTACAATCGCGGACGGAAGACCGGCTTGGCGGACGGAATTGTCATCACGCCCTCCCACAATCCCCCCGAAGACGGCGGGTTTAAATATAACCCCCCGCACGGCGGACCAGCGGATACCGACGTGACCGCGTGGATCGAACAACAAGCCAACGCTTTTCTGGCCGATGATTTACGTGGCGTGCAACGCCTGCCGTATGAGGAAGCTTTCCGGGCTTCGACCACTCATCGCCATGATTATATCGGGGCCTATGTCGGGGACTTGGGCGCGGTGATCGACATGGAGGCCATCCGCGACGCCCGGTTGTCGCTGGGGGTGGATCCTCTCGGTGGAGCAGGGGCGGCTTATTGGCATCCCATCGCCGAACGGTACGGGTTTCCGGTCACGATCGTGCATGAGGGCGTGGATCCGACGTTCCGGTTCATGAACCTGGATTGGGACGGCAAGATTCGGATGGACTGCTCCTCTCCCTATGCCATGGCAGGGTTGATCGCCTTGAAAGATCGCTTCGATATCGCCTTTGCCAATGATACCGACCATGATCGCCATGGGATTGTCACCCGCACCGCCGGGCTGATGAATCCTAATCATTATCTGGCTGCGGCCATTTCGTATCTCTTTACCCATCGTCCCGATTGGCGGCACGATGCCGCAGTGGGCAAGACCATCGTAAGCAGCAGCATGATCGACCGGGTTGCCCGAAAGATCGGGCGCCGGCTGGTGGAAGTACCGGTGGGGTTCAAATGGTTTGTGGACGGGCTGATCGACGGCTCGCTCGGATTTGGGGGAGAAGAGAGCGCCGGCGCGTCCTTCCTTCGCCGGGACGGAACGGTGTGGACGACCGATAAGGACGGCATCATTCTGGATTTGCTCGCCGCCGAGATGATGGCCAAAACGGGCCGCGATCCCAGCCAACTCTATCTCGACCTGACCACCGAGCTGGGCGTTCCGGTGTACGAACGCCTTGATGCCCCGGCCACACCGGCTCAGAAAGCCGTCCTCAAGAAACTGGCCCCGGAACAGGTTCAGGCGTCCGAATTGGCGGGAGAAAAAATCACGGGGATTCTGACGGCCGCACCCGGAACCGGCAGCCCCATCGGCGGGTTGAAGGTGATGACCGACAACGGCTGGTTTGCCGCGCGTCCCTCCGGGACCGAAGAGGTCTATAAAATCTATGCGGAAAGCTTTCGAGGCGACGGACACCTGCGGCAGATTCAAGAGGAAGCGCAACAGTTGATTACCACAATCCTCAATCAAACGCCACGCCATCCCTAGGGCTTTTGGCTCAAAGACCCGAGCACTCTGAATTTGATAGGTTGGCTCTCCTTATGGAAATCGGCATCGTCGGACTTCCCAACGTCGGCAAATCCACCATCTTTAACGCTCTCACCTCCGGCACCGCGGCGGCCTCGAACTATCCGTTCACGACCATCGAGCCGAATGTGGGCGTTGTGGCGGTACCCGATCCGCGCCTGACCCGTTTGACCGAACTGTTCAAACCCAAACGGACGATTCCCGCGACCTGCCGCTTCGTCGATATCGCCGGGCTTGTGAAAGGCGCCGCCCAAGGCGAAGGCCTCGGCAATAAATTTTTGGCCAACATCCGGGAAGTCGATGCCATACTTCACATGGTGCGTCTCTTTCAGGATCCCGACGTGGTGCATACCATGGGCGGCGTGGATCATCGCCGTGATGTCGAGGTCATCGAAACCGAATTGATGCTGGCCGATCTCGACAGCCTCACCAAGCAATACGACAAAGTCTCCGGCAAGGCGAAGTCCGGCGACAAATCCGCCAAGGACATGGTGGCGATTCTCGACGTCTTGAAGGCCGGCCTGGAGGCAGGCAAACCCGCCAGGGCGCTGGGACTGGATCCGACCGTGCTCAAGCCCTTCTTTTTGCTGACCGCACAGCCCGTGCTGTATGTCGGGAACACCGATGAAAACCCCGATCCGGCCATCGTGTCTGATTTTCAGGCTTTCGCCAAGGAACGCGGATCGGAATCGGTCATCATTTGCGGAAAACTGGAAAGCGAAATCGCCCAACTCTCCGGTGAGGACCGTGAGATGTTCATGAAGGATCTGGGCATGGAGCAGAGCGGCCTGGAGAAGGTGATTATCGCCGCCTATACCACACTCGGCCTGTGCTCGTACTTTACCTGCGGGGAACAGGAAGTGCGGGCCTGGACCATTCCCGTCGGCACCAAGGCCCCACAAGCCGCCGGAGTCATTCACACCGATTTCGAGCGGGGGTTCATCAAGGCCGACATTTACCGTTATGAAGATATCGACCGCTTTAAAACCGAAGCCGCCTTGCGTGAAAAGGGATTGATCCGTTCGGAAGGTAAGGAATATGTCGTCAAGGACGGCGATGTCTGCCACTTTAAATTCAACGTTTAAGCCGGTCTGCCGGCGTCCTGCCTGATATCCCCCTGCCCGCGTTTCCTCTTCGTCTCCGATTGTTTCACACAATCTCCATGAAGCTCTCCTTCGGGGCAAGGAGAAACCGCCTCCGGGTTCCGGGATACATTTTCATGTTTCGATTGCTTATGATAGGCATGTCCGGCCTCACCATGACCGAATCGATATTGACGGATTTCTTTATGCCATGACGATCAATAAAGATCCTTCCCTGCATTCGATACGCCACGGCTGCCTGCGGGTCCTAACGATGTGCCTGTTGCTCCTGACCGCCTGGCCACTCACCGGCTGCGAACAATTCGAGAAACGGGATCAGCGATTTTATTATCGGGCCCTCTGGAACTTCTCCCTTCGGGACAACCTGAAGGAACTCGATATCGATTTCAACGGGATCGATTTCGGCCATTCCCATTTGTACGAAAATCTTCTGCTGACCGGGGCCGCGGACGTGCCGGCCATCGAAGATGTCGCGCGGCAGGAAACCCTCCGGTTTATTGCCTCCCGCCCCACTCTTCCGCCTAATGAAGAAGCCATCGCTCCCAACTATATGAAATTGGCCTGGCGGGCCCAGAACACCTTCGACGAAGCCCATGCCCTCCATCGCTCCACATACGATATTTATGTGGCGGACCTTTCCCCCGCAGAGCAGGATCGGGCCATTCACAACGTCTTGGCCTATTATCAGAAAAGCGCTTATGCCATCACCCCACACCGGCTCGATCACCACCGGCTGGACAGCCTGCCCTACTCCAAAGCCTTTCGGCAAAAATTCCCGCTCTTTAACGCGACGATCTGGGCCTATCACTACCTGCAGGTGGCCGTGTATGATCCACTGGGCGCGGCTCCGGATCTTTCCGCCAAACAACGGGCCGTCCAACCGATTCTGGATACCTACCACCATTACCTGCGGCACCCGCCGGTGCACTGGACCTTTATGCCGTTGGTCGACGAGTACAGTCCGCGTTTTGCCGCACAATATCCGGCCATCGCCAATATCTTCGATAATCTTCACATGTTGCATGACACGATCAGCGATATTCTCTCCAGTGAGCTGTTTCCGACCTGGCAGGCCAAGCGGGCGGAAATTTACCGGGTTCTGGATACCTACTATCTGGCAACCGCCGATTCGACGAATCCCATGATCATTCGTGATCAGCCGCTCCCCCATCATTTACATTAGGGACAGAACCGATGCCGTGGATGTTCTTCATCGTGTTGACGGGATGGCTGTTCGGACCGTGGGGAACGGCGTGGGCGCTGGATCATGACAACCTGGATCCGAACCGGCCGGTTCAGTTGGAGGATGCCTATCCCATTCCCCACGGAGAGATCGGAGTGGAAGGGGGGGTGCGGGTCAACGACCGGCGAGCCGGCAGCACTCAGCTCATTTACCAACCGCAGATTCTTTACGGGGCATTCATGAATACGCAGATCGAAATCCAGAGCGACATCTTTACCGACCCGCATACCCTCCGGGGTACCAATCAATCGGGGGATCTTCGTTTGGGTGTCCTCTATAACTTCAATACCGAGACGCTGCTCTGGCCGGCCCTGGCGGTCCGGGTGGAAGGGATCTTTCCGACGGGGGTGCGGTCGCAGGGGGTTGATACCCAATTGACAGGGATCCTCACCCGTTCCTTCGGACGGCTTCGTTTCCATGCCAATGCCGGGTATACCATACTCAGCCGGCCGCGAGACGTTGAACGACACGGCGTGTATCGATTGGTGGGAGCGGTCAGCTATCCGATCGGGTATCCGTTTCGCTTCCGGGAGACGCTTATCGTGGATGTCTATACCCAGCAATCGGACCTGATCGGTCAACGCAATTACACGGGTGCGGAAATCGGCATACGGCACCAATTGAGTTCACGCATCGTTTTGGATATGGGAATGGGAACGGAGTTTGACGGCCCATCAGATCGCTCGGCGATCAATGGAACCATCGGACTCTCTATCGGGTTCTGAGCTCATGGTTTTCTCCAAATTATCTTGAAATCAGCACTTCGCTCCTCATGGGAAAATTCTTCTCCTTCTCCCCCATCCATCTGTAATTTGCCGAAAAGGTCATCTTCCCTGGCAGAATCAAAAGGATTTCACTTAATAGCCTGTCATCACTTTTCCATGAATTGTCCAGCTTTCCATAGGGGTGCTATCCTTGTCATGAAGGCTCATAGGTTGGCATGACAGACAGCCACATGGAAAAAGGAGGTGCGAGATGTGGGCGGTGAGTGCGTTGCTCATTCTTATGTTTGTTATGTGGGGAGCAGCCATATGGGCTACCTTCATGGACGATGAGGAACCGGTGGGGGAACCGAATCAAGAAGGAAGGGAATCTCAAAAACCTTTCAAAACAGAATCACGACGCGACGTTGCATGATTCCTTTTTTTCCTTACCGAACGGAAATGGCTAACGGTTCTCCCTCGATTTGCGGTCTATCGGCTTCCACCATTGTCTTAAGCCATGGCCCCACCCATTTCTATTCACGATTCTCCTCGACCATCTTTGAAGATTGCAGAGGGGGTCCTCTCCCCTGGTACAATAATCTAACGTTTCCTTTCTTACCAAGTCATCATAGAGGTTCTCCACTGCACCTTTGCAGAGGAGGAGCACATGGCTGTTTTTCCCCGCCTTGGTTCGTTTTTCGGCTCTTCAATTAGCGTTCGTTTACTTGTCCTTCTCCTCTTGTTCCTTACCGGTCTGTTCGGGATCGTCGCGTTTACAATTGTAGGTATACAGGATCATAAGGTTGATGCCTTGGTCATCGATCTGGCGGGCAGGCAGCGCATGCTGCAAGAACGCCATATGAAAGAGATGCTCTTAGTCCGTCAGGGCTTCACGGTCGACTATACCGCCACGAGAACAGAACTGAGGCACACATTGGAAGGGCTGCTCCATGGGAAGCCGGTTATGGTCAGGTGGATGCCGGGGCAGACGTTGCTCGTTCCTCCCGCTCCAAACAATGACCTCAAGCACGCCCTTGAAGATCAGCAGCACCGCCTTGACCAATTTAGCGCCACGGCCGACGCCTTTTTGGCGGGGCACGTCTCAGGTCATGCAGGGCCCTCCCCACCCCACGAGCTGTTACGGCTCAATGATGAGTTTTCAGTGAAGGCGGATGAACTGGTGACCTTGTACGATGCATGGGCAAACGCCAACATTGTCCGCTTGGTTCAATGGCAAATTTGGGTCGGGGTCATCATCGGCCTGCTGGGGGTGTTGCTGACAAAGCAGATCAGGCAAGCCAATAGAGCCCTCGAGAAAGAAATTTTTGATCATCAACACACCGAGCGCGTCTTGCGTGAACGCGAACAACAGAATGCGCAAGTTCTTGATTCGGCGATGGATGCGATCATCACAATTGATCAGGAACGCCGAATCACGTTTTTGAATCGAGCCGCCGCAACGACATTTCATATATCGGTCGTAGAAGCCAAAGGGCAACCGTTGCAGCAGTTCTTAACTCAACGTTCGTGGCAAATTCTGAATCAACATATCCAGGGTCATCATGCAGCCCCTCAGGTGGAAGGCTATATCTGGGAGCAAGAAGGATTCATGGCTCAACGGGCCAC
>JBDIVP010000204.1:0-6492 GCA_039794325.1 Candidatus Inrsubterrania sp.
CCGTGCGCCAGGTGCCGGAGGTCTGTCACATTTACTGTGCCACGGCCAATCCCGTCGAAGTCATTCTGGCCGAAACGACACAAGGCCGCGGGATCATGGGCGTGATTGACGGCCAATCGCCTCAAGGCATCGAGGGAGAGTCGGATATTCAGGACCGGAAAGCCTTGCTTCGCCGATTCGGATACAAATCATGAAAGGATGACCATGACCAACACTCAGGATATCATTAAAGCGGTCAAAGCCGTATGGGAACATGAACCACGCATCAACCTTCACGCGTATCCCGTCACGATGGGATATGCAGACGGCGTACTGACCATTGAAGGGGAGACCCAGGATATCGCCGCAAAAAAACTCAGCTTGGAATTAGCCATTGCGGTACCGGGCGTGACAGGCATCATCGACCGGTTACATGTGAGCCCCTCCGTCAAGATGGGAGACGGGGCCATTTTATCGGCCGTTCGGGACGCCATCCTCCAGGAAACCGGCCTGCGGGATTGTACGATTCGACTCAAACAGAAAGGGCAAGTGGAGACGGTCAGGGAATCGGTTGTCCCCAAATCCGGCATCATCGAAATCTCGGTTCAAGACGGCGTCGTACTCTTGGACGACCATGTCCCGAGTCTGGGCCAAAAACGCCTCGCCGGAGTCCTGGCCTGGTGGGTCCCCGGCAGCCGGGACGTCATCAACGGGATGGCGGTGGACCCGCCCGAAGAGGATCATGACGAGGAATTGACCGATACCGTGAGATTGATCTTGGAAAAAGATCCGTTCGTCAATGCCGATCAAATTCGAGTCACGGCCAGAAATGCCGTGGTGACCTTGGAAGGATTGGTCATCAATGCCATACAAGGACGCATGGCCGAAAATGATGCCTGGTATGTTTTCGGGGTGGATCAAGTTATCAATAAGCTCAACGTGCGTGAATAACACACGCCCGCACCCGATTCTCCGTTGCTACACAGGAAGTTTAATTCAGGGAGGTCCCGCCCTCCACGGTGAGCCTTTCCCCTTCACCACCGATCGACCGAGTACTCGCCAGGCGATAGGGGGCGACATCAACGAAGACGGGGGTGCAAGCAGGTTTAGAACATCAAAGAACCGTCGACAGACCACGGGATCTTGCTCCGCCGCGGCATGGACATATTCAAGATAGCGGCTCATTATCCTAAATCCGAGGGACCGGCGGCCTTCAACCTGTGGAAAGCGAAAATCCTCGCCAGTGGCAATCGCCCAGGGAATATCGACGATCTTGCGTACCCGGGTGTAAAATCGTCGCGACAGGCTCTCAAGCCCAGACACAAGACTGTCATCGAGCGCCTTGGCTTCGCCCGCCGCCACAGACATGCCCTGACCATAAATAGGATTGAAGCTGCAGACAGCATCCCCCATCACAAGGTAGCGAGAGGGGAATCGTCCCATGCGCTCATACCATCGCCGTAGGTTGGCCGGAAACCGGTAGCTGACAATCTTCGTCAACGGCCGTGCCGAGGTCACCAGGTCGTAAACCGCCGGAACCGGCAGAGAGGCGGCAAACGCTATCCATTCCTTCTCCTTCCTCGGAGGATAGTCACCAAGCGTGCCGACCAGCGTCACCACCCACCGATTGTCCTCGGCGGCAAGGACCGCACCATACCGGGTGCTGGTAGGAGGTGTGCCGGAAATGATACCACCCACCGAGTTAAAGAAATCACCTGGACGACGCTCGAACATGCGAGTGGCATATCCAACGTGGACCCTCACAGAACGTTCCTCCGGACGGCCGAAGCCCCATTCCTCAAGCCATTGAGGCGACTGGGATCCTCTACCGGTCGCATCGACCACCAGATCGGCCTTGAGCGTCTCCGGAACCCGGCGATCCCGCGATCGCACCACGAGCCCCGTCACCTGGCTGCCTGCCGCATCGAAGGTGGGCTTTACGCCATTCACCCCTTCGAGAAACATCACCTGCGGGAGCGCCTTGACCCGCCGACGAATCGCGCCTTCAAGACACGGCCGACTAACGGCAATTCCACGAAGGCCTGAATGGTGCCGTAATTTCCAGCACCCATATTGAAACCAGAGGAAATCCCCGACGACATCTCCACGGGGCGCTCCCAACGCCTCAAGCTCATCCATCATGCCCGGAAAATATTCGTCCATGACACGATAGCCACTGGCCAGCAGACCGTGGGCATGAGCGGATTGCGGAACGCCTTTCCGAACCTCCTCCCCGGCCGAAAGCACATCCCGTTCTATGACGGTAATGTGGTCAAAATGGTTACTTAACGCCCGAGTGGCCAAGAGACCGGTCATGCTGGCTCCCATCACGATGGCTGAAGTATAACGAGCAGGCATGTCTACCCCCCGCCAGGTTTTTCACCACCCCATAAAATCTCAAATTTGCCGGTCTTATCTTTTCCTCAGGTTGAATGGTAAGGGAGGACCACCCTGATCAAGCCCCCTCATCAATAGAAGATCGAAGGGAGAAAAACCCCTTCAGGTTCATGGTAAAGCCCCACGCTCATGAGCGTCATCGGCTGAACGACACGAAGCCCGTGTGCCAAACACCATCGGAACAACTCGCCATTGCGAGTGGGGAGTAAGAATCCAGGGCCTGGAAAGGCTGGGGCGGCCCCGATGAGGGCTTTTAACGCGTCATTCGTTTCCCCCACCGCATGTCCGAAGAACGCCAACGCGGTGGCGTACCCCGTGATTCGCCCACCAGACTCCACCACGGTGGCGGTGCCCTGCTTCATCGCATCACGTAACTCACCACTGCGATCATGACCATACACCTTCTGACACACTTGAGCGCAGGCGCCCAGGTCGTCTTCGGTAGCGGCACGCACGGCGTACCCGGGAATGTGCACGGCAAGAGGAGGGCCTTGCAAATTGGACAGCGGCTCGCGCGTCACGAATCCCAACTTGGCATAAAGGGAAAGCGAGCGGTTATGATAGGCGGTCTGGACAAGGCGGCAGCCCGGGAAACCCCGCCGGTCAATCCGCTCAAGCACATGTTGCATTAACTCGCGCCCCACGGCACGATTTTGTACGGAGGGGTCAACCGTGATCGGACCGATGCCGGCAATCTTCGACCGCTCGTCGACAAAATTACTCCCCACAATTCGGCCCTCGAATTCGGCGACCACCCCATAAAAGTCAGGGTGCGCCAAAATCTCCGACAATAGGCCGGTCGCGATTTCAGGGGAAGGGAAGTCGGGGGGGAAGTTATGCTGATCCGCGATGGACTTAAAGGCCGTATAACAGATCGGACCGCAAAATTCGGCGTCTTCGATTCTTCCCTCTCGTAATCGAACACTCATGGGAACAACCTCCATGGACGGCTAATGACGTGATTGATAAAAGCCCTGGAAGCGGGGCCTTAACAAGGCGTCGGCAAAGAACCGGTTTCGTGCCCCTTCTCAGATTCCGTCATCATTTCCCGTCGCGCCGCCTGAGGCACTTCATATTTAAGCTCCGCAAAGCCGGTCCCGACCGCTCGTACGGAAACCAAGCAAAGCGGAGGCGACGTAATCCTTCTGGGCAAAAGAGGCTTTCCCGCCCCGAGCGTAACCGATCCAATCTGAACATGGATCTCATCCAACAACCCCTGATCGTAAAATTGGCCGGCCAAGTCTCCTCCACCGACAATCCAGACGTTCCGACCGGCAGCCGCTTCCACCATGACCTGATGGACAGGCCGGACATCGCCACGCACGAATCGGATGTCTGCCTTATGAACCATCGGAAGTGTGCGTGAGCTAAACACCCAAGTGGGTTGTGGGTAGGGCCAAGCCTGGGACGGATCTTCCTTGGAATCGACGACATGGCGGAGCAACCATTCATAGGTAACCGAACCCATGGCAAGGGCCCCGACCTCTCGGATAAAGGAGGGATAGCTGGTCTCCTGGATGTCACCAAGGGGAAAGAGCCACTTCAGCGAGTCCTCCGGGTCAGCAATAAAACCATCCAAACTGGAAGCCGTAAAGTACTGGGTTTTCATGGATGAAAAGATGGGGGACGTTTCTTGGAAAATGTTTTTTATGGAAAAGTTTACATCTTTCCTTTGGTGAAAACCATTATCGACGGCTTTTTCTTACGCTTGCCTCAGACGGTTCTGAAGCCAGAATATCCCCAGAATGGTTTTGGCATCGGCAATTTCCCCGTTCTGGATCTGTTGTAGGGCTTCCGCAAGCGACAGGTCGACGGTCTTGATGTCTTCCTCTTCTTCCACTACCCCGCCGCCTGCATCAATTTTATCGGTGTCATCAACTTCCGCGAAATAGAGGATGACTCGTTCCGATGAACCACCCGGCGAGACGTAGAATGTGGAGACGTGCTCTAACCTGGAAACCTTGTAACCGGTCTCCTCTTCAACTTCCCGGCGTGCCGCAGACTCGGGGCTCTCATCTGTCCCGATCATTCCGGCCACCGTCTCCGTGATCCAACCCGGCCCCTTCGCATACGCAGGGTACTTAAACTGATTCACCAAAAGGATACGCTGCTTTTTGGGATTGAAGAGAAGAACCGCAACCGAATCCCCTCGTTCCAAGTTCAACCGTCTGACTAACGGGCTCATGTCTCCGTCAAATCGCTCATAGCGAAGTTGCACCTCTTCCACCTTGAAAAAGTCATCCAGGAGACGCGTCTTTTTTTTGATATACACTTTACGCATATTCCGTATCTTTCAACCATGAATTCGAGGTATGCCGCCAACCTGTCCACACAAATAGGATCACCTCTGCATTCCCCCGGCCATCAAGCATAAAGCCCCCGGCCCAAATCAAGCAACCACCGGTCGTTTCTTCCAGATTCTGCCGTCGCACAAGATAGGGAACCCTCCGCCTGTCATGTCGATCAAGGGGAGAAAATAGCCGATTGTGACATCTCGTTGCCCATGTTAATGTGTGTACATCATATAAATATATACACATAGGTGGCCCGTGAGAACCAATATCGTCATAGACGACAAGCTAATGGCCGATGCGCTGAAGGCATCAGGGTATACGACCAAAAAAGAAGCCGTAGAACAAGGACTTAAACTATTGGTGCGCCGAAGCCAACAACAGAAAATCCGCAAATTGCGGGGAAAGGTCAGGTGGGAAGGGAACTTGGACGAAATGAGAGGCGGGAGGTGATATTGGTTGATACCAGCGTCTGGATCGATTACTTCAATGGTGTTCACAACAGACACACGGATGCGCTCGATTCAGGTATTGTCGAAGGTATTGTGGCAATTGGTGACCTGATCTTTTTGGAAATTCTTCAAGGCATTCATAATGACCGCGATTATCGCACAACAAGACGGACCCTTTTAACCCTGGACCAGTATGAAATGTTCGGTAAAGAAATGGCTGAAAAGTGCGCCGACAATTACCGTACGTTGCGCAAAAAAGGACATACCATACGCAAAACCGCTGACGTCATTATAGCAACATTCTGCATCGAGCAAAAGATGCCTTTGCTCTTTCTTGATCGAGACTTCATTCCCTTCGTCGCTCACCTGGGCTTATCCTCTGCGTTAACGGAAACATAACGTCAAAGCTGAGTGCCCCCCCCGCCGACAGTAACGGAAGAGCGTACCGCCCCCGGAATTTCCACGATGGCGGGACGCAAAAGGGGGGGCGGCGGTTTCCTCCAGCGCCTTATTAAGCCTTTCGTTGATGAATGCCAAGTTTGTTGCCGTCCGGGTCCACAACTATGGCTGCCCGGCAATTGGGTAAGTCCACCGGCTCAAGGGCGAATGCCACCTGGTGAGCCCTGAGATGCGCAATTGTCTGATCAAAATCACCCACCTCCAGGGCAACGTGGGGACCATCACCCGATGGCTTCAAGAAGGGTTCTTTCCCGATGGCGAGGGTGTGCGGGCCAATCTCATACTCGACCCAGAACCCATCAGGGATATCTAAGGAACTCGTGGCCTTGAGCCCAAGGATTCCTTCATAAAAAGCGCGGGAACGCGCCAGATCCATAGAGGGATAGACGATGAAAGCAAATTCAACGATTTTCATTGGCGATTTCCTTTAATCTGTCAGCAAGGTTCAACGGCTGGCGGGTAAGCGGCGGCGTTTTTCAGCAGTCCGCTCCAACCGCTTGTTGGGGAATGTTTATCGGAGACCCGAAAAAAGACGGGATGCGCGGAAAACTGTGGTGATCGTCACCGCACCTTCCCGCATTCGATATACGATACGGGGACTCAAGCGCTTCGCGAATCTCCGAATCATTCCTTTCGGGCACCTTGCGACCCGATTCTGGAAACGCCTCCAGTCGCTCGATAGCGTCGTCATAGGTGGCATTAGATGGCAAATTCTGCAAGGACTCCAGAATGCGGTCTCGTATGGTTTCAGATGACATGTTCCGATTATACCTTTTTCCCCTACCGGGATTTAAACTGTCCGAAGCGTCCGCATCACAGACTCCGCGACCGAGGGGTGGGCTGAAGGCCAGTCGATTCGAGCCGCGTGTTCGGCCGCCGCGGCTGGGAACGCGAGGCCAGACGCGGACTCGGCT
>JBDIVP010000205.1:0-6486 GCA_039794325.1 Candidatus Inrsubterrania sp.
CACAGTCAATACCTTGCATCAAACCGCGTCCTTTTACCCTGAAAAGATCCTTGCCATGCTTCTCGGCGATGGTAACATACACGCTTCCTGAAGAATCATACTGAGAATAGTTGCGGGGGTGGCCCCAAGTGCCTTTCGAATTCCGATTTCCCTTGTTCGCTCCCGCACGGCAATGAACATCACATTGGTCACCCCCACCAGACCCGCAAAGAGTGTTCCCATTCCCACGATAATCACAAATACATGAATGCCCCAAAAAAACGCCTGAAATTTTTGATAATCCTCGATGACATTCCAGATATCCACCGCTCCACGATCCGAAGGCGAAAACCGGTGACGTTCAGCCAATAACACACGAATCCGGTCTTCATACGGGTAGGAATGAAAGCCTTCCTTGACGGTAAAGATCAACCAATCAACCGCCGGATTCGGATCAAACGATCGCTGAAACGCCGTAAACGGAAGATACATTCTCCGGAGTTCCCCCTCCCCTCCAACATCCGTAAAGGTTCCGACCACCACATAACTGACCCCATGAATATCCAAGCGTTGCCCAATGGGATCCTCATCTGCGCCAAACAGGATCTCGACGACTCGAGCTCCGATAACAGCCACCTTTCGCCCTTCCGCCACATCCAACGGATTGATCAGTCGGCCCTGAACCAGGATCGTTTTTTCAACCACATTATTGCCAGGGTAAATCCCATGAATTTCAAACGCCCCGGTTCGTTGTCCGAATTTCACCCGGCCTTCCGTCTTTAATTGTTTGCGAGGAGTCAAATTTTCAATTCCGGGAAGGCCATTGGCCAACGCGTTGAGATCATGAATGGTCAGAACCACCGGCCGCCCTGGGGATAACCCACCATGAGGAACCGAAACCTTGGCTCCACGAATCCATATGGAATTATAGGCATCATCCTTGAATATTTGAGCAATCCCCCGCTCCAGTCCTTTTCCTATCCCCAATAAAACCACGACCATCAATATTCCCCAGAACACTCCGAATGCCGTGAGGCATGTTCGCAGTCTATGGCGATTGAGGCTGGTCAGGATATCGCGCCAGTGATCGAGAAATGCCATGCTTTTACACCAGACACCCATCCCTGACACGGATAATTCTTTGGGTACAACGCGCGATCGCTTCATCATGTGTTACCAGGAGAATGGTGGCTCCATCCCGATGCAGCGCGGCAAACACATCCAAAATTTCACGGGAAGATGCCGAATCTAAATTCCCGGTGGGTTCGTCGGCCAAAATCAATCGCGGCTGGATCGCCAAAGCACGGGCAATGGCCACTCGCTGCCGCTGCCCTCCCGACAACTCGGAGGGAAGATGGTGAGACCGTTCTTGCAAGCCCATCTGTTCAAGAAGAGCGCCGGCAAGAGCGGTTCGTTGGCGGAGGGATTTCCCCAGATACCGCAGGGGCAATGCCACATTCTCCAAGGCTGTTAAATGCGGTAAAAGATGAAATGACTGAAAGACAAATCCGATAAAACGGTTTCGCAGTCTTGCGGCTTCCGATTCCGATAAATCTTTGATCAGGGTTCCATCAAGCCAATACTCACCCTGATTATAATCATCAAAATACCAAGGATATTGAGAAGCGTGGACTTTCCTGAACCGGATGGTCCCATGAGCGCCACAAATTCACGGCGTTGGATCACCAGATTGATTCCCCGTAAAATGGAAATCGATGAGGATCCCTGCCCGTAGGACTTATACACATCAACCAATTGCAGCATAATTCCTATTCCCTTACAGCCCCCCTTCCCTGAAATCGACGGATTTCCTGAGAACAACACACCTGATCCGCAAAAACCCGTGGCAGATTGGGTCCCACAAAGTCCCTTCCAGAAAACGTTAAGCCTCCAGGCTCTGAGGGATTCAGGACACACCAATAGATAGAGAGCAACGGAGTGTCTCTCTACTTAAGACGAATAACCAAACTAAACCCATACCCGAAGTGAAAAATTTCTTGCTTTTCATGTCCCCCTGATAAGCCGCCCCGAATGGAAAGCTTGCTCCCCGCAGTGGGAAGTTGACTGGAGCTGTATCGGTAAATAATAATTGTTATTATCATTATCATTTTCATCCTAAAAATTCCGGCACGACTTTATCAGGTGACACATGAAACATCCTAAATAATTCCGAGCACTGATTGATCCCCCAGAGGCTAGAGTTCCTCGAAACCAAAGCCCAATGATGCCGTAACCATCATTGGGTTTTTTTATTATTTGTGTTTTTGGAGCAGAAAAGAGCAACAGAACCTGTCCCTTCCATACAAGGTTTTTCCATTATTCAGCAGGTCAAGACACACACCAACACTCCTTCTCACTCTCATGATCCACTGGCATTTTTCTCATCTGTTCCATCGACATCAACGGGATGTCCACCGTTTTATTCTGAGCCGGGTCTCCTGTGAAGCCACGGCTGCCGACCTGACCCAAGAAACCTTTCTTCGGGTGTCCCAACTGCCGGATCTTCAGTCCATTCGTAATATGCGTTCCTATCTGTTCCGCATCGCCACCAATCTGACGATCGATCATCTGCGAACCCAATCACGGTGGCAACGAGTTTTCGCTGATGAAGAAACAGACCCTCTCGACAGGCCGGATAGTGCCTCCACGCCGGAGTCGGCCTTTTTGGCCAAAGAAGAATTGAAGCGTATTGTGGAAACCATTCAACATCTAACCCCATTGTGCAGGGAAATATTCTTATTGAACCGTTATGAAGGTCTTCCTCACCGTGAGATCGCCGAACGGTTGAATGTGTGCATCAGTACGGTCGAAAAAAATATCGCCCGAGCGCTTAACCAATGTCGGCGTTGCTTAAACGACGAATCTGATGCCTCCCCTAACCGATAAGTCCTCCCGGTTCCCTGCCTGTTTCCATCCGGTTGCCTCCAGTGGTCTCAAAGCTCGCCATCACACCTTCCCACACCATGATCGGATCTCCATCCGGTCCGGTTTTTGTTCTTTGAAGCGTTCTTATAATATAAATACCTATGCCCGGCAGATTCGATATAACCAGCCCCCAAAAACCAGACTTCCCATCTCGGTCCCTAGGATTGCCACTTTGCCTGTACAGCGGGCTTCCGGGTATGTCGTGAGAAATTCCACTTTAAACAGACTGGGAATTCCGGAATCGACACTATCGAACAACCGGAAAGGAAACCTATTTTCATGACGGATCCATCCCGAACCACGAACGAGCGGGAACGGCTGGAAATCGCAGCAGTCGAATGGATAGTTCGACTCACATCGGGTGAAGCAACAGCGGAGGACCGAAAAGCCGCAGAGAGCTGGCAGCAAACCAGTCCCGCCCATCGGCAGGCCTTTGAAAAAGCTAATCGGCTCTGGCTCGGAATGGAGGCCTTGCAAAATACGGCTCAGAGCCTTTGTAAATCCGGCGAAATTCATCCGACAAGTTCGCCATTACGGAAAAAGTCTTCGCCCGCGAAAAGATTTCCGCCCAGAAAAAAGCGAATGCCGGCAGGCCCCATAGCCGCAACATTGGCGGCATTGAGTCTGCTGTATATCCTTTACAGTGACCCAAATCAGGTCATTCGCCGGTTGACCGTGGATTATTCGACCGGGACGGGCAAACAGATCACACAACCATTGAGTGACGGAAGTGTCGTGCATTTAAATACCCAAGCCGCTCTCAATATTGCCTATTTCGATAATTTGCGTCATGTAGAACTGCTTACAGGCGAAGCCGCCTTTCAGGTGGCCAAAGACCCCCTTCGCCCATTTATTGTGGACACCCACATGGGAACCATCCGTGCCATCGGGACCGAATTCATCGTTCATAAAAACCATGATTCAATACGGGTCACTGTCATCGATGGAATAGTGGAAGTATCTCCAGCGCCAAACCTCCACGCAACCACCTCTCCATGGCATCTGACTGCCGGTCAACAGATCACGTTCGGCTCGGCACTCGGCATAAGCTCTGTCACCTCCGTTGATCTCCGGATTGCTACGGCCTGGCGGCGGGGCAATTTAATATTTGAGGCCGCTCCCCTTATTCAGGTCGTGGAGGAAATCAACCGCTACCGTCCTGGGTACATCATCGTACTTACCGATTCCCTCCGCGATCATAGGGTCAACGGAGTTTTTCACCTCGACAGGCTCGACACTGCCGTTGCTACCATAGAGCGCACCCTTCCAATCACTGCCCTTCATATCACGGATCGACTCATCTTCCTGCGATAATTTTCCCGAACTCGTCTGTTCACCCGTTTCGACCAAAGCCCGCCTTGCTCCACGCATTCTCAACCTGACAAACCATTCCATCAAATCTCTCCATCCGGTTCCGGAAAAATTTCTTTTCCATTCCCGTCCGGATTCGAACCCATCAAGCGTCTTGTAATCATTCGCCGCTGACGTCCGGCATGTTAGGCCGGCCGTCCGATGCATTCTCGCGATCAAAAACGGATGAATATTGTTCGGAAATATCGTGATGAAACCCCTCGAAACGCAGGATCCCACAATCACCACACACACCTCTCACACGACCGGCACACGACAAAAGGAAGGAGCATTCCATGTCCCTGTTCAGCGCCATGTTCACATCACACCAGGGAACCGGCCCCAGACCAAGATATGGTCTTTGGGTGGGATTCTTGCTCATCGGGTGGCTCATGACGCCAACCGGAGCTTTAATCGCTCAAGAAACGGCAACGTTCGACATTCCGCCACAATCGCTGTCTCTCGCCCTCACTTCCTTTGCGGAACAAAGCTCCTGGCAATTGTTTTATTCCGCAAAAATCGTTGAAGGGCTTGAGAGCCAAGGCGTTTCCGAAACCTATACCCCGGAAACGGCGCTGGCACGATTATTAGCCGGCACCGGCCTCACCTATTTACTGACCGGGGACAAAACCGTCACCGTTGAACCCCAAGGCGGGCCATCAACTCCCGAAACTTCTTTCGAGAACCACGCACCGAGGGCTTCCAACCCACCACCCGGACCACGAGCGGAAGCCCCCTCGAACCGACGGAAGGTCCGGATACCGGCAGTCACGGTCCTCGGAAGCCGAAGAACGGATATCCCGTTATCCAACGTTCCGTCATCCATCTCTCTTTTAAATCAGGAAGACATTCAAGAGGAACGACCGACAACCAATCGAATTGAAGACATTCTTTCCCGGCGGATTCCCGGCTTCAATCCGACCAACAACGGCGTGCGCCAGATCCGAGGACGAACGGCACAAGTTTTCCTGAACGGAGTCCCTGTCAATGAACAACTTCGGGCCAGCAGCGGTTCCGACCTGAACCTGATCAATCCCGACCAATTGGCCGGAGTGGAGGTATCGCGAGGAGCCAATTCCGCCTATGGGTTCGGCTCACCGGGCGGCATCATCGCCCTACAAACTCCTCGAGCCACGTCCAAAGACCTTACCTTTCGGACCACCATTCAAGAGAGCTTTAACCCCCAACAAATCGGCGGCAGTCACCAGATCACCCTCTACCAGAGCGTCGCTCAGATTGTGGACAAATTCGATTATCACCTTGGTGGTTCCCTTGGATACGACGGAGCCGACTTCGATCCAAATGGGGATTTAGCCTTGGGCTTTAATAACTCCGCCTTGCTGACCAATGGCAAAGAAATCCTTGGCAGCCTTGACGGTTCGTTCGGCTTTGATTTTGGAACGGCCGGGACATTGCGCTTGGCAGGAACATTCGGATATGTGGATTTCTTAAAACAATATGAGCTGAATCCGGGCATCTATCGCCAGCAATTCGGCTCTCTCGTGGAAAACCCCAAAGGTGATCAATCCTTTCGAAAGTCCTACACCGTCAACATGACCTATCAAAATCCGGATGTATTCGGCAACGCCGTCAAGCTCGAAGCCTTTACCAGCCGGATTGAAACACAAGTTTTTTCCTCGTTCGGAGGAACAAATTTTCGGGATGAACAAACCAATACCTACTATGGCATCCGTTCATCCGTCACTACTCCACTTTCATTTGTCACCAAGGGCACGGCGATCACCTATGGATTCGATTTTCTCCGAAATCGATACTTTCGCCCATTTTTCAATGACGATACGGGCATGCTCAGTACGTTCTTTTCGCCGGATGTAACCCTGGACAGTTTCGCCCCCTATGGACAACTTGAACTGCCATTGGGCGACTTCATCTTCACCGGAGGCGTCCGGCACGAAGAATACCGTGGACACGTGGAGACGGCTGCAGGACCGAGCGGTATTAAAGGCGGGAATATTAATGCCTTTCACCTGACCCTCTTCAATGCGGGACTCGTCTATTTCCTGAACCAGAACATCGATCTCTATTTCACCTTCTCCCAAGGGGCCGAGATCAGTCAATTGGGACGAGCGGCACGGAGCGCCGCAAGCGCCGATCAAATCGATCCTCAACCGGCTAAATCCAATCAATACGAGGTCGGCCTACGGGGCAATTGGCCCGGGTTGACGGTTGGCGTGTCAGGGTTTTATACCGAATCCGACCTGTTGAGTTCAC
>JBDIVP010000206.1:0-6475 GCA_039794325.1 Candidatus Inrsubterrania sp.
AATCCCTTGCTGCGTGAGATGACTTCCTTCCGGCGTTGAGGGGTGCTGGTCGGAGCCAACAGGAAAATGACGACCGGTCCGCCGGCTGTTTCCGTGGCCTGACGCAGGGCATCGGATTCTTCGGGGGGGAGGTCCGGCACAATCAGGCCGTCCACACCAGCCGCCACTGCCTGAGTACAGAAGTTTTTCAAACCCATAGCCAGGACGGTGTTGTAATAGGCCATGAAGACGAGGGGAATGGAGGTTTGTTGACGGAGCGATTTAACGGTGGCCAGGATCTGTTTGACCGTGGTGCCCGATTGAAGGGCTCGTTCGGCAGCCTGCTGAATGACGGGTCCGTCGGCAATGGGATCGGAAAAGGGAACTCCCAGCTCTATGAGATCAGCTCCCCCTTCCGCCATGGCCAGCACCAGGGATTCGGTGACGGCCAAGGATGGATCCCCGGCCATGATATAGGGGATCAAGGCCTTTTTTCCATCGGCCTTTAAGGCCTCAAATGTTTGTTGGATGCGATTGGTCATGTTTGTTCACAGGTGAATAGCCGAACGGAAAAAGGAAACAGTTAAATCAAAAATTAGCTGCCTGCCGCTCCTTGTCCACTCACTCCTGACTTTTCCCTGACCATTAGAGTCGAATGCCACGCATGCGGGCAATTTGTTGCACATCCTTGTCTCCGCGCCCCGAGAGGTTCATGAGAATAATCTGATTTTTTTTCATTTGTGGAGCCAGCTTGACCACTTCGGCGACCGCATGGGCGCTTTCCAGGGCCGGAATGATTCCTTCTACGCGGGCCAGAAGGTCAAAAGCCGCCAGGGCTTCGTCGTCATTGGCTGAGGTATATTGAATCCGGTTTTGGTCGTGATAATAACTGTGTTCCGGTCCGATGGCCGGATAATCCAAGCCGGCTGAAACAGAGTGTGTGGGGTTCACCTGGCCGTCCTCATCCTGCAGCAGGTAGGTCAGTGTTCCGTGGAGGACTCCCGGCTTGCCGCCTGCAAATCTGGCGGCATGTTTCCCGCTGCTGAGTCCCTGGCCTCCGGCTTCCACCCCGATCATCCGGACAGATTTGTCCTTGAGAAATGGATAGAAGAGTCCCATGCTGTTGCTGCCTCCCCCCACGCAGGCCACCAAACAATGAGGCAACCGGCCTTCCTGGGCCAAGATCTGTTTGCGTGCTTCGCGGCCGATGACTGATTGAAAATCCCGGATCATCATGGGGTAGGGGTGAGCTCCCAACACGGACCCCAACAAGTAATGTGTCGTTCTGACGTTGGTCGTCCAATCCCGCATGGCTTCGCTGATGGCGTCTTTCAGGGTTCGGCTGCCGGCATCGACGCCTGTGACCGTTGAGCCCAGCAATCGCATGCGAAAGACATTCAATGCCTGCCGTTCCATGTCTTCGGTCCCCATATAAATTTCAGCTTCCAGCCCGAACATGGCTGCGACCGTGGCCACGGCCACTCCGTGCTGGCCTGCCCCGGTTTCGGCAATGATCCGTTTCTTTTTCATTCTTCGAGTGAGCAGGGCCTGGCCGACGGTATTGTTGACCTTATGAGCGCCGGTATGACAAAGGTCTTCTCGTTTCAAGTAAATTTTGGCCCCGCCGAGGGTTTTGGTCAGGCGCTCGGCAAAGTACAACGGGGTGGGACGACCGACAAAGTTTTTGAGGCAGGCATGAAATTCCTGTTGAAAGATGCGGTCCCGTTTAGCGGTGAGGTAGGCTTGTTCAAGCTCCAGGATGGCCGGCATCAACGTCTCGGGGACGTACATGCCACCAAACGAACCAAAATGTCCATGTGAATCGGGAAGAGCCGCCATTATATCCTACGGGGAAGAGTCATGAGACAAAGAGGGAGAGTATACCCATGGGTCGATCACCTGACAAGCCGGACCGCCTGAATAAATGTCGCAAGTTTCTCGGGGTCTTTACGGCCGGGAGACGCCTCCACCCCGCTGCTGACATCGACCCCGTAGGGACGGACCTGCTCAATCGCCTCGCGCACATTGTGAGGGGTGAGTCCCCCGGCCAATAAGACCGGCGCGGCTTTGGCCGCTTCACCGGCCAAGGCCCAGTCTACGGTCTGGCCGGTTCCACCATAGGAGTTTGGAGAAAAGGCGTCCACGACGAATCCCCGGACTCCCGCCCGGCCTTTGTATTCGGCCAGTGACAGAAAGCTTCTTCTGTCTTTCAATCGAATGGCCCGCAGGACCGGCCGGTCCAGCGATTCGCAATAGGCCGGTGTTTCATCCCCATGAATTTGAGCCAAGGCCAATCCGCAGTCATCGACAATCCGGCGAACGGTTTCGAGGGGCTGGTTGACGAAAACCCCGACCGCCAGCACAAAGGGCGGCAGGGTCTGAATGATGCGCCTGGCGGCGGGGGGCTCGATATGCCTCGGGCTTTGGTCGTAAAAGACAAATCCCAGAGCATCGGCCCCTAATGCGACGGATTTGTGGGCATCCTGCTCACTGGTGATGCCGCAAATTTTGATTTTTACTGACATGATGACATGAGATGATGGGTATTGAAGACAATGCAGAGCCGGAATCGAGGGCTAGATCCAACGGGTTGACGAGGGTTCGCTGTCGTCGGCTGCCGGCGGGAGTAACTCCCGGATTTTTTGAGTGATCGAATCAGCACGTATCAAGGACTCACCGATGAGCATGGCATGGGCACCGGCCTCCAGAAGGCGAAGGACATCGTCCCGTTTGTGAATGCCGCTTTCACTGACGATGAGTTTATCGGACGGTATGCGTTTGGCGAGTCGTTCCGTGACGCTCAAATCGGTGGAAAAGGTTTTCAGGTCCCGATTGTTGATGCCGATGAGGGTGGCGTCGGGGAGGCGTTCCAGAACTGTGTCCAACTCCCGCTCATTGTGGGTTTCCATCAGAACATCCAAATTCAATTCCTTGGACAAGGCGAAAAAATCCACCAATTGAATGCGATCCAGTCCCGCTACGATCAACAGCACACAGTCCGCCCCATAGGCCCGGGCTTCATAGAACTGAATGTCTGCAATCATGAATTCTTTGTTGAGGGCCGGCAGGTCCACGGCTTCTTTGACCTCCTGTAAATAGTCCAAGGATCCTTGAAAGAATTCCTGGTCGGTCAGGACCGAAAGGGCGTGGGCACCTGCCTCGCGATATTGCCGGGCGATCTCGACCGGATCAAAGCGGTCCTTGAATTCGGGACGCATGAGCCCCTGGCTGGGAGAGGCCTTTTTGACCTCGGCAATGAGGGCCGGGGCCGTGTCGGAGGTGCCCTGCCGAAGCGCATGGACAAATCCGATTGGGGCGTTCCGATCACGGATCCGGCTTTGCATCGTTTGCAGATACCCCCGGTTGTTTTTCCGGCGCAATTCGGCTTTTTTATGCTCGAGAATGCGTTCGAGGATCATGTCATGACATGCTTTCGGGTAAAGGCAATGAGTTTTTCTAGTTTTTCAAAGGCGGCCCCGCTGTCGATCGCTCGGGCGGCTTCCTGATATCCTTCCAGAAGATTGTCGGCTTTTCCTCCGGCCACCAGGGCGGGGGCGGCGTTCATCAGGACGATTTCCCGTTTGGGACCCCCAAGTCCCCGCAGAAGATCATTAATGATTTTGGCATTGTCGGAAGGTGTGCCCCCCAAGAGCTCTTTGGCCGAGACAGGGGTGAGGCCGAAATCCTCCGGCGTCAGGGTATAACCGGCCACCCGCCCTTTTTTCCCTTCGGAAACGGCGGTGGGGCCCGTCAGAGAGATTTCATCCAGCCCGTCGTGTCCATGCAGCACAAAACAATGTTGGGTGCCCAGGCGAATCAGAACTTGGGCCAACTTGTCCGTGAGGGTCTTGTCATACACGCCCAGCACCTGAATGGTGGCGCCGGCCGGATTAGATAGGGGGCCCATGATATTCATCAAGGTTCGAATGCCCAATTCCGCCCTGGGCTTGGCGCATTGTTTCATGGCCCCATGATATAAGGGCGCAAACAAAAAGCCGATGCCGATTTCGTTGATACAGTCGGCCACCCCATTGGGAGAAAGCTCCAGATGCACGCCGAGTGCCGACAGGACATCGGCGCTTCCGGACCGTGAGGAAACCGAGCGATTGCCGTGTTTGGCGACGGTCAAACCGGCGCCGGCTACGACAAACGCCGCGGCGGTGGAAATGTTAAAGGTCTGACTTTTGTCCCCCCCGGTTCCGCAAGTGTCTACAACCAGGGGATCGGAAACGGGAACCCGGATTGCCATTGACCGCATGGCCCGGACCGAGCCGGTAATTTCATCCAGGGTTTCGCCCTTGATCCGAAGCCCCATTAAATAGGCGGCAATTTGGGCTTCGCTGGCTTGGCCATGCATGATCTCCAGCATGCATTCTTCGGCTTCTTTTTCGGTCAGATCGATTTTCTCGGCCAATCGGCTGATGGCTTCCTGAAGGATATTCATGGTCCGGTCACCATTTGGTAGGAGTTGCCGCGCATGTCCGTCACGAGGGTTGGTCAAGGATGGACGGAGAGGACAACGTTAAAAAATTTCGAAGGAGATCCATGCCTGATGTGGTCAGGATCGATTCCGGATGAAATTGGACCCCTTCGGCGCGCGTCGGAATATGCCGGATCCCCATAATTTCTCCTTCCACGGTTTCGGCGCTGACCTCAAAATCAGCCGGCAAGGTGCTGCGTTTCACAATCAATGAATGGTAGCGGGTGGCTTCGAACGGATTCGGCAACCCCTGGAAAATCGTTTTGCCATCATGGTGGACCATCGAGGTTTTTCCATGCATGAGGCGGTCGGCCCGGATGATTTGTCCGCCAAAGGCATAGGCCAGGGATTGGTGTCCCAGACAGACCCCGAGGAGGGGGATACGACCGGCAAAGTGCCTGATGGTTTCAACCGACACGCCCGCTTCCTTTGGGGTACAGGGACCGGGGGAAATCAGAATCTGATCCGGCGCCAATTGCTCGATGGCTTCAATCGTAATTTTGTCGTTCCGAAAGACCTGCACGCCGGCTCCCAGTTCACCCAAATATTGCACCAGGTTATAGGTAAACGAGTCATAATTGTCGATGACGAGAATCATGGGTGAAGGGTTCCTTGTTGTGCCATTTCCATCCCGCGCATCATGCCCCGTGCTTTGTTACAGGTTTCTTCATACTCCTTGGCCGGATCGGAATCGGCCACGATGCCGGCCCCGGCCTGAATATAGGCCGTCTTTCCCTTAATCACCACGGTTCGAATATTAATACAGGTATCCATGTTGCCGGAAAAACTAAAATAGCCTACGGCTCCGGCGTAGGGGCCCCGGCGGGTCGGCTCCAGTTCCTCGATAATTTGCATGGCACGGATTTTCGGGGCCCCGGAAACGGTGCCGGCCGGGAAGCAGGCTTTCATAACATCATAAGATGAATATTGCGGGTCCAATTCGCCGGTGACTTGCGAGACAATATGCATGACATGAGAATACCGCTCGACCGTTTTGAACGGGTTGACCTGGACGGTACGCGTCTTGGCTACCCGCCCGACATCATTCCGTCCCAAGTCCACCAACATGAGGTGTTCCGCCAATTCCTTTTCATCGGAGAGAAGGTCCTGTTCCAGAGCCAGATCCTCGTCCGGTGTTTTCCCGCGCGGGCGTGTTCCGGCTATCGGGCGAACGGTGATGTTGCCTTCCTCGCATCGTACCAGAATTTCCGGTGAGGACCCTACCAGTTCGATGTCCGCTATTCGCAGATAAAACATATATGGTGACGGATTCAGGACTCTGAGGGCTCGGTAAATTTCCAACGGGGTGGTGCCGATGGTGGTTTGCCAACGTTGGGACACAACCCCTTGGATGATGTCTCCCGCCTGGATGTATTCCTTGGTGCGCAGGACCATTTTTTCAAATTCGACTTGAGACATATTGGATTGAAAACGCAACGGCTTCCGCCGTGCACTCGGAGAGGGACGGCGCGGGGATTTTTGCAGCTTGGCAATGATGGCATCAATTCGTCCGAGAGCCTCCCGGTAGATCTGTCGAAGATGCGACGGCTGGGTTGATTGAATATGGGCATTGGCGACAATTTTTATGGTGTGCGCGACATTATCAAAAATCAACAGGGTATCGGTCAGGCAAAAGGCAAAAAGGGGCGTGTTGACCCCGCTTTTGGCCACCGGCGGAATGGGTTCGAAGGAACGCACGACATCATAGCCCAGATACCCGACGGCGCCCCCGGTAAACCGGGGGAGACCCGGAACCGTCACGGGTTGAAATTCCTGCATGATCTGCCGAACATGATCGAGTGGATTGTCCTGAAGCGGCACCCGCTCGTGTTTCCTTCCCCGTTGGATGACTACCTGGCCGGCGTCTTCCCAAAAGATCACCGACGGTTGACTCCCTAGAAAAGAATAGCGGGCCCATTTCTCTCCTCCTTCAATGCTTTCGAACAGAAAGGCCTGTTTTCCGGTATTGATTTTGGAAAATGCCGAGACCGGCGTATCGAAGTCAGCCAGGATTTC
>JBDIVP010000207.1:0-6444 GCA_039794325.1 Candidatus Inrsubterrania sp.
GTTCCACAATTCGCTTGGTAAAGGCTTTCAATAAACCATGCTCCCCCAAAATATCCTGAGGCGAGTCACACCCCTGCAACAGTTCATCCAACAGCGCGTCGGTCTTCGATGGTTCTCTGGTCATCTAAGTCTCCTTGTTCAAAAAGGTCAAAGATAACCAGTTACACAGTTATTTATACACCCTCCAGCAGGCCCGCCATTTGCTGACGCCCCCCGACGCCAAAGGCATCGCTGACCCCCTCGACCAGCAGCCCATATTTCGCCAGCGTCGCCAGCACCCGATTTTATAACTGCGTGCGCTGCTGACTGAAGACCATGCGCGTGCGCGGCAGTTCCCGGGCATCGCGCACCGCGCCCGGGGGAATCCAGACCGTCGGCAAGGTCCCCGTTCGTTGCAGCCGGTTCAGCCCCTGCACATCCAACCGGTCGCTCTTGTTGACGCTGCCCATCATCAGTTTCGCCAACCGGGCGTTGACCAACTGCCGCTGGCCGCCGCCCGCTTCAATTTCATCGACCACCCAATACCAGTTGCCCACCGTCTCCACGGTCACCAGGGAGCTTGCCGTCCGTTGTTGAATGAAGTGTTGAATCGCGCCCCGCTCGTGGAGCACTCGCTGCTCGCACACCCGTTGGCCGTCACCTGTTTCGACGCGGGCCCAGCTGTACCGCTTGTAAACATCCAAGGCAATGTATTCCATGGCCGTCCTCCTTTAATACCTATCCTACTCTCACTGAGGATGGAATACATGGCTTTCATAATTATCAGAAGAACTCTCTTCCTCATGTGAGCACATACCGAGTCGCCTGACGGAACCACGCCAAACGTGGGATGGGTGCGATCCGTTCAACGGGTTGTCCGACTTTTATATCAACCCTAATGTTCCCCTCAAACGGAAGGATATGAGTCGTGATGTTGGCACTGACAGCCGTGGTGTGCGGGTTGGCCCTGCTTGTGTGGAGCGCCGACCGGTTTATTGAGGGGGCTGCTTCCGTTGATCAACCTCGACACGCTGAGCGCCCTCCACGGGCATCAGCCCTTGTATCCACATGCATACCATTTTCACGAGTTGGGACAGCCGGTCTGTTCCTTTATTTTTATCCCAAACATTGAGAGTGCAAAAGTTGTTTATATTTCCCTTTATAATCCGACGCTTTTTGTTGCCTTTCTGGAGATTCCCATTGTCAGTCGACTTAAGGCATAATGATTACATTCCTTAAAGTGGAGGAGAAATTCCGTAAAATTAGGCTGAGCCCATTTATAGGCAACGTTTCCCCACAATGATGCACTCACCAATTACCTAAGGGTTTCAAGGAAGCCTTGTGGTGGGAAGGTGGTCAAGCAAAACAAACACGATCTCCTTTCTCGACAAGTCACCCAACTTTATGCCCTCGCCCCGGTTGGCATCATCGCTTCCCTGGTCAACGGTCCCATATTGACCTTTATCCTGTGGGGCCTTATCCCGTCCCGAGTCTTGCTTTCCTGGTTATTCGTCCTGGTGCTCCTCAATGGGTTATGGATCGGTCTTTGGTCCCGCTTTCAAAAAGCCGCTCAAGGGTCTTTTGATCCTCAGCCCTGGAATCGGAAATTTCTTGCCGGAACTCTTGCTTCCGGTTTGCTGTGGGGCGCAGTGAGTATCGTCGCCTTTCCCGAAACCTCCATACCGCATCAGTTATTTTTAGCCTTCGTATTGGGAGGCATGATTGCCGGCGCTACCGCGGTCTACGCAGCCTTACCAGAAGCGTTTCTGGCCTATATGGTTCCCACTATCATCCCGCTTCTCATTCGTTTTTTTTCGCTGGGCGATGAACTCCATGTCGCGATGGGAGGCATGACCCTGCTGTTTGTCGCCTTGATGTATGTCACGGTTTACCATAACCACACGGTGACGATTTCCTCGATGAGGTTGAGTCTTGAATTGGTCAGGTCCAATCAATTGCTGCAAACCCAAATTCAGGAACGGCAGCAGGCAGAAACGGCCCTCCGAGAGAGCCAAGAGCAATTACTCTCCGTGATGCAATCAACCGACGACGGAATCATTTCCCTGAATAAGGAGGGGCAGGTCATCCTGTGGAATAAAGGGGCGGAACACTTGTTTGGCCTTTCGGCGGAGGACATGCAGGGTCAGCTTTTGGCGAGAATCATACCCGCCCGCTTTCGTCGGGCCCATCAAGCCGGCATTCAGCGCGCGGCCAGAGCCGGAAAAATTAGGCAGGAGGGAGAGCGAATGGAGTTGACGGGACTTCGAAGAGACGGCAGTGAATTTCCGCTCGAACTGTCCCTGGGATATTGGGTGCGGCACCAGGACATTTTTTTTACGGGCATTGTGAGAGATATTACGGCTCGAAAGCAGGATGAAGACGCACTTCACCGTCGGGAATGGGAGCTTCAACAAAGCCAGGAAGAACTCCAGGCGTTGGGCGCCCGATTGATTTCGGCGCAGGAAGATGAGCGTCGCCGTCTCGCCCGTGATCTTCATGATGATATGAGTCAACGGTTGATGGTCGTGTTGTTCGAGATTCAATCTCTTCGGGAGCACCTGGCCGAGACGGATCCCATGCAAGAGACACTGACATCCCTGAACGACCAAGTGTCCGTCCTTTCCGATAACGTCCGACAGTTGGCCCATCAACTGCATCCCTCGATTTTGGATGATCTGGGATTGGAGGTGGCCCTCCAGTCGGTGGTTCAGGAATTTTCAAAATGGTCCCAGATTGCCGTCACGTTTCGGCCTCGGAACGTTCCCTCCAACCTGTCACCGGATACGTCGTTATGTTTGTATCGGGTCACACAGGAATGTTTGAGAAATGTGGCAAGACATGCTCAGGCGTCGCACGTATCGGTAGAGGTCACTGGACTGGAAACCGGCCTTCAACTGGTTATTACCGATAACGGAAGAGGATTCACACCGGAGGCCGTTCGGCGAGGCACGCATGGGTTAGGGTTAATCGGGATCAAAGAACGCATACGGGCGGTAAAGGGTACCATCGAGGTCAACGCTTCCATCGGGCAAGGGACCTCCATTACGGTTTGGATTCCGTTATTCGCCGAGACCTAATCCAATTTTCCCTCACCGAATCTGTTGACAGAACTACGACAAACGTGGGATGAGTGTGATCCTTTCAACGGATTGCCCGACTTTTATATCAACTCTATCGTTCCCCTCAAACGGAAGGATCCGGAGTCGTGATGTTGGCCATGACAGGCGTGGTATGCGGGTTGGCGCTGCTTGTGTGGAGCGCCGACCGGTTTATTGAGGGGGCGGCTTCCGTGGCACGCCACTTTGGCATGGCCCCGTTATTGATCGGCATGGTCATTATCGGGTTCGGCACGTCGGCGCCTGAAATGGTGGTGTCCGCGCTGGCGGCCTCGCAGGGCAATCCCGGTTTGGCACTCGGAAACGCCTATGGGTCGAATATCACCAATATCGCGCTCATCCTCGGACTGATCTCGCTGATCAGCCCCATGGCGGTTCACTCACAAGTCCTGAAAAGGGAATTACCGATCCTGACCGTTGTCACTGCGTTGGCTGTCTGGCAACTCTGGGATGGCGCCCTCAGTCGCATCGACGCACTGGTCTTGTTGGGTGTGTTTGCTGGTCTGATAGGTTGGACGATCCGGGAAGGCCTTCACTACAAGGACGATGCTTTTGGAGCAGAAACGGAGCAGGAACTGGTGACCCATCCCATGCCATTCCCCCGAGCGATGATCTGGCTGGTGGTTGGCCTGTTGCTCTTGATCGCCAGCTCCCGTCTGCTGGTCTGGGGGGCGGTTGAAATCGCGCAGGGCTTCGGCGTGAGCGACCTGATCATCGGCCTGACTATTGTCGCCGTCGGTACCTCCCTGCCGGAACTGGCCTCATCCATCATGGCCGCCCGAAAAGGCGAGCATGACATGGCGCTCGGTAATATTCTTGGCTCCAATCTGTTCAACACTCTGGCGGTGGTGGGCATCGCCGGGACCATTCACCCGATGGCCATTGCTCCGGAGACCCTTTCACGGGACATGTCGATTATGAGCGCCTTGACCCTTTCCCTCTTCCTCATCGGTTATGGCTTCCGGGGCCCAGGCCGGATCAATCGCGTGGAAGGGGCAGTCTTGCTGAGCGTCTATATCGGCTACACCACCTATTTGATCATGAGCATCCTGTAGCGCTTGCTCATCGAACAACCGAATTCAGGGCCGATTAACAAATTGGTGACGGAGTACGAAGTCGCGGGATTGAAGGAATGCCGGCGCCGGTTATGCCCGATCCGGAACCACCGGCCCTCCCGGCACAGTAGAGGGGAAGAAAAGGAGTGTGCTGACACAACGATTAGCTCAACAGAATGGGAATTTGGTAGGCCGTCAATTGTGGATCATGCGTTACCAGAGTCAGAGCCTCTATTTGTGCTTGAGCTACCAGCATCCGGTCAAAAGGGTCTGCATGGTGCCGGGGTAATTGGCCCGCCAAACAGGCATGTGGAAAAGTGATTGGAAGGGGAAGAAACCGATTGGCTTCAAGTGCACCTTCCAGATCTTCAGGTGCGGTGAGTTTTCCTAGAGATCTTTTGATTGCAATTTCCCAAGCTGTCGCGGCGCTAACATACACCTTGTTCTGGCCGTTTTGGATGGCCAAACGAGCAGAGGAGGTAAGGGCTTTGTGATTGACCAACCACCAAAGCAAAACATGAGTATCCAGCAGCAGGGTCACTCCGGCTCACCTTCAAAGGCTTTGAGAAGAGAATCGGGCAACGCGTCAAAGTCCTTAGAAATTTTGACCTTTCCTTTCCAATATCCTGGCTTCCGAGGCTTGGTGCTCGATTTATAGGGAATAAGCTTGACCAGCGGGCGCCCGCCACGGGCAATAACCACGTCTTCTCCCGAGACCGCTAAATCCAGGAGTTCCGACAGGTGAGTTTTGGCTTCGGACACGTTGACCGTTTTCATGCTCCCCCCTTCATTTTGATTTAATCCATTTAACTATAGGTCAAGGAGATCCTTCAGACAAGATTTTGAGGCGTTGTGTGGGCGGACCACACTCTATGCCTAAACCATACAAAAACCTTCCTATTTGAGCCTACAATTGTAAAGATGAGAAACGCAAAAACCCCGAAGGGGAAGCATTTGTCCTCCAAATGGTCAAGCGTCGGAAAACCGCTTACTTATAATGCTCCATTCCTGCCCTCACCCATCCATACCAGTCCTGGAGACCTTCGCCGGTGGTGGCGGAGACCTGTAACACCGGCAACTGCGGATTGACCATGCGGGCAAATGTCAGGCACTTGGCCACGTCGAATGTAAGATGGGGCAACAGATCGATTTTATTCAGGATCATCAAGCCGGCATGTTGAAACATGTGAGGGTATTTCAACGGTTTGTCCTCTCCTTCCGTCACCGAGAGGATCACAATTTTGGCGTGTTCGCCCAAATCAAAAAGTGCGGGACAGACCAGGTTGCCGACATTTTCAATCAGTACCACGGAATGTGAAACAGGTTGCAGCTTCTCCACCCCCTTGGCCACCATGTCGGCTTCCAAATGGCACCCGGCCCCTGTATTAATTTGCACGACCGGACATCCGGCTTTTCGTATCCGCTCCGCATCGAAGAGAGTTTCCTGATCGCCCTCGATCACCGAAAGCGGAACGGTAGCCTTGAGATCTTGAATGGTTCGCTCCAGCAGGGTGGTTTTTCCGGCCCCAGGCGAACTCACAAGGTTTAAGGCCAGGATGTGCTTTCCCAGAAACCAGCCACGATTGCGTTCCGCCAAGCGATCGTTTTTGGTGAGGATAGCCTGTTCGATTGAAACTGTCGTGCCAGCCTGATGCTCATGTTTGTGGCCGTGAGATCCGGATTCATGGTGCTGATGAACATGGTCACCGGCCGGTTTGGCCGTGTTCAGGTTGGTCACTGTCGGTCCCCCGGTTCCGGAACATCCGCATGTGGTACACATCAGGCTGTCACCATTTCCTTCACGAGCAATTCCTCACCCGTGAGCCTGATCAGATCATGAGATCCGCAGGGGCAGTGCCCGTAGAGATGCTCAAGCGTAATGTGCGTACCGCAGGTGCGGCATTCCCCCGTTCCGTCAATTTCCTCAATTTCCAATGCAGCCCCTTCGAGCAGGGTGCCGCGACTCACCACATCAAAACAAAATCGTATGGATTGCGGGCACACCGCGCTTAACTTCCCGATCACAATCGTCACCCGGGTCACCCGCCGAGATCCGGCCCTTTCGGAGACTATTGCCACGATATTTTGCGTGATGCCGAGTTCGTGCATCTCTCAGGGATTCCTCTCCCTTTTCCGATCCTGAAAAAGGTGTTTGGTGAAGGCTGTGATTCGATCACCGTTCATGAACAGGCTTATCCTGTGCAATCAGCAAATCCGTGGCAGTTGATCGCCCACCAGGGTATCGACAATTCGTGTTCCCCCAAAGGCAGTGGATAAGATGACCGTGCCTTCAG
>JBDIVP010000208.1:0-6438 GCA_039794325.1 Candidatus Inrsubterrania sp.
CCGCCCACTCCTAGGGTGGTATTGATCAGGAACCGGCTGAGTTCAATGCCGGCCCCTGTGAATTTGCCCTGGAGCAGGTTATTCAACAACCGGGGGACAAAGCGGATGTTCTGAAAAAGGTTGGAAAAGCTTTGTTGGACATCCGGTGGAATAAAAAAGTTATAGACCCTGGCTGCCGGTTTGACGAGGTATTTGTCCAGGCGATAATTGAACTCGAAAATGGCGGAGTTCACCGGCTCGAATGGATCATACTCCTGGACGTCACCGGCCTGGGTTTCGTCGTCGTCAAATGGATCAAAGAGGTCCTCTGACAGGTCCTCCTCATTCCCGGCAGCTAAGACAGAGGATGGCTCATCGGCCGTTTCTACAATTTCAATCCCGTTTTGCGATTTAACGACCCCTGATTTATCCGCGCATCCACCCAATACCACGGTGGTGGCCAGCAGTATGGCCAACGTCAGAAATGGGAACACCGGCACCCTTGACCGCTTGGGTTCGGCAAACCGCGATTGTGTCATGGAATGTTCGACCAAGGACTGAGAGATTCTGTTTGAATGAAAGTTAAACGGAATGGATCACAACGGCATAAATTTTGAAAATTGGAGTACGACTTTACCAAATTTTCTAACGTTATCCAAGAATATTTCGGTATAAAATCCACTATCTTTAAAGGTCTCCACCATTTTGATTGACCATTCCGGGCTATAACATATTTGAAACGACAGTCACCTTTCCAGGTGAATCATTACGTGTCGTTTGGAAATTAATTGAGACTTTGTCGGGTATGGAACCCGTCAATACCTCAAATTTGTAAAAGATGCCGACAATTGATTGTAGACGTGGTTGGCGCTTATGTCATCAATGAGCAACAGGAAAAATTAATTAAATGCAACACCCATTTTCTTCAAGGAGAAGTGGGGTGGCACCCTCCTTGCTCCCTTTTTGCCGCTTGAGTGGTTCTTGAGGGTCCCATCTATGGGTGAGGCCATGGGGAGCATGATCAACGGTACCAATAACCGGTGGGGGGGGATGAAAATGTTATCAGTCAATCGAAAAGGCCGTTGGAATACGTCATTAAAGGGCAGGTCCAAGATTGTTCGCTCATCCGAGAGACCGGCACGCAAGCTCGAACGACAGGCCGAGGGGGGCGGTATCCCCAGTGAAAAGGAGCTCCCGCTGTATTTAAAGGAAATCGGACGGGTTCCCCTTTTGGATCGGAAGGGGGAGGTGGGGATGTGTCAAAAAATCGAAGAAGCCAATAGGATGTTTATGGGGCTTCTATTTTCTCTCCCCATGACCATAGATTTTCTTGAAGATCAATGTCGGAAATTGGTTGAGGGCGAGATTCCTACCCGGCACCTCATTCAAAAAGAAAAGGATTTGGAACTTGACTCCGAGGAGCAGGAAGAATGTGAGGAGGCTCCGCCGGTTCAGAAGGATGACGAAGAAGAGTCGAGGACGCGGCTGATCGAGCAGTTGGAAAGGATTTGTGCTCTGGCACGGTCTTCCTCGGCTGTGGAGACTCTCCCCGGTAACGTTACCGGAACCTTGCCTGCCGGAAAATCGAAAAAACGTTTTGTGGATGCGGTGATGACTGTCAATTGGCATCCGGCTTTTTTCCGTGAGGTTGAAAAGCGGGTGCAGGAAGCCGAGCGATGGGTTGTCAGGATAATCAAGGCAATGGACGGCGGACCGTCCGGAGCATCGTTGGTGCCGTCGGGTGAAGGCTCTCCGGATCTGCTTCAGCTTGAAAGTACGGTTCTCCATATGCCGGGCAAGGCTTTTCTCGAGTGTTTACGGCAACTCGATCAGGCTAAAGCCCGATTGTTGTTTGCCAAGCAGGCGATGTTGGAAGCCAATCTCCGGTTGGTCGTCAGCGTGGCGAAGCGGTATGTGAATCGAGGGCTTGATTTGTTGGACCTCATTCAAGAAGGTAATATCGGATTGATGAGGGCGGTCGACCGCTTTGAATATCGAAGGGGATATAAATTTAGTACCTATGCCACATGGTGGATCCGCCAGGGTATTACCAGGGCCCTGGCAGATCAATCACGAACCGTCCGAATTCCGGTACATGTGTGCGATGTGCTCTCGCGCATTCGGCGAACATTGGACCGGCTGGCGGTGCAATTGGGACGAGAACCCAGATTGGAAGAAATGAGCAAGGTGATGGATATACCGGTGGACAAGCTCTCATCCCTCCTGGAGTCGACGCAGGGGACCCTGTCCCTGGAAACGCCGATGGGCGATGAAGAGAGTTCCCACCTTTCCGATATGTTGGAAGATCGTTCCGCCATTTCTCCGTTTTATTCTGCGGAACGGGCGGATCTTCAAGCGAAGGTCACCGCGTTATTAAACACTCTGACGCCACGAGAGGCGCATATTATCCGCCGCCGATTCGGCATCGGGTATTTGGAAGATGCTACTCTCGAGGAGGTCGGCCAGGACTATTCGGTAACTCGTGAACGGATTCGCCAAATCGAGGAGCGGGCATTGACTAAGTTGCGTGAGCCTCAACGTAATGCCACGTTGCGATCCTATCTCGAACTGTCCGGTTCAGTGTAAGGTAAGGTTCAGTCAAAGAAAGTGTTGGTGTGGCGGGAGGAGCTTTCCGACGACAGAGGCTCCTCCAAACCACGGATATTCTGGAAGTTGGTTCTTGCTGTCTCGGCATTTTGAAAATTGGCTCCGCCAATGCGGGAATCTTGAAAGACCGCTTCTCGAAGGTCGGTCTCCTGAAAATCCGCCCAGGAGCAATCGGCCGAAGAAAAATCCCCACTGGGAATTTTAGCCTGAAAAAAGCTGGTGCCTCGCAAGGTGGCTTCTCGAAATTGTGCCCCTGGAAGGTCGGCTTGGTGAAAGTTGGCCCAAATCAAGTCGGCTTGCGAGAGATTTGCCCAAGCCATTTGGGCCTTGTGAAATCTGGCTCCCCGGAGATTGGCTCCTCGAAAGTTGGCTCCTCGAAGGTCGGCTCCCTCGAAGTCTGCGCCCGGGAGATAGGCTTCCTGAAAATTTCCGTTACGTAAATCCTGTTGACGGAAATCCGCATTTCGGCGATCCAGTTGAAAAAAGTCTGCAGAGGCTTCCTGGTCGGCTTTATCGGGGGAATGTCCTTCCCTGGGAGTGGCCGAGTTCCCGGGTTGCCGGGTGCGTTTCCATGTCCGGTGGGCTTCAAGCAATTGGGCCCGCTCGGCATCCAGGGACCAGGAGGAGAAACCGGGAAAGTCTTCTTTTGAATTTGGCATTGAAAGGCCAAATAGGTTAAATCAAATCACATGCAGCCGCTTTCAACAGTATGTACCTGAAATGTTCATTCGCGCTACGGAAGGTTATCCTTCATCCGGGTAACACCATAACCAAAATCGTTCGAAAGTTCCAGTCTGTCAGTAAGGGAGTCGTCCCTCACTCCGTGGTTCCTGTTGGTCTTGTGAGCTATGCTATATTTTCGGAGAATACATTGGGCTTTGGCCCTTCCGGCTTGTGTTATGGATGGATAATTCATGGATGCTCCAACATTGTTCTTCTGGGTTCTGGTTATCTTTGTGATCCTTGGTGGGTGGCTTTGGCGTCATAAGCGTGGAGAATGGGGGTTTCATGCGTTTCCACAAGTCCTGCGTAGGTATCTCAAGGCGGCTGGGTCCGATGAGTTACAGATGGTACTGGTTGAAGCCAAGGAAGCCCGGGAGCAATTATCCACACGGCTGAAGGCGTTAGAGGGGCAAGTGCAGGTCTTGCGACAATCAGGAGCTGGTCTCCAAGAAGACGACCCTCGTTTATCCCCTCGACAGGATGCCGGTCCTCTTCGGGTTTCCAGGGATCCTTCTGAGTCGGCATATTATCGATCAATTACCCGGTTCGGACTTCGATTTACGTTAAGCGATTCGCTATGGGGGCATGCAGGAAAAACGTCCTCCGATCTTCTGACGGATCACGAGGTGTCAGCCATGATTCAAGGACCGTTTTGCCCGAAGTGTTTGAAACGCTGGGTCAAACGGGAAACGGGCGATCGGATTGCCGATTTATCGGAGCATTGTCGTTTTTGCGGGGTGGCCTGGGCCAAACCGCACTTTGAACATGGGCACATTCACGTTATTAATCTGAAGCGGTGGGTGTATGATCATGTCGATCAACAAATTCGCACTCACTCTGCAGGATCCCCTCTCACCTTTTAACCCGCGCCGTTGACTCTCCTCATGTTGCGGGAAGAAACGGATGATGCATCTCCATGCTTGTTTGGTTTTGTCGGGGAATGCTATAACCCCAAACGAGTATGAAGACGTGCCCCTCCTGTTCCCAAGAAAATCCCGCAGAAGCCAATTTCTGTTCACAATGCGGTCAAACCCTGTCGAATTCAGACCCCGAGCCGATTCCGGATCAGGCCGAGGTGTTGTCCAAGGATCAGTTATGGGAAACCTTTATCGGGCCCAATAAATCCATTCAGTTTTCTTTTAAGGAAGGCTGGAGGTGGCGGCCCGCATTTTTGTATTTCAAGGAACGTTTTCAACAAATTGAAACTCCACAGGGGCCGCGTTTTATCATTAGTTGGAATTGGCCCGCCGCCTTGTTCGATTCCTTTTTGTGGTTTCTTTACAGGAAAATGTATTTGTTCGCCCTGTTATACGCGGTGGCTCCGGCCGTGGCGATTTTTTTAACGGGCGATATGTCCGTAGGACTGGTCTCAAGAGTGCTGGCCGGTGGAAGTGCCAATTATCTTTACTACTGGCATGTCAAAGATAAACTGGCGAAAATCCTTTCCAGCCCGAATTTAGATCCGGAGCGGCGCCACGCCGTCATTCGTGAGGAAGGCGGGGTGCAAATGTATGTCTTGTGGTTGGGGGCCGCGCTGCACCTCTTTATGATCGGCCTGCTGATTGCGGCGATTCAGGGTGATCCACCGGAGGTTCCGGTGCCGGAGGAGGGAGGAGGGCGGTTTCGTCAAAGGGTGTTGTGACCCTGGGGCCTAGTGCATGGAATGGTCTTTGGAAGCGAACGTGGCGGTTTGCCAGGTGAACCAGGCTTGAAACCACTCGTAATCGGATTGGTAGGCATTGAGTTTCGCTTGGCTTTGTTCTCCTTTTTCCGTCAAAAGTGTATAGGTACGCGGCCAGTTCTTGGTCCACCAGGATTTCAGGGCTTCCGGCGAGGAGGGCTGTTCATCCGCGTGGAAGATATTGGCTGCTCCGATAATGTCCGCAATCAATTTCCACGTTCGATCTTTTCCCAACCCGAGGCTTCGGAAATGCTCTCGCAATAAAAACACCACCCACAATTCGGCGCTGTATTTTTTGTTATGTTTGAAGGGCTGAGTCTGCCGAAGCGGGATTGGATCAAAATTTTTGATAATGGAGGTATAATCCGGTCCTCCATAACCCCCAACCACTTCCGCAATGCCTTCGAGCATGTTGGCTAATTCGACTTCCACGTGAGGATGGTCGGCGCTTCCGGAGGTTTCTAGGGGGTTTGGGGTGGTCAGCATGTCAATGACCGGGCGTAATTCGCGAAGTCGCTGAACGGCAGCCTTGAGTATCTGTTCGGACTCAAGCCAGTAATCCGCATCATGTTTGGCGGATCGTTCTTTTCCGGACGGGGGAAGGACAGGAGGAATCCAATGCCGAATCAGAGTAAATAGGATATAGTCGAGGTCGCCGCCCTCTCCTGCTGCACGGTCCAAGACTTTTTGTGGACCCAGGCCGTTTTTAAAAAATCGTTCCGCCCGGTCAGATACGTGGTGTTGCCGGGCTAAGGTGGTCCACCAGTGGGCGAATTGGTTCCATTTCGAGGAATCGGTGGACATGATAAAGGGTGTGCGCGATTTTGAAAAATTTTGGTCATGGTACGATTCGCTGAGGGCTAAAGCAAGGCCAAAGGGGAGAAACCCAGGGTTGTTCGGGAAAAAACGGGTAGAGGTAAACTAAGGGAGGAGGAAGTCATGGCATCGTTGGTGCTGATTCGTCATGGAGAGTCTCAATGGAATCTGGAAAACCGGTTTACGGGATGGGTGGATGTCCCTTTGTCCACGAAAGGGGAGCAGGAAGCTCGGGATGCCGGAATGAAGCTGCGGGGCTATCGATTTGATTGTGCCTTTACCTCGGTGTTGATGCGGGCCAAGGATACGCTACGCTTGGTCCTGGAGGTGATCGGGCAATCTTCGATTCCGGTGCAGGAAAACCAGGCGCTGAATGAGAGAATGTATGGTGAGTTGCAGGGGCTCAATAAGGCCGAAACCGCGGAAAAGTATGGGGAAGCACAAGTAAAAATATGGCGGAGAAGCTATGATATTCCTCCTCCGGGAGGGGAAAGCCTCAAGGATACGGCCGATCGCGTGTTGCCCTATTTTGAAAAGCATATCCGCCCTGAACTGCAACAGGATAAGACCGTGCTGGTGGTGGCGCATGGGAATAGCCTTCGTGCCTTGGTAATGCATTTGGAATCGAAGAT
>JBDIVP010000209.1:0-6385 GCA_039794325.1 Candidatus Inrsubterrania sp.
GTACGGTCCGGTTCCAAAAAGCGGCGGTGTCGGCCCGGATGCCCGGTTCGTCTTCAATGATCATGAGGGCTGCCGTGGTGTGTTTGACGAACACGGTGGCTACCCCCGCGGTGAGGCCCGATTCGCGCAGGGCCTGCTCAACCTGCCGGGTGATGTTTTCCATGCCGGAATCGCCCTGCATGGCTATTTGGAGTCGATGGGTGGAGACGGGCATGCGGGAGTTATCCTGTCACGGCTAACGATTGTAAATACCGCTGGTCGGCGCTGGTCAATCGCCCTCCCCGGGCCTGGCGGAGAATGGACGAAAAATGGCCTTCGCGGCTCAGGCGGCGGATGGTATTGGTAACCGGGCGGCTCAGAATGCCTTCCTTCGTGAGATTATCCAGAAAGGTAAAGGCCGTGGCAAAACTTTCGCCCTCACGGGCGTAGTAATCCTGCCCGCGGCGATGGTTGCTGTAGGCTTCCAACTGTTCGCACCCCACCAGAATTTCGGCCAGTTGATGCGTCCACGGGCTGACCCCTTCGAGTTGTTCGGGGTAGTAGTAGTAGAGCATGATCCGCCCCATCCAGGGGGCCCAGGTCAGCCCCAGCTCCCGGACGCGGGCTCTGACGGGCGGCAGGTGTTTTTTCAACCGCCGGGCAAAGCCCAGCCGCATGTCGATATGGTCTTTGACTTCGGCGTTGAGGGCCAAGCCCTGCCCCGTCAAGGCCGTCTTGTATACTTGGAGAAAGGCCTGGGTTTCCCGCCCGTACGGCGTTTCAGGAAACCGGGCCCGCCATTCCCGCGGGCGGGTGGGAATGTTCTGCGATTTGGCCCAGGTCCAGATTTTTCCAAAGAGGGCCGGCTGCAATCCCACCCGGCCGATATCGTGTAAGAGGCAGGCGGTTTCAAACTGCGCCAGTCTCGGGCGGGGATGTTCGAGCGCGGCCGCCACCGCCACGCACATACGTGCCGTGCGCAAGGCATGCGGTTTGTCATACCCTCGCAGACGCCGGCCCGGCCGCGTCGGATGGGGGGCATCGTATAATTGCAGGAGTGAGGCTACCTGCCGGGAGGAAAGAACGGAGTAGGTCGGTTTCAAGAAGGACGATCGTCGGCTATGGAAAAAAGGATCAACCTTGCAAAGTGCCCCGCGTAATCGCCGGAACTCCCAAGGCCGGGTTCATTGGCGGAGAATATCCAAGACCTCCATGGGTGTCAAGAAAATGGGGTCGGCACTCCGATAAAACATTTTGATTCCATTGCCCTTTTCAGTCATTTCCCCGTACATTGTGCCGTAGATTCGGTATGATGTCGTAACTGCCGTCCGAATCTTCCTCTGGGAACCATTTCGGAGCTTTTTTCCACTTGTTGACGCATGTCTGTAGGTGAAGGAACGATACCATGGCGTTATCCGCCAGAAAAATTTTAGCCGGTCTCGGGCTTGCAGGGCTCGTGGTGGTGCTGGTGTTGGTGATTTTGCCCCGCTTCCTGAATCCTGACTATTTACAGTCCCTGGCCCTGGAACAGATTCAACGGACGTTCGGCCCGCATGTCAACGTCGGGCAAACGACGCTGACGCTGTTTCCCCGGCCGCATTTTACCATTTCGGATATTGTGGTGAAGGAACGGGCCGATTCCCATGCGGTCTTCCGGGCGCAATCAATGAGTCTGGAGTTGGGGATCGGCCAGTTGTTGCAACGGAAAGTGGTGGTGCGGGAATTTATGCTTGATCATCCGGAAATTGAAATTCACCGGGATAGCAAGGGCGAATGGCGATTTCTGGGGCAGACCCACGGAGAATCCCCGTTGCCTTCCCTCGCTCGGTTTCTGGTGATGGGAAAATTGCTGATTCACAACGGCAAGCTGATCGTCATTGATGAATCGCCGACGGAGACCGTGCGGGGTGTGGTCGTGGAATCGGTGACATGCGAGACCGAGACCTCCTACAAGGGCAATCAGGTCATGGCCACACTGGAGTTGTCGGGGGCCATCCGGCAAAACCGGGAGCAGGCACCGTTTGAACTCTCGGGACAATTTGAAGGGGTGCTCCAGGACATGGAGCAGGACGTGGCAGACGGAAGCGGCCTGTTTAAACGATTGAATTTTTCCGGTTCGATGGTGCTCAAGGATTTGGACGTGGCCCAATGGAGCGAATTTGTTCCGTACGGCGAATCCCTGACCGCCTTTCCGGGCACGCTGGATATCAGAACCCGCGTCAAATGGGCACAGGACGGGCCGAAAGCCCATTGGCGCCTGACCGATTTGCACCTCGCCAGTCAGGCCATGAGCCTGGCCGGCAATATCAATGTTGAAGAATTGGATGACGGGCACCATATGATGGGGATCTCCCTGCGTTCGTCGAGTCTGGATTTGACCGGCATCCGGCAGTATGTTCCGCTTCCGCTGCTCCCTGAAAAAATCAAACCGATCTGGGAACGGGAGAGTTGGGGAGGCCAACTGGAAATTGAAGAGGTCCGGATTACGGGTTCCTCCCGGGAGGATGTCGGCACGTCCATTTCGGGACTGTTCCGGATCAACGAGGGATTTTTTGATTGGCCGGGGTGGGGACTGACGACCGGGATTATGGGCACGGTGATGGTGGAGCCTGATCGCATTCAGGTGAAGGAAGCCCATGGACGGTATGAGACCATTCCGGTAGATGTGACGCAGGGGGTGGTGCTGTTAAAAGAGAGCGGGCCGCTGGCGGATGTCGAAATTCAGGGGCTGGTGCCGGTCGGGCGGATTCTGGCGGTCTTGCACACGTTACCGGCCACGCGCCAGGCGGTTCGTTTTCTGGACGACTGGGAGTTTAAGGAAGGGGGGGGAATTCTCCGGTTGCGGTTTGCCGGAAAAGCGGATGAGCCGGATGGGTTCCGGTTTCAGTTGGGGGAATACCATCTTCAGGATGCGGTGCTGCAAATTCCGGATCTTCCGCAGCCGGTGAGGCGGGGCGAAGGCAAAATTCTGTTTTCGCGGGAAAGTTTATCGATGGACCATCTCCAAGGGGTCTATGGCCGGTATCCTCTGAGCCTATCCGGCACGATTAGCTACCGTACCGAGGCCCGGTTCGAGAATGTCAAATTCACCGGGATGGTTGAGGGGGGCGAACTGTTGGTGATGGCCGGGCCGGGCTTCTCCGGACCGGAGAAAATGATACAGGGTCCGCTGGGGTTTTCACTGGCCGTGTCCGGGCCGACGGCCCGCCCCAAGTTCAAGGGCACGGTCGATGCCGGACCGGCCGCCATTCGCATTCCCCAGGTGTTTTATAAGGAAGCGGGGCGGGACGGGACGCTGGAAGTGGAAGGGCATGTGCAACGGAACGGATCCCTCCGGCTTGAACGGATGGAATTTCAGGTGCTGCCGCTCCGCTTTCGGAGTCAGGGCGTGTTGCAGTTTCGTCCCACACTGGCCTTTGATGGGCGGTTTGATTCCGGTCCGATTTATCTGGGGCTGCTGCCGGAGGGGGTGCATCTCCTCAGTGAATATCTGCAAACGGGGATTTTGGAAGTGCAGTTGGGGATTCGGGGGCGGGGCCGTGATTGGAAGGCCTGGCAGTCCAAGGGCTGGGTGGCACTCACCGAGGGGGTGGCCACCATTCAGGGCATTCGGCATCCCCTGACCGATCTGTTCGTGCGGTTGAAAATCGATCGCAACCGTCTCGACCTGAAGCGGGCGGAATTCCATATTCATGATAGTGAAGCGGTGGTGACCGGTATCGTCGATCATTGGATGGACACGCCCGCGGTGAGTCTCATGGTGGAATCCCCCCGGTTCGACCTGGATCTGTTGATTCCCAAAACGGAACAATCGATCGTGCGGCAGGGAGTGGAATGGCTGGCGGCCCATGCGACGTTGCAGGGCTCTGTTCATGTGGCCCGGCCCCGGTATCATTCCCTCAACGGCGAAAAGCTCTCCGCGGCGGTGCGGGTGCACGACAATTTGATTTCCGTGGATAAAGTGCAAATGTTGGTTGATGAGCATGGCACGCTCAACGGACGTTTTTTTATTCATTTGCCGGAAGGCAAGCCCGCCGCAATGCGGGCCTCGTTTCATCTCAAGGATTGGCCCTTCGAGAACATGCTGGCCCTTTTGGGCGATGAACGCCGGATAGTCAGCGGCCGGCTGTCGGCGAAGGGGATGATTCAGGGGCATGGGCGTGATTCGCGTGGGCTTATCCCATCGTTAAACGGGAACCTCGAGACCACGGTGGTGAGCGGGTATATCCGTCAGGGCACCGTGGTGCCCCGGATCCTGGCGCTGTTGAATCTGCCGACGGTGCTGAAGGGTAAGGAGGATTTTGAAACCACGGGGTTTCCGTTTGAAAGAGTCACCACGACGCTGGCCATTGAGGACGGCACGTTCTCCACGAAGGATTTCTTTCTGAACAGTCCCATCATGAAAATGACCGCGGCCGGGTCTTATGATTTGGCGGGGGACCGGCTTGACGGCGTGGCGGCCGTCAGTCCCTTCGGCGCCTATTCCGATTTGCTGAAGCAGATTCCGTTGTTCGGACGGATTTTTGCGGGGGATCGCAAGGGCATCGCCACGGCCATGTTTTCCGTCATGGGACCGATGAACGATCCCAAGGTGACTTATTTACCGGGAGAATCCTTTAAGACCGGTGTGACAGGATTGGCCCAATTGGCGTTTGATATTTTAAAAAATACGGTGACGCTTCCGTATGATTTGCTGGCTCCGGGTGCCGAGGAGCGGGATCCTTCGGGGACACGTTCGGATCGGCCCGGCAAAGCCGGTAGCCCGTAGCCTCCAGAGAAAAGAGGGATTTTTTACATTTTTTAAACGAAGGATGGATATATGGTTCCGACGGTTCAACGAACAGATGGTGGTATTCGGATTCTGGATCAAACCGCTCTTCCCGGGGAGGTCCGTTTTGTGGATTGCCGGGAGTATGCATGCGTGGCGGAGGCCATTCGCACCCTGAAAGTCCGTGGCGCCCCCGCCATCGGGGTGACAGCGGCCTTGGGCATTGCGCTGGGCGCCGGAGAATTTCAGGGCGAGGATAGTTCGGCGTTTGCCGCGCACGTTCAACAAGTCTGTGACACCCTTGCGGCCACCCGCCCGACGGCGGTCAATTTGTTTTGGGCGGTCGCCCGAATGACGGCGGTATTTCAACGGGTGTCCGGAAAGGGAGTGAAGGCGGTTCAGGAGCGGCTATGGCAGGAAGCGCAAGCCATTCTGGAGGAAGATATTGCGGTTAATAAGGCTTTGGGCCGGCATGGGGCCGGCGTGATCCGGGATGGAGACCAGGTGTTGACGCACTGCAATGCGGGCGCGTTGGCCACGGCCGGCTATGGGACCGCGTTGGGTGTGGTCCGGGCGGCCTGGGAGGACGGCAAGCGGATCCGGGTGTTTGCGGATGAGACCCGGCCGGTGTTGCAAGGGGCCCGCCTGACGGCCTGGGAACTGCAGCAGGACGGGATTCCGGTGACGTTGATTACCGACAATATGGCCGGGGCGTTGATGAAGCAGGGCGGTATTCAATGTTGCGTGGTGGGGGCGGACCGGATTGCCGCCAACGGGGATGTCGCCAATAAGATCGGCACGTATTCCGTCGCCGTTCTGGCCAAGGCCCACGGTATTCCCTTCTATGTGGCGGCTCCCGCGTCCACTATTGATTTGCACACCGCGGACGGCGCTCACATCCCAATCGAAGAACGTCATCCCACGGAAGTTACTCATCTGCATGTGGGACCTTCGATTGCGCCGGAGGGGATTGAGGTCTGGAATCCGGCCTTTGATGTGACCCCGGCGGCGTTGATTACCGGGATCATTACGGAACGGGGAGTCTTTCGCCCGGAGGAATTGCGGGCCCAATTTTCCTGATTAGAGGGGGGGCTGCCCCCAGACTCTCTCCAGAGTCCTGGACAGGTCAAAAATATTATACGGTTTGGCAATGAATGCCGAGATGCCGGATCCCTCGGATTTTCCCATGACCGGATCATGGGAATATCCACTCGATACGATGATGCAGGCCGGGGGATGCCGGTCCAGGATGGCCCGGGCGGTTTCCTTACCCCCCATGCCTCCGGGAATGGTTAAATCCAGAATCACCGCCCGGTACGGCCGGCCTTCCATGAGGGCTTGTGTATATTGCATCACGGCCTGATGGCCGTCACTCACCGCGGTCACGTCAAACCCCATTTCCGCAAGCATGTTTTCCAATACTTCACGAATATCGGCTTCGTCATCCATGATCAACAATCGGCCGGTTCCCCGAAACACGGTTTCGGCCCGTTCGGCGGTGGCGTGCCGGGTGTCGGAGGACGCAGGCAGATACAGGCGGAAGCGGGTGCCCCGCCCCAATTGGGAGGCGACCTCAATGTGGCCGTCATGGCTCTTCAGGATGGCATAGGTCGTGGCCAAGCCCAGGCCGCTGCCTTT
>JBDIVP010000210.1:0-6381 GCA_039794325.1 Candidatus Inrsubterrania sp.
AGGGGCCTCTGGGCATTGCCGATTGTTATCACGACAAAGACGATCCCACTCCCTGTGAGCAAATGAAACATTGTAATATTCGGACCCCCTTATTGAAGGTCCAGGAAAGTATTAATCAATTGCTCAGTAATATGTCCATCGAAGATATGTTGGTTGATTCCCCTTTAATCATTGTTGAGTCTAGAAAAACAGAAGGAGTTCGTTCATGAAGCTTCCCATATACCTGGACAATCATTCGACGACCGCATGCGACCCCCGAGTGGTCGAGGCCATGTTGCCCTATTTCACCGAAAAATTTGGAAACGCCGCCAGCCGTAATCATAGTTTTGGTTGGGAGGCGGAGGAAGGCGTTGAACAGGCCAGAAAACAGATTGCCAGACTGATTCATGCTGATCCGAAGGAAATCATCTTCACCAGCGGAGCTACGGAGTCGGATAACTTGGCTCTGAAGGGAATCGTGGAGATGTATCGGGAAAAAGGGGATCATGTTATTACCAGTTCCACGGAGCATCGAGCGGTGATTGATACGGCAAAGTCACTGGAAAAAAAGGGAGTTTCAGTGACCTATCTCCCTGTCGACAAGCAAGGGATGGTCAATCCGGATGATGTTCGGAATGCTATCACCGAGAAAACCATCTTGATTTCCGTGATGTTGGCCAATAATGAAATCGGGACGATCAATCCGGTAAGGGAGATCGGCAAGGTCGCCAAAGAAAAAGGCATCATTTTCCATTGTGATGCCACCCAGGGTGTAGGGAAGATTCCGGTCAATGTCCAGGAAATGGGGATCGATTTAATGTCCTTTTCTGCACATAAAATCTACGGTCCGAAGGGAATCGGGGCTCTTTATGTGCGCCGAAAGGCTCCGCGGGTTCGGCTGGAGCCGATGATTCATGGCGGTGGGCACGAACGTGGAATGCGTTCAGGGACGTTGCCGGTTCCTCTGATTGTGGGTTTCGGGAAGGCTTGCGAGCTTTGTGAGCAGGAGATGGCCACGGAATCGGTCCGCATTGCCAAAATGCGGGATCGTCTGCAGGAAGGCATTATGGGTGCGATGGATGAAGTATATTTGAACGGGCATCCTACCGAGCGGCTGCCCGGAAATTTGAATATCAGTTTTGCCTACGTGGAAGGGGAGGCGTTATTAATGGGGGTGAAGGAAATCGCCTTGTCATCAGGATCCGCCTGCACCTCTGCCACGTTGGAGCCATCGTACGTGCTGCGGGCGCTGGGCGTGGGATCCGATCTGGCCCATTCTTCAATCCGGTTTGGGTTGGGTCGATTCAATACGGATGAAGAAATCGAATATACGATTGATCGGATGATCAAGGCCGTCAACCATCTTCGGGAAATGTCACCCTTGTATGAAATGGCCAAAGAAGGCATTGATTTGAAAACCGTTCAATGGGCTGCGCATTAATTTGAAGAAGTGGAGCACCTGCCGTTCATGGTCGTATTGGGATCGCAGGAATATGATTGGAAAATAGGAAATGATTAAATAAGGAGGGGCATTATGGCGTACAGTGATAAAGTGGTGGATCATTACAACAATCCAAGAAATGTCGGAAGTTTCAAAAAGGATGAAGATGGCGTGGGAACGGGTATCGTGGGAGCTCCGGAATGCGGAGATGTGATGAAGCTTCAGATTAAGGTCGAGAACGATACCATTGTTGACGCAAAATTCAAGACTTTCGGATGCGGGTCGGCTATTGCCAGTTCAAGTTTGGCGACCGAGTGGCTCAAGGGTAAATCCATCGAGGATGCTCAAAAAATTAAAAATACGGATATTGTTCAGGAATTAAATCTGCCGCCTGTCAAGATACATTGTTCGGTATTGGCAGAAGATGCAATTAAAGCCGCCCTTGGTGATTATCAAAAGAAAATAAACGGAAAGAAAGACGGGCAATAGGGAGGGGCTCCAGGGCCTGAATTTTCAGGTAGGGAAAATATAAATCGAGAGGGTCTTATGGAAACAAAGGAAACCGAAGCGACGGACACAGTGACATTAACGGAATCCGCGTTGAAAGAGGTTAAGCGCCTCTTGGATTTGCAAGGCATTACGGAAGGCGGATTACGACTTGGTGTCAAGGGAGGAGGGTGTTCGGGCCTAAGTTACACGATCAATTTCGACGAAAAAATCGGTGAGTTCGACACGGTCACCGAGATTGATGGGGTTAAAATTATCGTGGATGCCAAGAGTGCCATCTATCTTCAGGGGATGACGCTGGATTATCAAAAGGATCTTGTCAGCGGTGCATTTAAATTTGTGAATCCGAATGCGACCAAGACATGTGGGTGCGGAGAATCCTTTTCAGCGTAAATTTATCGTTGTCGTTCCGCCGAAATCGAAGGGTTTGAATCGGGCATGGGGCAGTCGACCATGCCTGATTTGCAAAAGGAGCCAAAAGCACCATGAGAATCCAACCCGGGACCGCCGGTAAATCCCGTGATCTCCCGATGGCTAGAAGTATGTGCTGGCATTGTCAATCGGAAGTGACGGGAGAGTATCTGTGCGGGCAGTGCGTGAAGGTTCAGCCGCTGTCAAAGGAGCTGGATTACTTCGCCTGTTTTCAACTGCCTCGCCATTTGAATTTGGATGAGAAGCAATTGGAACATACGTTCTACCAGTTGAGTCGGACCTTTCACCCGGATTTTTATTCCACAAAGGATGAAACCGAACGAACCATCAGTTTGGGAAATTCGGCGTTTTTGAATACCGCCTATCGTACATTAAAAGATCCCATTCAACGTGCCGAATATCTCATCCGTCTCGAGGCGGGAGCCGTCAAAGATATTCGCTCCAATCCTCCGGCTGACTTGTTCGAGGAAATTCTTGAACTTCAGGAAGAGGTGGAAACGTATCGGGAATTATCCCAGCAGGACGGGCCCTCATCCGAGCGAGACCAACTTCGGGAAAAGCTTCAGCAAAAGCGGGATCACCTGGAACAACGGCAAGTCGAAATGGAGTCGGCTCTCAAGCAAAAATTTGTTGAGTGGGATAGCCTGTCCATCGCAGGGGCTGAGGGAGAATCGCGCGCTGAAGAAAAACCTCAAGTCCTCCGGGAGATGCAGGAAATTTTATCCAACCGCACATACGTGCGGAACATCGTATCGGATTTGTCTGAAACCATTGAAGGGTAAATAACGAGGGAAACTATCGTGAGTCGAATTGTTGGAATTGATCTTGGAACGACCAACTCGTTGGTCGCATATATGGATAACGGCCAGCCCCGGGTTATTGCCGATGATCGTGGGCAGGCGAAGGTCCCTTCGATTGTCGGGATTACGGATAATGGACTCATTGTTGGAGAACCGGCGAAAGCTCATTTGACTCGCGACCCATCGCGAACCATTTATTCGGTGAAACGATTTATGGGAAAAAGCCTGGATGATGTGAAAGAGGAGCTGAAATATTTCCCTTATCGGTTACACGAAAAAAATGGGGTCATTCGAATTGAGGTGGCTGGTAAGTCCTATTCCCCCCCTCAGGTGTCCGCCATGATTCTTAAGGATCTGAAAAATCGGGCGCAGAAATATCTGAAAGAGGATATTACAAAAGCAGTCATTACCGTGCCAGCCTATTTTAATGACAGTCAGCGGCAGGCGACCAAGGATGCCGGTATGATTGCCGGTCTTGAAGTCCTGCGAATCATCAATGAGCCGACCGCGGCCTCCTTAGCCTATGGGCTCCAGAAAAAAACACAGGGACTGATTGCCGTATATGATTTGGGGGGCGGAACCTTTGATATTTCCATTTTGAAATTACAGGGTGGAATTTTTGAAGTGCTATCCACAAACGGCGATACTCATCTTGGGGGCGATGATGTCGATCAACGGTTAGTCGATATCATGGCTCAGGATATTCTGGATCGTTTGGGAGTGAAAGTTACCGAGCACCCGGAGATGATGCAGGCCGTCCGGCTGGAGTCTGAACAGGTGAAAATCCGATTGTCGGACCAGCCCACTACCACCGCGACTATCGATCTCCCCACCGGAACGTATCATCGGGATTGGAGCCGGCAGGAAATGGAGTCGGCCGTGGTCGATCTGATCGAGAAAACCATGGCCCCCTGTCGCATGGCGCTCAGGGACGCCGGATTAACCCCTGAGCAGATTGATGAGGTCGTGCTGGTCGGCGGGAGTACGCGCATGCCGCTGGTTCGCCTTCTGGTGAAAGAATTATTTGGACGGGAACCTCATTGCGAAATTAACCCGGATGAAGTGGTGGCGCTTGGTGCCGCTGTTCAGGCCGACATCCTCGGGGGGCATACGAAAGAATTGTTGTTGTTGGATGTGACCCCGTTGTCCCTTGGCATAGAAACCATGGGAGGGGTCATGAGCACCCTCATTCGGAGAAATACCACGATTCCGACCAGTGCCAAGGAGATGTTTACGACCTATGTCGATGGCCAGACATCTGTGGACATTCACATCCTCCAAGGGGAGAGGGAATTGGTTAGAGACAACCGCAGTCTGGCAAGATTTCAATTGAAAGTTCCTCCTCTTCCTGCGGGGGTTCCTCGCATTGAGGTCAATTTTCTGATTGATGCAAATGGGATTTTGAATGTGACGGCACGCGATATTCGAACGGGAGAGGCTCAGTCGGTGCAGGTTAAACCCACTCATGGGTTGTCCGATGATGAAGTCGAATTGATGATCCGAGAATCTTTTCAATTTGCATCGGAAGATATAAAGGCCCGGCAAGTCATCGAGGCCCGCAATGAAGCTAATGCCATTATTGCGGCGACTGAGAAGGCTTTGGTACGAGGTAGAACTTTGATTCGAGATCGCGAAATCCAGGGAATTGAGCGGGTGCTTCAGCAACTTCGGGAAGCGAAAGAGTCCGATGATCATAGGCAAATTCGGGCAGGCATCTCCGAAGTGGAAAAGTTCACACATCATTTGGCTGAAGTGTTGATGGATGTAACGCTCAAAGAGGCACTGGAACGCAAAAAGCTCTCGGATGTCATGAAATAACGGGTAGGGGTCTATAGGAAATATGTCTCAATTTCCTGAAGCCCCCTTTCTAACCTTAAGGATGGAGGCGGAGTATGCCTGGAGAATTAACCTGGAATGACGCAGAAGATCTTGGAATTCGGTTACAAGAAGAACATCCTGGCGTTGATCCTTTGACGGTCAGGTTTACCGATTTACACACCTGGATTGTTGCGTTGCCTGATTTCAAGGATGATCCGAAGGCATCCAATGAAAAGAAACTTGAGGCCATACAGATGGCCTGGTATTCGGAATATCAAGAAGCCAAGTCCTAATCTGATACTTGAAAAATTCTTTACTTGTGAGGCAGAAGGGTTCCTTACCGGCATATTTTTCCGATGGGGCCTCCCTCATAGGCTTTTCGTGCGATCCTCTTTCCTGGTTTCCCACCTCCCCCTCTAAAAGTGCCTCTCTATATCATCTTTGTATGGGCAGATGGTTCTCACAGGGCCATTTCGTTCAGGGAATAAAGATTTAGTGAATTCCTTGCCTGCTGAAACACCGTGGTGCAGGGAATGGCTCCTTGCTCTCCCTTCTTGGCCTTTCGACAAACTGCAGCGGTGAATAATCAGCCTCTCTGGATTTTACCCCCACCTCACGCAAATAGCGGAATCATTAACAAATGAAAAATTATCATTCTCATCATATTTATTTCATGCCTATTAAATAGGCATTTCACGGAATAAATTCAATATAATCATTTTTTGTTAATCATCAAAATTTAGATAGTGCTACGTCATTAAACGCTAAAAGTAAAAAGTTTTATTAATCTCCCTATTAATATTTCGCACAATTGCACCATCAAAAACTAATTTTAAACTTTTTTTAAATGCACGATATTCTAAAACAGCGAAATTTCACGTTTTTCAATCATTTTACATCTATTTTTCGAGGCTTCAGATTGTTTGCTCTTTTTAAGCCAATGAATGTTTTTAAAATTTTTCCTTAATTTTCAGTAACTTAAATTGTTTTTTTATTTTTTTTATGATCGGAATAGCCTTTGCTATGACTCAATGAGCCAGGCTAATCAGCCAGCAATTTTTTTGTAAGCGGGGTCTTGGGAAAATTCTTTGAAGGGGGGTGAAACATAAACGGCAAAGGGAGCTTTGCCGAAGACATGAATTTTTCTCTCGTCATGAGAAGTATTTAACCAGGAGGTATTCTCAATGTTTCTTTCTAGACGGCAATTTTTAAAGGTCTCGGCGGGGACCGTAGCGGCGGTGGCGTTGGCGGATAAAGCGCTGGCGTTGACGGCTTTGCAGCCGGTCATTGAAGTGGGCAATCCCTTGGGCGAATATCCGGATCGCTCCTGGGAGCGGGTGTATCACGATCAATACCGGTACGACAGTTCGTTTACCTGGTGCTGTTCCCCCAATGACACCCACG
>JBDIVP010000211.1:0-6352 GCA_039794325.1 Candidatus Inrsubterrania sp.
CGAGGTCCTGGGCGGTTTCCATGAGTTCGGGAATTCCCGGCATCCGGTTGTCTTTCATGACTTTTTTCATCATGGTGGTTCCCAGGCCGCCGAAATGAAACCGAGAGAGCGGGAGTCGGTCGGCCCCTCCCTTGTTTAACCATCCAAATGCGCGCCGCAGCCAGTCTTTGGGCGAGCTGCTGACATTTTCCTTGCGAATGGCGTTCAGGCCCCAGAAGGTGAAAAACATGGTCACCTGCATGCCCATGGCTGCGGCTCCCGTGGCGATGATGAGGGCGGCCATGACCCGATCCATGTCTCCGCTCAGTACGACAAGAGTGACTTTATCCGTTTTAGCTTCTCGAAGTTCGGCCAAGGCCGTGGCGGGTTCCAGTTTGGTTGTGGTCATGAGTTCACCTATTATCTATGATGAAATGTTGTGTTATGTTGGTCATGAATAGTGAAGTGTTTCCTCTCTTTATCGAGTCCGTTCAATAAGAAAATTGTTACACGATAATGGTGAGAGGTATCCGCTCCCGTGCTTATGATGGAGCCGGAGGGAGATTGACCGCTTGGATCTTTTGACTATAAACCGCGTTTTTTTTCGATGTCAAGGAATTCGATGACAGGGAGCTGGATGGCCGTCTCCTCCCATAATAAAAGGGGTGGAAGGGTTTGAGGAGCTTGGATGCACGATGACACAATTGGTTGAAAGCGTGCCGAATGTCAGTGAAGGGCGGAATGAACGGGTGATTCAAGAGTTCACAGCCCTCCTTGAAGCGATGCCGAATGTCGCCCTGTTGAACCGCCATGTCGATCTTGATCATCATCGATCCGTGTTTACGCTTGTTGGAGAAATGGACGCCATGCACCAGGCTCTTTTCAGGCTGGTTGAAAAAGCTTCGGAGTTGATTGATCTGCGGATTCATTCGGGGCAACACCCCCGTATCGGGGCGGTCGATGTGGTGCCATGGATTCCGCTTCAAAACGTCACGATGGCAGAGTGTGTGGAGGCCAGTCGGAGACTGGGTGAACGGGTGGGGAGTGAATTGGGAATTCCGGTATTTCTCTATGAGCAGTCCTGCCGCTACTCTGAGCGAAGGGCATTGGAAACAATCCGTCGGGGTGGGTTGGCCGGGCTGGAGCAGCGCATGGATCTTCATCCGGCATGGATTCCGGATTTTGGGCCTACCCGGATACATCCGACGGCCGGTGCCATGGTCACTGGAGCCCGGTTTTTTTTAATCGCTTTTAATATCATGTTGGAAAGTCAGGATATTGGCGCCGCACAGGCCATTGCCAGGACCGTTCGGACTTCAGGCGGCGGTTACCCGGCATTAAAGGCCATTGGGATACCCATGCCCTCACATGGGTGTGTGCAGGTATCCATGAATCTCACGGATTTTCGCCTCACATCACTTCGCACCGCCTATTCTGCGGTGGAACGGGAAGCTGCACGGCTTCATATCGAGGTCAGAGAAAGTGAGCTGGTGGGGATGATTCCGAGAGATGCCTGGGATGAGGGGATAGCCAAGGACCTGAAACTTAAGGATTGGCAGGATTCAAAAGGGGTCCTTGAAACGGTCTGTAATCAAAAGGATCTTTTTCGAGCCTGATCAGTCAGGTACAATACCGGCGGTTTATTACCGGGGGATCGGGGTGATGGTCACCTGTTATTTCGAGCAGAGCGAGAAATCTTCGCACCAAGAGACTGAACAGATTTCTCCCAGTTGGTCGAAATGACAGAGGGAGAGACCCTATCTTGTCTTGTGCTCCGGCGGATTCTGGGTTAAAAAACGAGGGTTCTCAAACCGTTTCTTATTTTGGAGGGGACATATGAAGGAAGATGTTGCGGCATTGCGGGCGAGCAAGTTCGGACAATTAACAGTGGGCAGTATTATGGAGCGGGCCGTTCAATCGGGCTCTAAGGATGAGGGGGCCAAGGTCTTGGCCTCCTATATGATGGATGGGTTCGGATCGGTTCCCATTGTTGACGCAAATTCAAAATTGGTGGGGATTGTCTCAGAATTTGATTTGCTGAATGCGTTGCGGAGGGGGAAAACGCTGGACGACGTAACCGCCGGTGATCTAATGACCGCCAATCCGGTGTCGGTCACCCAGGATACCAATGTGATGACGCTGATCGACGTTCTGCAAAATAACCATTTGATTCGCGTGCCGGTGGTCGATTCGACCGGCAAGCTGGTGGGGATTGTTGCCCGGAGAGATCTTTTACGAGGCTATTTGCAGGTGATGGGATGACCGAATGGCAGGTCTTCCGCAGTTATTAGAAACCGGTCGAATGCTCGATTGTGGTCCATATTGATATGGAAGACCTGCCGAAACGATTAATGCCCTCTGGTAAATGGTTCCCCGGTGGCTGCCCTTCGTGCATTGAGGCTAGGTTCCCTGAATCCTGATCCCGATGGTTCCCACATAGTTTTCGAATTGATTGTTGCCGACCATGGCCCGGAAATTGACGAACGGCTGAATCCCGTTCGGCAGGATCAAGACCGTCCCAAGACCTAAATTGAAAAAGTTTCGATCCGGGTTGTCTGTTTGAAAAGTAAAGCGAGTAGGGTTGTCCCGTCCATCTCCCGTGAATTGAACCGTAATTAAGCGGGAATCGTTTTCATATTCATGGATGAAGTCAGCTGACATTTGGGGCACCCACACCCCATACGAGGTGCTGACGGCCATGGTGCCTTGAACGCCGATGGTACTTTGAAGGGAATGCACGGTTTGGTTGTCATAGGACAAGCCCAGCCCCCCACCTCCGTTTTCGGCATAGCTGCCGATACTCAGATTTGAATAATTGAGTCCGATTCGTGGGCCGATGGTCATATTTTTGAAGGTAAAATCGTAACCGGCCACGGCCCGGAGGAGGAATTCATTGCCGTGTGTATTGCTGGAGGCAATGCCTCCGATGGAATCTCCGCTTCCTGCTTCCACAAAGGAGGTGGGTCGGGCAAGAAGATAGTTGTGTCTGGTGTATCCAACACTTACATCCAGGAACGTTGAGGGTGTCGGCATGAAGGATGTGTACCCGAGAAATCCATAGGAATTGGTCGAAAAGTCGCCGCCGCCATCAAACCTTCCGTCACGGTTGACATAATTCAAGGCCAGTCCAGCCAACAGTTGATTGGAGAGCCGATAGTCTCCGCCGACCGTGGCTCCCAACACGGTGGAATCAAACCCGTCGGCAAAGGCTGTGCGACTTCTGTTCAACGCTTCCACATTGCCGGAGAAAAAGAGGCCGATACCTTCTCCCAGCGAAAAGGTCATATGATTGCCAATTTTCTGTTTTCCTTCCAAACGTTCCTGTCTCCGATTTTCAACCGTGGCGCCCAATGATTGAGCCGACCCGAGGCCTCCGCCTGATGAAGAGCCGGATCCGGTACTATTGCCGCCCGCACAAATGGAATTCAACTCTGGACTTAGGCCGACGGCCGAACCTCCGCCCGTCAGACCAAGACAGTCCAATCCGAGTTGACCCTGTATGGCTTGGTCCAGGGATTGGGCTATAATGGTTTGGGGAAGAAATAAAACGGAGATGAGTACTACCGCCAGGGAGGCTGGTCTTTGGCACGCAAAGATGGTGTATGACGCACGTCGGTTTGACTTCCTGGTGGCTCGACGAATTGATATTGAACGATAGAAACGTTGAACCGTGTGCTGCAGCTCCGATGAAGTAATCATACCTATCCCTCCCCCCACTTATAACTAGTGATATCTCAATGGAAAAGTCTCAAAAAACGGGGTACTATAAGAGATTCTTCCAATATCTACAATACTCCACGGGACATTTTTATTGATCCGGTTTGAGGCTGCCGGTATACTATCGCTCCTTATCAAACCGGAGATGGAAGGTTCATGATGGCGACCCTTCAGCGGTTCCTCTCTTACCATCGACCCTTGATGGGTGTGTTTGGGATTGTGCTCTGTGCATGGTTTTTGATCGCTTCGGGATGTCTCAGCCAATCCGGGAACGGTTTTGTGTCCAACGGCAAGGATGAAAACTCCGTTGCCACAGCTCTCCAAATGGGAATGGATGAGTATGACATCGTCGACTGTTTGCTGCCCGGGCAGCTCCGTCGCATCGGGACGCACGTGACCTATGTCACCTCCCGACGGCCGATTCGCACCACGGCACAGGACTGTGCCATCAGAGGGGGGGAATTTACGGAAGAGGATCGTGCCGACTATCGAACATCACTTAAAATATGGCTTGACGCGGCACAGGATGGCGATGCGCAAGCACAATATTTTGTAGGTACGCTGTATGAAAAAGGCCCGACGGGAGATCCCGATTATGCCCTTGCATCGGTCTGGTATGAGAAAGCCGCCAAACAGGGCCATGGTCAGGCTGCTATGAACTTGGGGCGGTTATATGAGAAGGGTCTGGGGGTTTCCAAAGACACTTCAACGGCGTTCAAGTGGTATGCCCAAGCCTCCGGGCTGGGTGAGTCGGAATTATCCATGCTTTGGGATCTCGAATCGAGCAATCGTATTTATCAGTTGGAACAGACCCTTGATGAACGGGAGCGAGAAATTGTTCGCTTGCATGCTCAGATCGATGACATTCAAAAGGAACTGGCCCATTTACGGGAACAATTTTACCGGCGTTCGGATGAGGTGCAAACCGAACGAGGGAAATTGTCGGCCCTCCAAAGTGAATATGATGGCTTGCAACAACTAATTCAATCCAAGGAAACCGGGCATGAAGAAGTGCAACGGGAACTCCGGCAACTCAGAGAACGACTGTCCAAAGAAACCACAGTGTCGGAGGGAATGCGTCAACGCTTGCGGGAGTTGGAGCGGGTATTGGCTGAGTCCCAACAGGACACTACACGGGAGCGTCTTGAACAAGAATTGCAAGCCGTCCGGGTGAAAGTGGACCAGCAACGTGTGACGGTCGGGGAACGGGAGTTGGAAATCGAGCGTTTAAATCAGCGGATCGCGGCATTGGAACAAGAATCCGCCCAACGGAGCCGGCAGTTGGATTCGACCCCTCCTGTTGATTTGGGTTTCGAGGGCCCTGCGATCGACATTATTGATCCGCCAGTGGCTTTGACCCGAGGCATTTCCGTGGTTGAGGATGTCCCCAGTCTTTCCGTGCCCTTGGGAATATCCCGACGTATTTCAGGGCGGGTAGTGGCACCGGCGGGATTGCGGTCGCTGACGATCAACGGCCAGTCCGTGCAGGTTGATGACCAAGGGCTCTTTACAATGGATTTTCCACCGTTACAGGCGATGGATGATTCTCATGCCGTGCAGATTCTGGCCGTTGATATCCAAGATAAGCGTGCGGCAAAAAAACTTAAGTTGGTGGCTGGACAAACGGTCCCTTTGGGACCGTTGCTGTCGGACGAGGATCGGGAAGTGTTTGGCAGGTATTACGCCCTGGTGATCGGAAATGATCGGTATGAACATTGGAATACTTTGCAAAATGCCGTGGCGGATGCCGGGGCCGTTGCGGATATCTTAAAAAACCGGTATGGATTCGAGGTGACCTTCCTGGAGAATGCCACCCGACGGGATATTTTGAAGGGGCTCAATCACTTTCGGAAAACGCTTAAGGAAAACGACAATTTTGTGGTCTATTATGCGGGGCACGGACATTTGGAGTCCGATATCGACCGTGGCTATTGGATTCCGGTGGATGCGGAACTGGATGATACGTCAGAATGGATTTTGACTCCCAGTATTACCGATCTGTTGGAACTGACGTCGGCCAAACATATCATGGTGATCGCGGATTCCTGTTTTGCCGGGAAGTTGACTCGTTCCAGTTTGGCCAAGCTGCGTCCGGGCCTTTCTGAGGAAGCCAGAATGGCGATGTTGAAAACCGTGGCGCAAAAGCGTGTCCGGACGGCCTTAACCTCCGGGGGGGAACATCCTGTTCTCGATATCGGGGAAGGGGGGCACTCGGTGTTTACGGGAGCCCTGTTGGAGGTGTTGGAGGAAAATCAAACCATTCTCGAGGCAGAACGCCTCTTTCTGGCCATCCGAACCCGTGTTGTCAATGCGGCCAATCGCTATCGTATGGAACAGATTCCCACCTACTGGCCCATTCAGTTTGCCGGCCATGAAAGCCTGGGGGATTTTATCTTTATTCCACAGTCGAGTTAGTAACCCTTAGAGTTGGTGAGAAAAGGTTTTTTTGACAGGGGGCGCCCCGAAGTGGGCGGTCGCTTGACGGAAGGGGGGACTGTTTGCAACGGATCATGAACCCGGCTCTTTATTCGAGCCGGGTTCTTCAGGGGAAGGAAGAAAACGAATTCCCGGTTTACTGCAGAATGTTCTGAATCCACGACACATTGGGGGTCACGTCGATGGGGGCCGGTTTGGTGCATTTCTTCCCGCGATTGCC
>JBDIVP010000212.1:0-6347 GCA_039794325.1 Candidatus Inrsubterrania sp.
ATCCGATTTGATGATCCGGGAGACGATTATGAACGCCCTGGCGGGATAATGATTATATCCAATGACATTGGTTAATCCATCAATCGACGGAACGTCCCATCCGCTTTCATGGGACCAAATCGGCCCCCTGCTCAATAAGTTGGCTGATTCTTTGCGGGCGATGCTTTGCATTCTTGCGGATGAAGAATCGGCGATGAAAAGGCTCGACCGTGAAAAAATCGAACACATTCTCATGGAGAAAGAACAGGTGCTGAACGTATTATTCGAACTGGAAGGGAAAGTGATGGCTTTGGTGGAGCCCTTGATGTTTACGCAGGATTCCAGGAATTGGTGGTTGTTGATCAGGCAGGGTGGAAAGGGGCTTAATCCGGAATGGGAAACCTTGTGTGATGATATCGAACTCATTTCCGGCCGCATCCGGGCGCAAGGCCGGAAAAATGAGACATTGATTCGTCGAGGACGGCAGATAGTCGGTGAAGCGGTCAGGTTAATGCTTTCGGGTTTGGGGCAGGTAGCCGTGTACGAAGAACGGGGAACGTGGCGTACGCAGGATACCCCAGGAATGGTCAGTTTTCACGGATAAAAAGAGTATGGCGACTATCGGGCACTTGTTCAATATTGCCAAAACAGGTATTCAGGCTCATCAACAAGGCTTGGCGACCACTGCCCATAATATTGCCAATATCAATACCAAAGGATATTCGCGCCAAGAAGTGGTTCTCGAATCCAAACGCCCCGCTCAAGGGGTCGTGGCAAGCGGAGTGGAGGTTGGACAAATCCGACGAACGGTCGACACCTTCCTGGAAAAACAATTGACGACTGTGACGGAGGAATTGGGGGCTCTGTCATCACGCCATCACCTGCTGATGCGGGCCGATGGGCTTTTCACTGAAACCGATCAATCCGGGCTGTCCAATACCCTTACCGGATTCTTCAATGGAGTTCGGGATGTTGCTGCGAATCCGGAAAGTGCCATTCAACGGACGGTCCTCCTGACCAAGGGCCATACACTTTCAGATCATTTCGTAAGGGTGGCGAAAGGGTTGGAGCAGATCCGGATGGATGCCGATGGGGAAATCGGCCGCCACATCGAGACGGTGAATGGGCTGGCCATCCGGATCGCCTCCTTGAACGATCAGATATTCAAGGCGGAGGCCAGTGGCCGGGAAGCTCCTGATCTGCGGGATCAGCAAGCCGTCCTGATTAATGAAATGGCCGAATTGATTGATTTGGAGCTGGTTACCCTGCGTGACGGAATCGGTATTATGGCCGGGGGCCATTTGCTTGTCAGCGGGAACCACGCCAATGCCCTAGCCGGCACTCCCCAGGCCGATAATCCTCCGATGCAGGATGTTGCGTTTGTTCGGAGTGACGGAAATCTTTTGCCGATCAGTGCCAATATCAACGGTGGAAAGATCGGCGGTCTGCTTCAACTTCGTGACACGGATATGGTGGAATTACAAGAACGCGTGGATCGCCTGGCCGCGGTCCTCGTCGTGGAATTTAATCAACAACATGGATCCGGCTTCGGCTTGGATGGAAGCACGAATCAGGAGTTTTTCTCCCCGCTGCTCCCTGATGCGCCAATAGCAGGAAGCCGGAATAGCGGGACTGCTTCGGGCACCTCGGTTTCCATCGGGGACCCGACCCTGTTGACGTTCGACAATTATTCAGTCCTGTTCACCGGTGCCACGGCCTACTCGGTAGTAAATAATTCGACGGGTAGCACGGTGACGACCGGAACCTATACGTCCGGGGGAACCATCAGTTTTGACGGTTTGGAGGTCGTGATCACCGGACCGGCGGCGGCCGGGGATGTCTTTTCTCTCAGCGCCCACCGGGGGGCTGCTCAACGATTTACTATGACCTCACTCGATTCGGATCAGATTGCGGCGGCGGGGTCTGCAGGAACGGTTCCAGGAGGCAATCAGAATGCGTTGGCGTTGGTGGGGCTTCACACTTCGCGGCATGCGGTATTCGGAAATGTGACATTCAATGATTATCACACGATCACGATCGGCAATACGGGAGCCCTGACGAGGGAATCCGAACTGGCCCTTCAGAGTAAACAATTGGAATTGAATCAGGTTGAGCAACTTCGAGAGAGGGTCTCGGGTGTTTCTTTGGATGAAGAATTAACAAATCTGTTGAGTTTCCAGCGGGCATTTGAAGCCTCAGCCAGATTGATTACCGTGGCCGATGATCTCTTGCAAACCATTTTGGGAATGGGGCGGTAGATGAAAGCCATTTGGATGTGGAGGCCTATCGGGGGTACCGGTGATGTGAACGAATGGGAGGAGGGGCAATGGCCATGCGCGTGACGGAACGGCAGCAGGTCGAGGCCCTGGTAACCAACATCCGGGACTTGCGCGGACAAATTATGAAGCGGCACGAACAAATCGCCTCGGGAAAGCGGGTCAATCGCCCGTCGGATGACCCTCAGGCGATAGAGCGGATCAGTCAATTCCAAAATGTGTTGCAGACGACCGAACAACGACGTTTGACGGTGAGTGAAGGGATAGGGCGGTTGAATCTGTCCGACAGTACGTTGGAAACGGCCGGCTACACCATGCAGCGGGCCAAGGAATTGGCCATTCAAATGAACAATGACACCCTGTCGGCCACGGAGCGGAGCAATGCCGCCAAGGAGGTACAGCAGCTCATTTTGGGGATGGCCGGTATTGCCAACACCCAATTAAACGGGCGTTTTGTGTTCGCCGGGAGTCAAACGCAGACCGAGCCCTATGTTCTGGGAACCGTCACGGGAACCGCTCAGGCAGGCAATAACGGTGGGGCCGGCATTACGGCTGTTGTGGGGACTTCCTCGGCCTTGCAACCGGATTTGTACCGAATTGAGTTTACTTCTCCAGGCGAGTTCAATGTCTTCAACCTTACCACCAATCAATCAATCTTGACAGGCCAGGCCTATACGTCAGGGGACACATTTTCCGTGGATGGTGTGGATATTACGATTGCCGATGGAGGGGGCGGTCCGGCTGGAGGCGATCAATTTTTGGTTCGGGTGGGGTATGTCTACCAAGGAGACGCGGAAACGGTGAATCTCGAAATCGGAGATGGCCGAACGGTTTCCTCCAATAGTCCCGGCAGTCAGATTTTTTCCGGGCCCAAAACCGACCTTTTTCAGGATCTGCAGGATTTACATGAAGCGTTGCTAACCAATGACATGGGCGCTATCGGGGCATCCATAGGAAGCTTTGATCGGGCCTTATCGCAGATAACGGACGCTCGGGCCGATCTGGGGGCCCGCGTCAATCGGTTGGATGCTATTGCGGACAGCCTGGATTTGTTGGAGGTGAATATCCAAACACTTCGTTCCCGGTACGAGGATGCTGATTTTGCCAAGGTTGCCTCGGAATTGGCGACGCTTGAGATGAATTTGGAGGCTTCCTTGGCCACTTTGATGCGTCAGTTCGAAACCGGTTTGTTGAAGTTTTTGCGGTAACACTTCGAATTTTCACCTTTTATAGTCCGGATTTGGAAAAATTATGCGGATTCTTGTTGTTGATGATGATCCCTTAACACTGCATATGGTTGTGTACCGGCTTCGTCAATGGGGACATGAGGTGGTGTCGGCTACCGACGGGATATCGGCCTGGGCTCTCTTGGAGGAAGGTCCTGTGCCCAATGTGGCGATTATGGATTGGATGATGCCCGGCATCAGTGGACCTGATTTGTGTCACCGCATTCGGGAACGGCTCAATGTTCCCTATATGTACATCATTCTCCTAACCGGTCGAAACGATCCGGATGATCTTATTACGGGATTGGATGCGGGGGCTGATGATTACCTGACCAAACCGTTTCATTTAGGGGAACTGGATGCCCGCTTGCGGGCCGGAAAACGGATTGTCGATCTACAGAATGAACTCATTTCGACCAGGGAAGCCCTGCGCATTCAGGCCATGCAGGATCCGCTGACTCAGATTTTGAATCACGGAGCGATCTTGGATGTGTTGCTCAAAGAAGTGGACCGGGCACACCGGCAACACCAGCCGGTCAGTGTGATTTTAGGGGACCTGGATGCCTTTAAAGCCCTGAACGACACATACGGACATGTTGTGGGCGACCAAGTATTGATCGAAGTGGCCCAAAGGATGCGGAGTTGTCTGCGGTCCTATGACTCCATCGGCCGATATGGAGGAGAAGAGTTCTTGATGGTGTTGCCGAACAGTGATGCGGAGCAGGCCCTTCGGTTGGCCGAGCGTGTTCAACATGTGGTGGCCGATCAGCCGATTCGTTATAAAACCCTCGACTTGTCGGTGACGTTGAGCCAAGGGGTATCCACGTGGACCGAACCGTATCCGTTTCCGTTGGAGCGACTCATTCAGGCAGCCGATGGAGCCTTGTACTTGGTTAAAAACGCCGGGAAAAATGGTGTGGAATACGCCCATTTTGATTTGAGCGAAGAAGAACCCGTGGAAACGGATGTCCACGTCAATCCGTTGATAGGATGAAAAAGCCTATGTCGAAAACTCTGTTGCTTGTCAATGATGATCCGATCCAGTTGCATCTGTTGGAAAGTTTCCTCACGCAAGACCATTATCGGGTCATGTCATTTTTGTCGTCCGAGCAGGCCTGGCACTGGATTCAAGAAGGGCATGTGCCGGATGGCATTGTCTTGGATCTGCATATGCCCGGAATCAGCGGGTGGCGTTTTTGCGAATTGCTGCATCGGTATTTTCATTCACAAGGCCCCCCACCTCCCGTTTTGGCGGTTTCGGCTACCTATTCCGGCTCTGATGCGGAGCAGGTCTTAAGAGACCTAGGTGCTTCCGCCTTTTTAGGTCTGCCGGCCGAACCGTGGCGTATTCGGCAGGCGGTGGCCAGATTGTTGGCCCATAAATTTGAAAGTAAAAGCCTGGAAGTGTGGCTGGCGGGATCATGTGAAACGCAGTTCGCTTCGCTGCAATACGCCTTTGAAGCTCGAGGGTGGAAAGCAAGGCGAATACACGCCGGGGAAGAGTCACACATGTCCGATGAAGATTTGGTTCCCGATGTTGTGGTGATCGATGAACCCTTGCCGGATGGGAACGGGCGAACATTTTGGGGTTGGTGTAAAAAGCATGTGCCGGGAGCGATCTGTGTGCTGCTGCAACCGATGTCCGACACTGAGTTTCCGCCCATTGTTTTGGAAGAAGGGGATCTGGTGCTGCCCAGAGACTGTGATCCTATCGAAGTCTTATCACTCTGCGAGAAAGTCCGGTGGGAGCGGGTCCTCACGCGTGTTGAACACTTGCTTGAAACCAGGACCAGCGATTTACGGGAATCCGAAGCCCAATTTCAGGCATTGTTTGAAATGTTACCGGATATTCTGGTGATTTATGACCCGGAAGGAATTGTCCGGCACATTAATGTGGCCGGGGCAGGTCAGCTGGGATATGCTCCTGAGGATATCATCGGACAATCCCTTGGAACCCTGCTTTCAGAACGTGTGATGACCGGACAGGAAGGCGACGGGGGCTATACTCCGAGTGCCGGTAGGGGAGGGTGGCAGGAAATCGTGCTGCTGGGAAATCAGGACCTTCAACTTGTGACGGAAACCTTTCAGCGAGCGGTAAAGTTTGAGGGCAAGCCCCATACGTTGCTGGTGGCGCGAAACGTCACCGACCGGAAACGAATGGAAATGGAAAACGCCAAACTCGAGACCCAATTGCGCCAGGTTCAAAAAATGGAAGCGATCGGCCGGTTGGCCTCCGGTGTGGCTCATGATATGAACAATATCATGACCGCCATTTTGGGACATGCCAGTCTGCTCAAAGCCAGAACGGAAGCTCAGGACGGAGTCTGGAAGGTCGGGGAAGTGATCGAACGGGCTGTTCACCGTGGACGGGAATTAACCTCTCAATTACTGGGATTTGCCCGGCAGGGTAAACACCATCATGTCCCCGTCAACCTTCACGACGTGATTCGTGAAGTGACGGCCTTATTGAGCCGGACAATGGAAAAAACCATTGTCTTTCAAACAGAATCGGCGGCCGTCCACCCATGGATTGTGGGGGATCCCAACCAAATCTTCCAAGTTGTCATGAATTTATCGGTCAATGCCTGTGATGCCATGGGCAAAGTGGGAGAACTCCGTATTTCAACGACGAATGAAACGGTTTCTCTCAAACAGGCAGCCCATGTTCCGGGTTTGCAGGCGGGGGATTATGTCGTGCTTCGGGTGACCGATACCGGTGAAGGGATCCCTCCGGAACTGCAGAGCAAAATTTTTGAACCGTTTTTTTCCACCAAAGAATCGGGGAAAGGGACGGGGATGGGGTTGGCCATGGTTTATGGAATTGTGAAAAATCATCGAGGATATATCGGAGTGAATAGCCTGCAAG
>JBDIVP010000213.1:0-6322 GCA_039794325.1 Candidatus Inrsubterrania sp.
ATCTTGACGATCCGGTCAGGACCTTACGTGATCTTTCCCATGATCAAAGCCGCCGGTGGCCGGTGACATTGTCCACGGGGAAAAATGTGACTGCACTGGATATCCAAGAGATCTTTTGGGAGGCCGCGGCGAAACGGCTGGCCGGTCAAGACGACGAAACAGATTGGGTTCTGAGTCATTGGGAAGGGGTGATTAATGACTTACGAAAAGGGTATCAGGCCGTGGTGGGACGGGTGGATTGGGCGTCAAAGCTCTGGTTATTGGAACAGTTTTGTGAGGCGGAGGGGATAGCGTGGGACGATCCGTGGTTAAAGAGCTTGGATTTGGAATATCACAATATCAACTCGAAAGAGGGTTTATATCATGGATTGGCGGATGAAGGGCAGGCGGCGTGTTTTATCACGGCCGAGGCGGTGCAATTGGCCAAATATCATCCTCCGCGGAATACCCGGGCATTTGCCCGTGGCGAAGCCGTCCGCTATCTGACCGAGCGTCCATTGTCAGTGTTGTCCGATGATTCTCATCATGAGGGGAGGCATCGTGTTCCCCCGTATGTCATTAATTGGTCCGTCCTGCAATTTCGTGGATGCCCCGTATTTGTGATGGCCGATCCGTTCCGGACGTATGTACAGGATATCCGCTCCTATTTCCCGGAGAAGGATCTCTCTGACTAAGGCAAATATATTTTCACAATTGCGGATCCTATTGGGAATAAAAAGGCGGATGGGAAGGGCCATCCGCCTTTTTTCTGAAAAGAGGGTGATCTAATCGTGGCTTATGGCCAGGGTTGTTCGGATGAGTTGATCTGCATGGTCAGCCCCGAAATGCCCTTCTCCTGTGTTTCCACCTGTGTTAGCCGGCTAATCAAGTTTCCCCAATGGGCTGTCTGGGTTTTTACCCTGGTAAGTTGTGCGGTCAATTCATCCACTTGCTTGAAAAGGGTTAGGGTTTGCTCAATCTGGGTTCGGAGTAAGACTTCTTGTGCCTGATTGAGCCTGTGTTCCTTTTGGAGTTCGTTGAGAAGAAGTGTCGTGAGCTTATGATATTGTATGGTTTCTGCCTGCCCGTCTTGGCCAAATACCACAAGGTCGGGAAAACGCTCAGCTACTTCTTCGGCGATTAATCCATATTGCAAAGGCTTGGTGCCATCATTGAATGGTTGCTTGTAACGGAAGGTAACCGGACGGAGATCCAATAACCGGCTACTGACTTCATTCATATCAACAATATCTTCCTTATATCGGCGGGATGAAGAAACAGTCCCAAGCTGGCCGTTGGAATCAATGAGAACAGTTATACCATCAGTCACTCCAGTGGTCGCCCCTCGGATGCCGGCAATAAACGTGCTGGTTTGTATGCCAGAAGTTCCGATCCGAATGCTCCCTGATTCAGAAGGCATTCCTGGATTATTAATATAAATATTATTACTGCCTCCAGTAAGAGAACCCCCAGCCCCAGCCCCGATAGCTGTATTGGAGTTCCCCGTTGAAAATTGAAGTGCATTTAACCCCACGGCAGTACTGAAACTGCCAATCGAATTATTGCGGAGTGATTTTAATCCCACTGCAGTGTTTGAAGCTCCCGTGGTGTTGAATTGCATGGCGCTCCTTCCAATGGCAGTATTGAAGTTTCCATTGCTGGCACTTAAGGCTTCGGCGCCAACGGCGGTTAGTTCCTGCCCCGACACATTTTCTCCGAGTGCCCCCGCTCCAAGAGCAGTATTAGCGGATCCGATGGTATTGCTATCCAGAGCACCATGGCCAAACGAGGTATTAATGGTTCCGGTGGTGTTGTTGGCTAAGGCATTTGTGCCTCCGGCCGTATTTCCCGTATCGAAACTGACCACACCTGAAGGACCTTGCGGGCCGGGTAATCCTATGGGGCCTTGGGGGCCTGGCTCACCTTGCGGGCCGGGAACGCCTTGTGGGCCGATTGGACCTGGATCGCCCGGAGGACCTCCTGGACCTACATATTGAAAACGCATGCCTAAGACCTGTCGTCCCAAGCCTGCCGTATTAAATTGTAAACTGGCATAAGTGGCCCCCGGGGTTAGAGGAACTCCAGAAAAAATTGCCGAGACATCAATCTCTGTCAATTGACCGGTGACGGCACCCGGGTGGACGAGGCCGGTCGCCGGAATTGTCAAAGAGGGAGAATTGTAGGTATCTCCGTTTTGTCCCACAGTCAAGGTTAGATCATAGGTTACATCTCCGTCTTTTGTCGGTATGATCATGATCGAGGCTTGTGGAGCTGCAGCATTAACATCCATGTTGTCCGGAATATGAAACCCGAAATGCGTTTTCCCCCCAAGGTTTGCTATGGCCCAATTGCCGGCTGCGACATCCGCCGGTTTATTCGCAGGTGGTATCCAGATTTCATTTCCGTGTGCATTTGAGGTCCAATCGCACATCAGGAACACAACCAGACAGAACTTTAGAATCAAAATCAAACATGCATAAGGTAAATGAACTCGGTGCTGTGTGCGCATAGACCATTTCTCCTTTGTTCAGGCAGTGAAGTAATTATTAAGGAGCGACCGTGGATCCCTTCCGGTTTTTTGAGTGCATTTTGACACGACGGTTTAAATATGCTTTTTGGGTATTTATGAACTGCTGGGGACTATATTCATTGCTTAGAAATGTCCCAATACGTCATGGTGCGTATAAAATTTTACCTAAGAAAAGTCTAGAGGTTGGCCATTCAAACCTTTTAGGACCTTTCCTTAATTGGTAACGGATTTAACTATAAAGGGGTAAACTTGGGAGGAAAGATGGATGAATGAACAAGATTTCTTGGAAGTTAATTCCAGGAATGGTATTCTCGATTTCTGCAAGGAATAGATAGTTGAAATTGGTCGGCTGATTTGGCGAAATCCGTTCCTCTGTGTGAAGTAGGAAAGCCGTATAAAAGAGGGCAGGTTGCCCGTGGACGGAGTCATTGAGAGGCGGGAGCGTGAGGCGATTGTCTCATAAGGACCTGAAAAACCTCCTTTGGTTCCTTTATGACTGTTCTACTTTACGTTCCATTTCAGAGTTTCACGATTATCTCGTTAATGCACTCAAGATTGTCGTTCCTGGGGATATTTATTCCTATAATGAATTAAATCCCTCAACGAAAAAAGCCATCGCAAAATGGGCGCCTTCCACTCTTCAAATGATACCCGATGGCTTTGCCATTCTGGCCAAATATGCTGCCCAAAATCCTGTCGTCCCATACTTTGAACAAAGCGGGGATGGCCTTACCAAAAGGCTTTCCGATTTCGTTCCACTCCGAAAATTTCAGCACTGCGCTCTCCATAATGAATTTTACCTTCCCTTCCGCATCCGCTACCATCTTTCGACTGCCTTGGTTCATGGTCGGAAGACTATTATCACGCTGAGCATTCATCGTTGGCGCAAAGACTTTTCCGATGGGGATCGAGTGTTGCTCGATTGCCTTCGACCTCATATCGTCAGGGCATTCGAGAACAATGTTTTATTTACGGCCTTGCAGGAGGAACTCCTTTCTCGGCGGATTGCCTTGGAGGAGACCAATAAGCCATTGCTTTCATTATTGGGAAATGGGCAGATTCGTTGGGCAACTCCTCCTGCCCGGACTCTCTTGAAAAAGTATCGTTGTCTGAAGAGTGGTGACCGGGTTGGCGGGGTGGTAAGAGATTGGGTGAAGAATCATGGCCAATCCAAAGATTTTGAGGGTACAGGAAACGTTCGGAATCAGTTGGAAATGGAGGGAGATAACGGAAAAGTGACGATTCGAATACTTAGAAATTCCACTGGGGACACCTTACTGATGTTGCAGGAATCTTTGGATCATTTCCCCATTTCCGCTCTAGGTTCATTAGGCCTGAGTCCTCGCCAAACGGAGGTTTTAGCTTGGGTGGCTCAAGGTAAGTCGAATCCTGATATTGCCGCTATTCTGAATATTAGCGTGCGGACTGTGCAGAAGCACATGGAACATATATTTACCAACCTGGGAATTGAAAGTCGGCATGCAGCGATTGCTCTGGCTTTAGAGCTAGTCGGAAAATATGGGTTGAGTTGATTCCCAAGCCCTTTGTTTTAATGAGATGCTCTTACCCCATCCAATTGAATTGTTGAATTATCGGAGGTGAAGATTGAATCCGGTGCTATGGGTTGAGGACTTGGTCTTCTCAATTTTGTGTCTAATGTGCGTGGGGAGGACAATTGACGTAGAGGTACCATAAAGTGAATTCATCATTGCTGATTATACTCAACCAGCTTTGAGATGAATCATTTTTCAAGATCAGGCAGCTTTTGAAAGTACTCAATGGTTTTGGCTAAGCCTTGTTGGAGGGTGATTTGCGGTTCCCATTTTAACAGGGCTTTGGCTTTGTCGGTGTTTGGCCGGCGAACTTTGGGATCGTCGATCGGAAGGGGATGAAAAGCAATTTCACTGGATGACCCGGTTTGTTGAATGATGGTGTTGGCGATTTCCAGAACCGACAGTTCCCGGGGGTTGCCGATGTTGACCGGACTGTGAATGGAATTGGGATCTGCCGCAATTTTGGCCCGCCGAACGGCATCCTGCATGCTCTGGTTGCTTCGGGCTTCTCCGCCCGGAGCCAAAAGAAGGGCGATAATGCCGTCTATTAAGTCGTCAACATAGCAAAAGCTTCTGGTTTGTGAACCATCGCCATACACACTTAACGGTTTCCCCTGGATCGCTTGGACGATAAAATTAGAGACTACCCGTCCGTCGTTCGGTCGCATGCGCGGACCGTAGGTATTGAAAATTCTGACGATACGGGTATCCAGTCCATGAAAACGGTGATATGCCGTAGTCAGAGCTTCGGCGAACCGTTTGGCTTCGTCATAGACACCGCGGGGGCTGATGGGATTGACATTACCCCAATAGGTTTCCGGCTGCGGATTGACCAGAGGGTCTCCGTAGACTTCCGAGGTGCTGGCGAGGAGGAATCTGGCCTGTTTGGCTTTGGCCAAGCCGAGCGCTTTGTGAGTCCCCAAGGCTCCGACCTTTAAGGTGGCGATGGGATATTCCAAATAATCTTGCGGACTTGCCGGAGAGGCGAAATGAAGAACGGCGTCCAGTTGCCCGTCCACATGGAGATAATCGCACACGTTATAATGCAAAAACCGGAAGTTCTGATGATCCATTAAGGGGGAAATATTTTCGACCCGCCCGGTCAAGAGATTGTCGAGGCAGATGACGTTGTGGCCTCGTTGAATCAACGTTTCGCACAGATGACTGCCTAAAAACCCTGCCCCGCCGGTGACGAGTATACGCATTGGTGGTCCCTTTCCCCTTTACGACACACAATTGAAAATGTTCTCATTTGGTTGCCCAAGACTGAAGGGTATTAGATAATAAGTATTATGTCTATTCCATTCAATCTATTCTCCCAATTTTCCTGGCCGATGGCTCGAAGATCCTTCCTGAAACTTGGGGGCCTGACAGCCATGGGATTGGGATTGCCGGGATGCGACTTGGGTTCTATGTTTGCCGTGCCCCCCCGAGATACGGTGTATTTCACGCCCAATGATAAGTTTTATACCGTGAATTTTATGGATGCCTCTTATAATTTCACCAGGGATTTGGATGTGTCCCAATGGCGGATGGCGGTAAAAGGTGCGGTTAAAACTCCAATGGTTCTGAAGTGGCGTGATGTGTTGAACCGGGAATCGTTCGATCAGGCCGTGACGCTGATGTGTATTGATACCCTTCCGGGGGGGACCAGCTTGGGAAATGCCATGTGGAGGGGAATTTCACTCAAAGCCTTGCTTCAAGATGTCGGAGCCGATGAGGAAACTGCCAGGGATGTGATCTTTCGCGCTTCAGACGGGTACCATGACAGTATTCCCTTTTCTCGGGCCATGCAGGATGACGTGATGATTGCCTATTTAATGAATGGGGAAAAGTTGCCCAAGGATCACGGATTTCCGGTTCGGTTGGTGGTGCCGGGTTTATATGGGATTAAAAATGTCAAATGGATTACCGAGATCGAAGTGTATAATGGCGACTACAAAGGTTACTGGCAGCAAAAGGGGTGGACCGATGATGGAACCATTCATATTTTTTCCAGAATCGACAGCCCTGGACATTATCAAACCCTGCGTGGCATGGAGCATCGGCTACGGGGCGTGGCGTTTGGCGGACCCGAGACCATCCAGGAGGTTCAGTTGAGTTTCGATCAGGAGAAAACCTGGGTGACGGCGGATCTTGAACCGCCCCTTTCCCCGTATACCTGGGTTATTTGGAATTATGATTGGACATCTCCCAAGGCAGGGAAGCATATGGTAACGGTGAGAGCGATCGATGCGAAGGGGAAAAAATATGAATGGTT
>JBDIVP010000214.1:0-6298 GCA_039794325.1 Candidatus Inrsubterrania sp.
AGACAAAGGAATAGACCCCGACGCAGATAAAAACCCCCATGGCCGCGGCGACCAACCAGAACAACCGATGCGTGGAATGAGCGAAGGTCATGCCAATCCTCCGACCAAATGCGCGCCTCGCCATCACACATATTCGTGGGCAGGGGGAGGGACCGGGCATGGGAGTGAGAGGATGGGTTGGCCCTTTAAGGGAGTGACTGCGGTATCGGCAGGCAGATCGCTGGAGATATCCCGTCTGGTTACTTTTCTTCGTATAGGCGTATGAGACCGCAAAACGACATTGCCCTCAGTCTATGAATTGGGATGTTCCGGTTGCGTCTCCATTTCAAGAATCGGCATTCCCCACCGGTAAGTTGTTCCATTCCCTAATCCGGTGGTTCCCGTTTGGGAGCAGCCCTTAAGTTTCTATTATTTAGAATTGGGAAATAAATTTCCAGGCGTTGACAAGAAATTTGTCGAATTTCAGGAAAATATACGGTGTGAATCTGTAATATTTTCCTGATTCTGTATGTCTGTCCGATATGATTGGCAGGAGAAGTTCCCTGTGTGCCTTTTATTCTGTCTTGTGGGAAGGGCCGTCTTTTTGGGAGATGCTCGATACCTGACAAGAAGCAATCCGAGTCGATTTGAGGACATTTGCTTGGGTGGTCCAGGGCCCCATTCCATTTCCGAACAATAATTGCCGTGAATGAAATCTGTCCAGTGGAGTGGGCTTTATGGCGAACCGGGTCTCCTTAACTGTGCCTTGGTTGAGGAGCACTAAGTGGTCGGGTATGCTGTTTAAGCTATTTGATAATTGGGAGGGAAGGATTGGAGCGGGAAAGGGGATTTGAACCCCCGACCCTCGCCTTGGCAAGGCGATGCTCTACCACTGAGCTATTCCCGCTCGAGATATTCCTGGTATAAAGGAATGAATTCTAGTGTCCGACCTGAGAGGTGTCAAGCAAAAGGGGGCATTGATAGGACAGGATAGGTCCATTTCAGATATTCTTCTGGAAAACCGAAAAGGGCATCAATAAGGAGGGGTAAGGTATGCATATCAGTGTTATAGGAACCGGCTATGTCGGATTGGTTACGGGCGCCTGTTTTGCTGAATTCGGGGTGAGTGTCACATGTATGGATCGGGATGAACAGCGGATTGCCACGTTGGAGAAAGGCAAGGTCCCGTTTTTTGAACCCGGTCTGTCCGAGCTGGTGACCAAGAATATTCAAGCCGGGCGGTTAAAATTTACAACCGATTTGCACCGGGCGGTTGACGAAGCTCTGGTGATCTTTATCGCCGTCGGAACTCCTCCTCAGCCGGACGGCTCCGCCGACCTCTCCTTTGTAGATGAAGTGGCCAGAAACGTCGGGACCCGGATGACGGGTTATAAGGTAGTGGTCACGAAATCCACCGTGCCGGTGGGGACGGCCGGTCGTATTCGGAAACTTATTCAAGAGAATCAAACTCAGGAGTGTAGTTTCGGTGTGGTTTCCAATCCGGAGTTTTTGCGGGAGGGGTCCGCGATTGAGGATTTTATGAGACCCAATCGAGTGGTGATCGGGGCGGACAGTCCGGAAGCTGTGGCAATTATGAAGGATCTGTACCGTCCGCTTTATTTGCTTGAGACCCCGATTGTCATTACCGATGTTCCCACTGCTGAAGTCATTAAATACGCCTCCAATGTCTTTCTGGCTACGAAAATTTCCTTTATCAATGAAATGGCTAATCTTTGTGAGAAGGTGGGGGCCGATGTGCAGCTGGTCGCCAAGGGTATGGGGCTGGACCACCGTATCGGCAATAAGTTTCTCCATGCGGGCCCGGGTTTTGGCGGATCCTGTTTCGGGAAGGATACGGCTGCGCTGATCAATATCGGCGAGAAATCCGGCTATTCCATGCGGATTGCTCAGGCGACGAAGTATGTGAACGAGCAACAGCGGGGCCGCATGATGGAAAAGATCGTCGAAGCATTGGGTGAGCTCAAGGGAAAAACCATCGGCATGCTGGGGCTGTCGTTTAAACCCAACACGGACGATATTCGGGATTCGCCGGCTTTGGAGATCGCCGATCAGTTGATGAAGGCGGGATGCACCGTGAGAGCCTTCGATCCGGAAGCCCTGACCGAGTCACTCAAGGTGTTGCCCAAATTGGTGCCCTGCCGGGATGCCTATCATGCGATGGAAGGGGCCGATGCCGCCGTGCTGGTGACGGAATGGAACCAGTTCCGCAACCTCGATTTGGATCAAGTCAAATCCAACCTCAAGGCTCCGATTTTTATCGATTTGCGGAATGTGTATGATCCGCCCCGGATGCAGCAACAGGGGTTTTATTATGTGTCGGTGGGGCGGAAATCGGTCGGCACGCGACCGGCCTGAGGTTCTATTTCCGTTTATAGCCCATTCGGTCCAGAACCTTCATAATCCGCTTTTGGAGCTTTTCATCGGCGTCACCCAAGGCTGTCGCCAGCGGTTCAACGGCCGGTTTGCCGATCTTTCGAAGGATTTCCGTGGCCGATTGGCGAAGGTCGTCTTCTTCCGATACGAGTAGGGGAATGACATGGGGCACGCTGGGAGCTCCGATTTTGATCAGCGCCTCATAGGCGCGTTGCCGGACATCTCCTACTTCGTCATTCAAGGCTTCGACCAGCGGCTCAACCGCCGACTCCACCCGCAATTCGCCAAGAATTTCCACGGCATGTTTCCGGTTCAGCCAATGGGTGTCATTAAGATCCAGTAGTGCCGCGTCCGCTTTTTGGACATTGGGATCCTTGGGGCGGATGCGGAAACTTTTGACGATACGCTTGCCTTCCTCCTCCACGACGCGAAGGGTGGCCCCGTCTCCAACCTTGATGGTTTGCAGGTCGCCAAGAGCTTCCTCGGCCACGTCAAGGAGGACGGTTTTTCCGTCATACGCCAGCAATTCGACTTCGATTTGCTTGGTCTCCAAATTGACTGCGGTAACCTTTTCTGTAACCAAATTGAAACCGTCTTTTTTGGCCCCGCCTTTGGGACCAATGGAAATCAGTTTTGCGGGTGCTTCATTTGCCATAATCGTCTTGTATCCTTATAAAAAAAGTTCCATCCACGTACTAAGATTACTGTGAAGAGCCGGGCGTCCAGCCTAAACTGGCCAAGGCCCCTTCGGCGGTGTCCCGTACCATTTCATTTTCGTCTTCCAAGAGGGGCACCAAGGGGTCGATGGCACGGGAGTCTTTTAACCGGGCCAAGGATTCCGCGGCGTTTCGGCGAACCAGCCAATCTTCGTCGGACAAGGCCTGAATAAGCGGTTCCAGGCAACGGGCGTCTCCGATTTTGCCGAGGGCCTCGGCCGCGTGCCGGCGGACGATCCAATTGGAGGCTTGCAGTCCTTCAATCAGGGCTTCGGTCGCACGGGAATCCCCCAGTTTTTTCAATACCCGCGCTGCATCCTCACGGAGCGTGGCGTCCATCAGGGCATCCACCAGGGCCGGAACCGCTTGAGGGTCTCCAATGCGCTCCAATGCCCAGATGGCGGCGGTTCGTACCGCGCCGTCTTTGTCGCCGCGTAAGGCCTGCATCAGGGGAGCCACAGCGTCGGCGGCACGAAGTTTTCCCAATGCGGAGGCGGCTTGTTCGCGTACCGCCCATTCTTCATCCTCCTGGAGAGCTTCAATCAAGGGGGCTACCGCAGGTTCCCCGATTTGCACCAATGCGCTGGTGGCCGCCTCCCGAATCACACAATCATCTTCCAGAAACAGTTCGATGAGTTTGGGCACGGCATCTGAGCCGATCGCACCCAATCGGGAGGCCGCGTGGTCACGTAAGGCTTCATTGTCGTCCCGGAGGGCGGCCAATAATTGTTCCACCCGATTGTGTTCACTCATAGGCGTTATGACTCCTTTCCTGCCCAAGCCGTTTCGTCCATTTGTGCAGCGGCAGCCTCTAGTTTGTCAAGGATGACCCCTGAATTATAGGAAATCAATCCGTCCCGGTCCTGTTTGAGTCGTGTGAACAACTCAATATGAGGCCGAAGGACTTCAATGTCTTTAATTTTTTCAAGGGCTTCCACCGCTAATACGCGAAGAGGGCGGATGGCGATGGCGTCGATAAACAGATCCACCGGTCTGGGGTCTCCCAGGAGTCCCAGAGATTTCAAGGCATGTTCTTTCACTCCCGTATCCTTATCCGACTGCAGCCTGGCCATTAAGGGCTCTACCGCCCGCATGTCGCCGATTTTCCCCAGCGTATCCGCTGCGGCTTCTCGAACAACCCAGTCATCATCTTCCAGATATTCCAGAAGAATTTCGACGGCGGGCCGGCCGATCTGATGTAGTTGAATCACGGCTTCCTGTCTGGCGCCTTCCTTCAGTTCGGATTCCTCCACCGCTCGGAGGTCATCCATGATCTCGTCGATCCGGTCTCTGATGGCCCCCAAACGGCGTAAGGTTTCGGTGGCAATCTCCCGCAAGTTGGGGTCGCTCATGGCATCGACGAAGGCATCCGCGGATCGAGAATCCAACAGATGAGCCAAAATTTCGGCGGCCCGTACCCGGGTGGTTTCATCCGGGTCACGGAGCTGTTCGGTCAAGGGACCAATGGAAGAGGGAATAACCCCCAGGAGAGCACGAATCCGTTCCTGCAGGCTGTCGTCTGTTAAATATTCCAATAGGGCCCCGGCTGTGTTCTCGTCCAATATGCCGGCCATATGTTCCAGGGCCTCCATCGCGGCCTGACGAACTTGTTCGTCTTCATCCTTCATGCATTTGGTCAGGGCCAATCCCGACCGGGGGTCACGAAGCCGGGCCAGCATTTTGATGGCTTCAATTTTATACCGGGACGTGCCGGTGGCCATGGCATGAATGATGGCATCGATGGCTTTGGGCCCCCCTTTGACGCAGGTGGAGGTGGCCCGCATCCGTCGCCAATCTTCTTCATGGTCCAATTCGGAAATTATGGTTTCAAAGGATTCTTTTGGCATGGGAGGGCTTTCAATCTGACCGGTTGTGATTCAATATTCCTGAGCCGGAGGAGAAAACGCCTTGGAGGTGGTTCTCATGTCTGCCTCATCCGGTTTAGAGGCGGATTTGTCCGGGACGCCAGCCGAGTTTCGATAAACATTCCAGGATATGGTGACGAAGATTTTCGTCGGGACCTGTTTTTAATAACACAAAAAGAGCGTCCTTGGCTTCAGTTCCAAAATGGGTGAGTGCTTCGGCGGCTTCCTGCCGTAACAACGTGCTTTTCAAGGCATTCACCAACACCGGAATGGCTTGAGGGTCACCGATTTGCCCGAGGGCTTTCACTGCGGCTTCCAGAGGAGGAAGTTCCACTTTGTATCGTGGATCGGTGCATCCTTCCATGCGATCCACAAAGTCGGCAATCGGAAGGGGATCGAGGACGGCCATTAAGGCTTGGACGGCTTCTTGTGATCGAATCTGTCCCAGGGCTTCAATGGCTGGGAGTTTCAGCGAAGGCTGCTCAAGGGCCTGCATCAGCAGAGGCACGGTGCGGGAGTCGCCGATTTTTCCAAGAGTGCGAACGGCGTCTTGTCGAACGGCCGTGTCCGGATCCTCGAGGACCAGTGTCATCAAGGGTTCGACGGCACCGGAAGATTGGAGCAACCCCAAGGTTTCAACCGCACGCAGTCGCACCCGCCAGTTGAGGTCGTTCAGTTTTTCCATTAGCGGGGAGAGCCCGGTATCACCCATGGCCTGAATGGCTAGGGCCGCTTCCTCGCGGACCGCCGGGACTTTATCTTGTAAGAGTAAAATCAGGGTGTCGATGGTTTGCGGGGCTTTCAGTCGACCCAAGGCCTTGGCGCTGTGCATGCGCACGATCCAGTTGGGACTGAGGAGGGAAGCCTGCAGGGGTTCAAGAACACGACCGTCCGCTATGGTCGCGAGAATGCAGGATGCCGATTCCTGTACATGCGGATTGGTATCCTGGAGGCAAAACCCCAGCGGGACGATAGCCGGCTCTCCCAATGCGGTCAGGGATGCGATGGCGGCCTGCCGGACCGCCCGGTCGGTATCCCGCAGGGCCTGAATGAGAGGGGGAACCCCGCGGGCATCATTTAACTGCCCTAAAGCTGTGGCTGCCTCCTCTCTAATGCCCCAATCCTCATCCATCAGGGCGGCGATTTGTTCGGCAACCGAGTCTCTCATTCCGGCATTCATGGGCTTTGAAGCACAAGGGGTGAAGGGGGTGTTTTCCAGGTGGACAAATCTGTTTGTCACACCTAGGAAAAACCCCAAGGAAGACCGTACCACACGATTTTTTTGAGGGTCAATCTTGCTTCCGAAGCTGGAGCCTAAAATCCAATGCCGGGAGATGGCCAGGG
>JBDIVP010000215.1:0-6264 GCA_039794325.1 Candidatus Inrsubterrania sp.
CCCATAAAAGCCGTGGGCTGGATTACGTGTCGGTTTGGAAACGGGCTCTCCTCGCAGGAACCGTCGGACGCGTCCTGGGCTTCACCTGTCAAATGATGGAGGTGGAGGAACTGTATCTGTCCTGCTGGCTTCAGGATCTGGGGATGTTGGCTCTAGATCAGGTTTTTCCCGAACTCTACACCGGAAACGGGTTTGACTCTCCAAACCATGAGGAGAGCGTTCATCACGAACAAAACACCTTAGGCCTCGATCATGCCATGGTCGGCGCCTGGCTGCTGACCCAGTGGAATTTTCCGGATCGTTTTCGCTTGGCCGTCACCGGCAGCCATGACCCTGAACGAATTGCCAGACGAAACGAACGGACCCCGTTTATCTATGCCGTTCACCTGTCCGGAAAAATCGCCGAAGTGTTTCTCTGCGAAACCCATCCCTCGACCTTACAGCATTTACGAATCCAGGCCGAAAACCGTCTTGGCTTAAAGCCTGAAGCCTTTTGTGAAGTCCTTGAGACCACAAAACAGCATTTACCGGAAACCGCCCGCATCTTTGAAACAGACATTCCCACGTGGGCCGACCCGCAAGCCATTTTGGACTATGCACGGGAGGCCTTGCTGATACGAAATCTGCAGACGTTAAAGCAGGTCGAGGAGATGCAGCTTGGCACGGTGGTCATGGAAGCTCAATATTCCCAGTTGGAAGAACTGACCCGGCATGACTCTTTAACGGGAGCCCTGAACCGGGCCTCGCTCGACAAAGACTTGGAAAACTGTTTTGAACAAGCTCTCACCCATCAGGAATGCCTGACCGTGGTCTTCGCGGATCTGGACAAATTCAAATCGATCAATGATACCCATGGTCATCAGATCGGAGATGTCGTCCTGCAAACAGCCGCCCGCATTCTGGCCTCAAAAACCCGGGCGACCGATATCGTCGGCCGGTATGGAGGGGAGGAATTTGTTTTGATTTTACCCAACACGTCTGCCGAGGCCGCTGAGATTGTCTGCCAACGAATTTTGGAGGCGTTCCGGATGACAGTCCATGCCGTGCCCCCAGGCGACTCCCTGACCGTTTTGATTTCCCTCGGCATCGCCACCCACACTCCCGACAACCCGTTCCCATGTGTGACAGACCTCTTGCAGGCTTCCGATGAATCGGTTTATGTGGCCAAATCCAAGGGTGGCAATCAGTATGTGGTATATGACAAAATGAAGGCCGTACAAACGGCACCCACTGCCGTTCAATAATCAGATAGACAGACCTGTCCCTTTCACTTGCATTGCACCGGTCCCCTTGGCCAAGTCCAGACAGACATCCTCGCCCGTCATCTTAATCCATGGAGGCGCGGGCGCCAGACGTCCCTCTCCGGCTCATTGTGCATGCCTGCATGAAACCCTTTGCCAATCCTATGACCTTCTTCAGAGGGGTCAACCGGCAGACCTTGCGGTTGAACATGCCATTCAACTCTTGGAGGCCTCAGGATTGTTCAATGCCGGGCTGGGATCCTTACGGCAACTGGATGGAGTTCAACGAATGGATGCGGCCTTGATGGAAGGCAAAGATTTGACGGCCGGCGGCGTAGCCGGTCTGGAAGGGTACCTTCATCCGATCACCGCAGCCCGTCTGGTCATGACACACACCGATCATGTTCTGATCATCGGGCACCATGCCAAACGCTTGGCTCGTCATTTCGGTCTCCGTCGACTGCCCAAAACTCGTAAAGCCGGGAAACGGCTCCCGGTGAAGCCTCCACCGGGAAGGAATGTCCACTCCCTGTCTCTTTACAAAAAAATGGGATGGTACGACACCGTGGGGGCCGTAGCGTTGGACCAGCAGGGCACATTGGCGGCAGGGGCTTCGACCGGTGGAGTGCCCGTCATGCTGCCGGGCCGAGTGGGTGATTCACCGTTGATCGGATCCGGTGTCTATGCGAATAATGAAGGGGCGGCCATATCCATGACCGGTATCGGAGAATCCATTATTCGGATGGGAATGGCCAGATGGATGGCGACGATGATCCAGCAGGGTGACCACCCGCGACAGGCCGCCCGGAAAGCCCTTCGAGCCTTGGTCAAACGGGTACGCGGGGATGCAGGATGTCTCATCCTGACTTCCCGGGGATCCTATACCATCCAACATTCCACTCCCTGGATGGCCGCCGGTCACTGGAATGGAGAAGGCACGCCGGTGGTCCAGGAGCGTTTTCATCAAACCCGTCCGAACTCCTCCTCAAAACAATTAAGGTTCATGGTTTGATATAGTGGAAGATGATCATTGTCCATGGGTTCAACCCATCTTGTCACGATTAAGGGAAACAGATCCATGCCATCACCGATCTTCCATCTCTCCATTCCCGTAAAAGACCTGGAGAGCACCCGGGACTTTTATGTTCGTGGGTTGGGCTGTGAAGTCGGGCGTGAATCTACCGTGGCCATGACCTTGAACTTTCGAGGTCATCAAATCGTCGCACACGTCAACCCGCAATCGTGTGTTCCACAACCAGCCATTTATCCACGCCATTTCGGGCTGGTGTGTGAATCAGAAACCGAGTGGCAAGAATGGCGTGACCGTATTCTGCAGCAAGGATTGACGTTTTTTCGTCAGCCCAAACGCCGGTTTCCCGATACTCCCCTCGAACATCTCACGTTTTTTCTGGAGGACCCATCACACAATCTTTTGGAATTCAAATACTATGTGAATTCGGAGGCCATCTTCGGGGAACGGGAGTTCACCTCAATCGGCGATAGCCACGAACGGGACCAGACCTCACATCCCCCTCCCCGGCCTTCAGATCATCGATGACCGTGGCTCTGATCATGACTCCATTGCATTCAAGGCATTGAGCACCGCGGAAAAGTGCCCGTCAACTTTTACTTTCGGAAAAACGCGAGCGATGGTGCCATCCTCCTTTATTAAAACCGTGGTTCGTTCAATCCCCATGAATTTCCGCCCATAGAGGGATTTCTCTTTCCACACACCATAGGCCTGGAGCATGGCCTTTGATTCATCGCTCAAAAGAGGGAACTTCAGTTGGAATTTGTCCGAAAATTTTCGGTGTGAGGAAACGGAATCCGCACTCATTCCGAAGACCACCGCCCCTTTTTTCCGTATGTCCTCTATGCCATCCCGAAAATCACAGGCTTCTCTGGTACACCCGGGAGTATCGTCCTTCGGATAAAAATACAACACGACCTTTTTCCCCCGGAAATCCGATAAATTGATGACCCTGCCGGTATCATCGGGAAGGGAAAAGGCCGGTGCCGGTTGACCGACGACAAGAGGTGAATCCGAAGCTCCGGTCCCGGCCGGAGACGAACCTTTGAGCGGATTTTTGGCGGAGATCGGCGTGGGTTTCCGTGAAGGCTTTGCTGGAACGGTTGGAGCCCCTGACGTTTTAGATTTGGAGGATGCGCCTTTTGCCTTGGGTTTGGCGGTGGAGGCTTTCGGTTGAACTTTGGATGTGGCATTTGAAGGTGATTTTTTCTTCGTAGTTTTGGTTGTTGTTTTCGACGGCATATATCCACTCCTTTCTTAAACAAGGTTACGGAATCTCAAAGGAACTCTTCACCTCACCGGTTGCAAAACGAACAGGCTGTCTTTCTTTTTCGCCAGAAGTTTCCGGCATTGTACAAGGGAAAATCTATGACTGCCCACCTTCCCCCCTATCTTAAATTGAAAACCCAATAAATCACCTCAGCATCCAATATCCCCATATCCAACTCCAGGCGACTACGTCTGGCGAGGGAAGGAAATATTCCAAGGACATAAGCCATAACAGACTTGACAAACCCCACTGCCCAGCTTTAATTTTACACAATTCCTATCGGTTTAGTATGATTTAGGCAAAGATGACACGCTTCTCCTTAAAAATTGTGTATGGAATCATGGCGACGATCGAATTAGCCCGGCATGAAAATTCTCAGCCGATCCAAGCCAAAATTATTGCACAACGGCAGGGCATTCCCAGCCGATTCATTGAACAAATCATGCAGGGGCTCAAACACAACGGCATCGTTCGAAGTGCACGAGGGGCTCAAGGCGGATACACGCTGGCTCTTCCGGCAAGCCACATATCCCTGGCCCATGTGGTCAAATCCATGAACGGCTCTCACCCCGACGAAGCGCTGCCCTCCGAATCCATCCATCATGACGGAGGCACCTCCGACCCCCGACATTTATCCACGGTCTTACTTTCGGAAATCTGGAAAAAGGTCGAGGAAGCTGAACTGGCCGTATTGAACAAAATTTCCGTTCAGTCGTTACTGGAACAATATGAAAAACTCGAAACTCAAGGCAGCTTAATGTATCATATTTAGTTCCTTCCCGGTCTTGATGCCCGGTCAAACCTCCGGGCCACAGACCAAATGAGGAACGATTCCCCATGCGCAGGACCGAATCGACAATCGGTTATTTCGACTTTGGAGGCTTAACATGAGTGCATCACCGACAATTTCCTATCCTCATATTCATTCTTCCCCTATCCCTTCTGAGATCCTTGAAGAAATCGAAAGCTTTGAGGAGGAAGTCGCACGATTACAGCAGGGGGAAACCCCGGCCGATATCTTCAAGCCCTTCCGGTTACAATTCGGTATTTATGGCCAGCGGCAGCCCGATGTCCAAATGGTGCGCATTAAAATTCCTTTCGGAGGGCTGACCGCCAATCAGTTACGCCAAATCGGCATCCTGGCGGATACCTATGCCACGGCCGTGGGACATGTCACCACCCGGCAGGATATCCAATTACACTTTGTCCCGCTCCGCCAGGTGGGCACCATCATGCGAAAGCTGGCGGAAGTCGGGCTCACCACTCGCGAGGCCTGCGCCAATACCGTCCGAAACGTGACGGCCTGTGCCTTGGCCGGCGTCTGCCCCGGAGAGGTGTTTGATGTCACCCCCTATGCCAAAACGGTGGCGTATCACCTTTTACGGAACCCGCTGAATCAAAGCCTGCCCAGAAAATTCAAAATCGCGTTTTCGGGGTGCACGCACGATTGCGCCTTGACTCCGATTCATGATGTCGGACTCCTGGCCGCACGCGATCCACAAGGGCAAGCCGGCTTCAAAATGGTGGTGGGCGGCGGGCTCGGCTCCACCCCACGACTCGCCAAAACCTTACGGGAATTCGTCCCCATGGATGAACTCATTCCCTCCATCGAGGCCGTCCTGAAAGTCTTTGACAACCTGGGCAACCGGAAAAATCGCAGCAAGGCCAGAATGAAATTCGTCATCGACAAGCTCGGCTTTGACGAATTCAAAAAACGCTGGTCCGCCACATATGAGGCCATGCTGCAATCAGGCGCCACGAAACTCGGCATGACCTTATCCGCCTATCCCGATGCCCCTCCGTTGATCATGCCGACCAAGTCGGGAAATGGGGCGTCAGGATCATGGAACGGGCATCTTTCCCCCAACGGATCCTCCAATGGCTCATCAATGGACAGGGAACTCAATGGATTTGAGACATGGCGAAAGGGAAATGTCATCACCCAACGGCAGGCAGGATTTTTCGCTGCAGCCGTCAAATTGCCGTCCGGGGACATCACCTCCGAACAAATGTTTCTGTTGGCGGACCTGATCGAGCGTTATTCCAACGGCAACATTCGCACAACCATCAACCAAAACATGCTGGTCCGGTGGATTCCCGAGGCCTCTCTTCAACCCTTTTATACGGAATTAGCCCAACATGGACTGGGCGATCCGGGGGCGGAAGGGGTGGAAGACATCGTCGCCTGCCCCGGAACCGATACCTGCGGATTGGGGATCACCTCCTCAAAGGGGCTGGCCAGGGGCTTGGCCGAGGTGTTTCCGCCAGGCCGGACGCCCGAAGACCTGAAAGGGGTCAGCGTGAAAATCAGCGGGTGCCACAATTCCTGCGGACAACATCATATTGCCACCTTCGGCCTCCATGGAGTGGGGAAACGTATCGGTGACCATGTGGCTCCAGTCTATGAACTGCACATGGGAGGGAAGGTTAACGGTACGGCCAAGATCGCGCAATTGATCGTCAAAATCCCGGCCAGAAATGTCCCGGATGCGGTCAGGCATATTCTCGATGTCTATCGGCGCGAACGGAAAGACCAGGAAACATTGCCGAACTTTGTCGACCGGGTAGGCAAAAACAAACTGAAAGACGAACTCAAACGCCAGATCGTCGGCGCTCGTCAGCACGGGTTGCGAGCGATGCAGCATGACCTGGAGCGGCGCCGCCCCCGTGCGGTAAAACTCCAGCGGCAGCGGCTCATCCTCGATGATCGGGCGAATCTCCCG
>JBDIVP010000216.1:0-6252 GCA_039794325.1 Candidatus Inrsubterrania sp.
ATTATTGTCCGGATCCGTGCCGGTGCCCGTAAAATTGATGGACTGGCCCGCTGTGATGGATTGATCGCTACTCGGAGTGTTGATGACGCCATTGGGAGCCAGATTAGAGGGACCCAAATTTTTTTGAATGGCAAAGGTATCTGTGATGGCGCCCCCAGCCCGCAAATTTCGTAAGGTGATGGTGCTGCCATTGATATCCATCAAGACCGAGCCATAGGCCATGTCATAGACCGCCATTACCGGGTGGTCAAAGGTGGCATTGGGAGGGCCGGACAGGCAACATCCCCCGTGTCCGGCGACGACGTACACCGCGCCATCATTGGACACTCCCCCTGTATGTTTTTGGTAGGCGCCGTTTCCTGCGGGGTTGCCATCCCCGGAATCGAGAATATTACCATTGGCTAAAAGCGTCTGAAATGGTGGGGTCACAAAGGTGGGAGAGGTCCCGTAACCATAGGCTCCGTCAAGGAGGAAAGACCGTTCATAGGCATGAGAATGCCCGGCAAGGACCAAATCAACCCCCCCGGCCTCGAGGAGGGGGAGGATGGTTTCCCGCATGTCGATCATGCGTCCACCGGAGTCGACCGCGCTGTCTGAATTATGCCCTCCTTTGGAATAAGGTGGGTGGTGAAAGAAGGCCACAAGCCATTCCTGATCAGTCGCTGCCAGATCATCCTGTAACCATGTCAACATTGGTGAACCCAAGGCACGGCTGCTGTCCATGGAATCAAGGACAATAAAATGGACATTGGCGTAATCGAAGGAGTAATAGGCTTCGGTTCCGGAGGCCACCCCTCCGGCCTGACCATTGGCGGGCAGAACGTGGGCTTCATAGTACGGACCGATGCCTAGGGAAGTGTTAATCGATGGGGATTCATGATTGCCCAGCGTCGGCCACAGTGCCGTATGGCGAAGAATATCCTTGTAAATCGCAAAATGTTTGTTGGTAAATTCCGCATCAGTGCCGTCCCAGTAGGCCATGTCCCCCATGTGTAAAGCAAAATTTGGAGGATTTTGAGCGGTTTCGGCCAGCATCGTATCTCGAACCAATCGTTGGTTGTCACTGCCGTCCCCGGCGTCGCCGAGTATCCAAGCCCGTACGGAAGTGGTGGAACCGATGGGAGGAGCGGTCTTAAAAAAGTGTTGATTGGTCCCTCCCGCCTGTATTCCGTCTGTCACGGTTCCCACATTATAGTAATACGTTGTGGAGGGGTTGAGGCCCGTAATGGTGACGATGTGATCTTTGACATTGGAATTGGTTGATGAGGTGATGGCGGTTCCGGTTGCGGTTTGATTCGGGGAGCCGAAGGTCGTTCCGTATCGGACCCGACTATTATTGGCGGAATTCAGATCGGTGCGCCAGACGACAGTTACGGAATTGGGCGTGACAAGCTGCAGATACGGTTCCCGCACCACCGCGGCATGGGCGGGCAAGACGGACACCAAAAATAGAAAAATCGTATGAAAAAGCGTGAGGTGGCTCACGCAGTTTTTCCTCATTGATCTCATGTACGTATGCATGGTGAACGCGTCCTTTGGTGGCAAAATTTATCGACGTTGTAGCCGGTTTTTCGGGAGCTGTAAAAAATCGGGGCGTTGTTCGGCTAAATGTGGAGCCTGTTGACTAATCCGGTTAAGATCGCGTTCGGCTTCCTCTTGGAGCCCTAATGCTTGGTAGACTTCGGCACGAGCACGTAGATGAAGGGCGGTTTGGCGTTTTCCTAATGTTCGATTCGCTTCGGTTAACGCGTTTTGACGGGCCTCTTGAGCGGCCGTGGCCTGTCCCTGTAAGGCGAGGATATCTGCCTGGAGGAGAAACCACTGTGTTTTAATTCTTGCCCGGTCGAGTTCAGCATTGACCAAACCCAACGCCTCGCTGTAAAGGCCTCGAGAGGCTTGGACCCGGATAAGGGCTTTTTTCAGTAAAATGGCATCTCCCAAAGCGGCAAGGCCCTCATAATATCCTTTTGCGGCTGCCTCAAGGTTCCCAAGAGACTCCTCCAGCTCGCCTCGCAACAAATACATCTCCACAGTGGGGTGGAACTGAATAGCGGCTGTGAGATCGTCGATAGCCAGTTCCCGGCGTCCGGTCCGGGCACGAATATGTGCCCGTTCGGCAAGGCCAAATACTCGTTGGGGATGGGATATGTCTCGGAGGAAGACGTTTAAGGCCGCTTCAGCGTCTTCATAACGTTCTAAAGCGGAAAGGGTCATGGCGCGTTGAAGATTGATGGACTGATTCTGAGGGGCAAGGAGCCAGGCCCGTTCAAAATCGGCTAAGGACTCAAGAAATTTTCCGTTGGCTCGATAGCTCTGCCCGCGGCGGACAAGGAGTTCTATGTTGTCGGGATCGTCGGCTAATTCACGGGTGAGGCGTTGGATGCCGGGGTCGATATCGGGATGAGCCGTAGCCAACGAGATGATGCCAAAAATTCCGACCAACATGATTAAACACGTTACTCCTTTGACTCCTAATCGGGATCGAGGCGGGCCCAATGGCTGGGACTCATTTTTTTGAAAAGGTTGTAGGCCTTGTTGCCTCATCCGGCTGCAAATATGAATTTTGGTGTTCATCCTATGATTTCCTCCTCGGGGCGAACTGCCCTATTTGGTCTACCGGCTGGGAATGTATGAAGCCGGGAATTTATGAATAAGTTTGAAGCAAGGTCATGATCCGCCACTAGACTTTTGAAATAGCTTAGATAAATTTATAAAAAAAACCAAGCGGCTACGTGTACCGTAATGGGAGATCTTCGGAAATGAGGCCTTTCTAGTGCAATGCCACTTTTGGTCTATGGAAGAAAGCGCCCGCTCCACTATCCATTCCTTTTCCTTTGAATCATGAGAGAGCCGAGTGATCTGACGTGATTTTCTAGGCCATTAGGCCTAGGATGTATGTAAATAAGCCTTATATTGTCTTCCGAAATTCGTTCAGAACCTCGAAAGGTCGTTCAAGAATAAGCAAATTATAATCCAAAACATTTCTGGAAAACGGAATGGGGTAAATATGTGTGATCTATTGAATTGTAAAGGTTTTTTCTTGTTGGCCGGCACGTGACTGTCATGGATAGAGGTAATCAACCGGAGGAGGGGAGTATCTCCACTGTGTGCCGGCGCATACACCTGCGCTGATAATGTGATACGTTGGGCGGTTCCGGAAGTGAAGCTCGACCAGGGAAATGGGATTCGACGGTAATGAAACTCAGATGGAAAATCTGGCGGGTATCGATGATTGGCCCCGGAAGAAACATCTGATTTGCCTATTACCTATTGAGAAATTTTACTTCTTCAACGTACTGACCGATAAGTCCGGATTGTGGAGGGTTAGCTAAGGGAGTCGGTGCGGTAGAAAAGGAAATCATTGATTCGATCAGAAGAAGACTGGATAATAGGCCGATTGTCTTGCCTCTTCCATCTTCCTGAAAAGGCGGTCAAATGGGTCAGAATGAAAAATGGCTCTTTATAAAGTTGTGGAAAAAATAAAATAATCCGAAGTTTTGTTATTTGATAACTTTTGGGGTTTCTTCTGGCATCATATTTGAATGTTGCATTAAGTAAGTCCAAGGATAGAAGCATAGGATGTTCGGCCATTACCCGGGAGGGAATGGGTATCATTCGAGGAAATAAAAGGGATTATCGGTATTTGTATCCTTTTTAATCCCGGATATCATTCCCAAAAACAATTTGGGGCTGAAATTTTTACTGTAGGCATTTCCCCCATAAAGGGAGAAAACCAAAAATCCGGCTAGGGCAATGCCTGTGAGAAAGCCCAGAAAGAGATAGGATAACGTATGAAAGCTGTTATATTGGCAGGTGGGTTGGGGACCCGTCTTTCCGAAGAAACCTCCATGCGTCCGAAACCAATGGTGGAAATCGGGGGAAAGCCCATTCTTTGGCATATCATGAAAATATATTCTTGTTTTGACGTAAACGATTTTATTATCTGTTGTGGCTACAAAAGTTACATGATTAAGGAATTTTTTGCCAATTACTTCCTTCATACCTCCGATATGACCTTTGACCTGGAAAATAATAAAATGCATGTTCATCAGAACAATGCGGAACCCTGGAAGGTGACTTTGGTGGATACGGGGGAGAAGACCTTAACGGGTGGACGATTGAAACGGGTGAAAGATTACATCGGCAATGAAACATTTTGTCTGACCTATGGAGATGGCGTGGCGGATGTCAATATTCATCTTTTAGTTGAATTTCATAAAAAAAACAAAAGGTTGGCCACGGTGACCGGCGCCCAGCCCCCTGGTCGATTCGGGGCTTTAGGGTTAGAGCCGGGACAAAATACCATTTCAACGTTTTTGGAAAAGCCCAAAGGGGATAGTGCATGGATCAACGGGGGGTTCTTCGTGTTAGAGCCCAAGGTCCTGGATTATATTGCCGGCGACATGACTTCTTGGGAGGAGGAACCTCTTAAGAACCTGGCAAAAGACGGAATGTTGGCGGCCTATAGGCATTATGGATTTTGGCAATGTATGGATACCCTGAGTGACAAAATGAAATTGGAGAAACTTTGGGAATCCGGAAAGGCTCCCTGGAGAATGTGGAATGAATAGGTCGTTTTGGAGGGGAAAGAAAGTTTTCATCACCGGCCATACCGGGTTTAAGGGAAGCTGGCTTTCATTGTGGCTTCAGCATTTGGGGGCACAAGTCATAGGATATGCGTTGGACCCTCCCACCAAACCGTCAATGTATGAAGTAGGAAGAGTCGGAGAAGGCATGATTTCCATTCACGGCGATGTCCGTGCTCCGGAATCCCTGCAATCCGCCTTTGAAAAGTGGCAACCGGACATGGTGTTTCATTTGGCGGCTCAAGCGTTGGTGAAACAATCCTATCGAGACCCTGTTGAAACCTATTCGACCAATGTGCTGGGAACCGTCAATGTGCTCGAGGCCGTCCGCCATTGTCAAAGTGTGCGTGCGGCAGTCTGTATTACCAGTGACAAATGTTATGAAAATAAGGAATGGGTGTGGGGGTATCGAGAATCCGATCGGTTGGGAGGGCGGGATCCCTACTCAAGTAGCAAGGCATGTGCGGAGTTGGTGGTCAGAGCGATGAGGGAGTCTTTTTTTTCGGCTTCCTCCTCGTTGAATCGTGGAGTGGCCATTGCCAGCACGAGAGCTGGGAATGTGATTGGTGGTGGCGATTGGGCGAAGGATCGCCTGATACCGGATTGCATTCAAGCTTTATCCGAAGACAGGCCGGTCTTGATCCGGAACCCCCAAAGCACCCGGCCGTGGCAACATGTTCTGGTCCCTTTGCATGGGTATTTACTCCTGGCGGAAAGATTATGTGAAGAAGGCTCCCCTTATGCTCAAAGTTGGAACTTTGGCCCCAATGAGGATGATGTGAAGCCGGTGAATATTTTGGTGGAATACCTTGTGGAGCACTGGGGTAAGGGAGCCCGTTGGGAATTGGACTCAAAGTCGCATGCCCATGAGGACAATCTTCTTAAATTGGACTGTTCCAAAGCCAAAGTCTCATTAGGGTGGTCTCCGAAACTCCCATTGCTTGGGGCTCTCGATTGGATTATCGAATGGTATCAAGCCTATCAAAAGGGGCAGAATTTACGGCAGCTGTCAATCGAACAAATCGTTCGTTACGAAGCCATGATGTAAGAGGTTGGGAACAGGGCAGGCAGAATGGTTCATGGCGGGTATCTATGAAATTTCTTGAAACCGGCATTGAAGGCGCTTTCATCCTTGAGCCTGAAAAGCGGGAGGATGAACGAGGGGTTTTTGCCCGAACGTGGTGCCAACAGGAATGTGCCGCCAAGGGAATCAATGTGAGCTTTGTGCAATTTAATGTCTCTCGAACCAAAACCATGGGAACGATACGAGGGCTGCATTATCAGGTTCCTCCTCATGCTGAAGTCAAACTGTTTCGATGTATAAGGGGAGAACTGTATGATGTGATGGCGGATGCGCGACCTGATTCGCCGACTTTTACCAAATGGGTGGGAATCAAATTAAACGAACACGATTTGCGATCCTTATTCGTACCCCAAGGTGTGGCGCATGGGTTTCAAACTCTGAAGGATGATACCGAGGTGCTCTATGCCGTGAGTGCCTTGTATTGTCCGGAGGCGGAGCGGGGGATCCGATGGAATGATCCCGTATTTAATATAACCTGGCCCATCACCTCTCTCTCCATCGTATCGGCCAAAGATCAAAACTGGCCTGATTTTTCCGTTGAGGAATAGGTTGGGGTGCCGGATGTTGTCTGCATGCCCCTCC
>JBDIVP010000217.1:0-6246 GCA_039794325.1 Candidatus Inrsubterrania sp.
GGCGACTCTCCAGCAGGATAAATGTCCATGACAAACAGCTGATCCGCTTGACCGAAGGCCTGCGAAAATTCATCAATCTGATCCCGCGTTCGGGTATACCGGTGAGGTTGAAACAAAACCACCAGTTGTCGGTTCCACCCAGCCTTAGCCGCAGCCAGAGTTGCCCGAATTTCCGTGGGATGATGTCCATAATCATCCACCACCAGAATTCCTCGCTTTTCCCCCCGAATTTGAAACCGCCGCTCAACACCTGAAAATGCCGCCAGACCTGCACGAATAAGATCTACCGAGACGTCCAGTTCCAGTGCAACTCCGATCGCCGCCAGAGCATTGACGACATTATGGACGCCGGGTATCCGGATTCGAAACGGGCCCAACTTGCGGTCCCGATGGTGGGCTCGAAATTCGACCCCCATCGCTTTCGCCTGAATATCCGTGGCACAGAAATCCGGGGCCAGTGTTCCGGAAAAATCATTGATGCCATAGGTTTGATATCGTTTCACCACCTTGGGCAACAGGCCACGGATCCATGGGTCGTCCGAACACAATATCGCCGCACCATAGAAGGGCACCTTATTGATGAATTCCACAAAGGCATGCTGGAGCCCCTCCATGCTCCCGTAATGATCAAGATGTTCCCGGTCCAAATTGGTGACCACCACAATGGACGGTGACAGACGTAAGAAGGAGCCATCACTCTCGTCCGCTTCTGCAATTAATAAATCACTCCGACCCAGCCGGGCATGCGTCCCCATGGCATTCACTTTTCCACCAATCACAAAGGTCGGATCGAGTCCGGCTTGAGCAAGAATTGATGCAACCATAGAGGTCGTCGTGGTTTTCCCATGGGCGCCCGCAATGGCAATCCCGAATTTCAAACGCATAAGTTCTGCCAGCATTTCGGCACGGGGAATGACCGGAATCACCCGAGAACGTGCCGCACGGATCTCCGGGTTCGTCGACGCAATGGCCGACGACGCCACGACCACTTGCGCGCCTTCAACATTGGTCTCCTCATGTCCAATAAACACCTTGCCGCCCATTTCCTCCAATCGACGAATACTGTCGGAATACGACAAATCAGAACCCGTGACCTTATACCCTAAGGTCAGCAACACTTCGGCAATGCCACTCATTCCACTTCCACCGATTCCGACAAAATGAATGTGCTGAATCTTTCGAAACATAATTTCCCCGATGGGTCAGATCAGACGGACATTCCACAGAAGACATCGCGACCGGATCGATTCTGGGTGTTGGCGACACCCGCCCAGCCGGAACAGGCACATTGATCACAATGACGACGCGAGCAACCTGTGGAAAGGCGGTTCTCCCGGAATCGTCAACACCCGACGCGAAATCACCTTACGTGCCATGGACGGCATAGCGAATTGCATTTCTGTGGATCCTCCGCAAGGATCTGCCATCGTCTCCTCTAATTAAAGGGTGGACTTTCCGCAAATTCCCGACATATGCACGTATACCGGATGACCATACGAAAGCAGCGTCGACCCGCGATGGACCGCATGTTCATGAATACCTCATGCCTCCCGCCTCCCCCCGACCAAGGCCAAACACTCCTGAACCATCTGCTCAGTGGCCTGGACTTGTCGCAAAGCCCAGCTTCGCTCCCCCATCGTTCGCAGCAACATCGGATCTTGCATGAACCTTTCGATAGTTTCCGCCAACCGTTGCCCGGTTAATTCAGCCTGGGGAATAACTACCGCCGCCCCTTGGCTTTGCACAGCCTGAGCATTTTTGGCTTGATGCTGATGTGTGGCATGAGGGAAAGGAACCAGGATACCGACTTTTCCGAACGCCGCTAATTCGGCCAGGGTACTGGCACCGGCCCGGCAAACCACCAAATCAGCTCGTCTCAACTCCTTGGGCATATCAAAAAGGAACGGCTGTACATCCGCGGAAATGCCCAATCGCTCATATTCGGATCGGACACGCCGGTCGTCATCCGGTCCCGTTTGATGCGTGATCGTCAGATGTCCCCGCATCAGCGAGGAAATCGCCACCGCTTCCACCATGGCGGTGTTGAGGGCTTGGGCTCCCTGGCTCCCTCCAAACACCAATAGATGGGAAACCGATCTTGATAAAGGAGGAGGGGGGGGGGCGACGAATTCTTGACGGACAGGGGTTCCGATCACCAGAGATTTTCGGGAACCCAAGTACCGCGCGGCACTTGCAAAGGCCACAAACACCCGGTCGGCGAGCGGACATAACACCCGATTAGCAAAACCAGGCATCGCATTGGGTTCCAGCAACACACGAGGAATCCGTAGTAACCATGCCGCCAAAATGACGGGAGGGCTAAAATATCCACCCGTCCCGATAACCAGATCGGTGGGGTGAGCATGCAGGATTTTCAGCGATTGCCAGATCGACTGAGGCAGGAGAGCCAACGCTCGAAGCATAGCTGTCGGTTTTCGTCCGATCACGCCCTCCACCCGTATCCGTTCAAACACGAACCCCTCTTTTTGTAAAATTTCACCTTCCAGGGATTTTCCAGATCCGACGAATACCACCTGCAAACCCGGGCTCATCCGTTGAAAGGCTTTGGCATACGCAATTGCCGGATAGAGATGCCCCCCGGTCCCCCCTGCGGCAATGACAATCCGCATGCATAGCCTCTTTCTCCCGTCAGATCGTGGAACGTCTCTGGCCGGCGATACGCAACAGGATTCCAATAGCCAACATCGTCGTGAGCAATGAGGACCCGCCATAACTGACCAAAGGAAGCGTCAGCCCCTTGGTCGGCAACATGCCGCAGACAACACCCACATTGATCAGAGCCTGGAGACCGATCAGCATGGTGATGCCCAAAGCCAGGTACCTCCCAAACAAGTCAGGTGCCAATGCCGCCACACGAAACCCTTTCAACACCAGAATGGCATACAAACCTAATAACGTCGAGGTCCCCAGAAGCCCCAACTCTTCCCCCACCAGGGCAAACACAAAATCCGTATGCCCCTCAGGCAAATACAACAATTTTTGTTGCCCCTGCCCCAACCCTACTCCGAACAACCCACCGTTCATCAATGCAATCAAAGACTGCACCAACTGATATCCCGACGTGCTCCGAACGGGCCAGGGATCCATAAAGGTCATCAACCGTTCCATCCGCTCCGGGCTGATCCACACCAACGCGCAAAATCCAATGATCAGCGGTAAAGCCAAGAGGGCTAAGTGATGCACCCGTGCTCCAGCCAGATATACCATGGCGAGAAAAACCAACCCAATGACCACCGTACTACCCAAATCCGGCTCCACTACAATGAGACTGCAAATCACGCCCACTACAATTATGGGAGGAACCAGCCCCCGTCGCCAATCAGCCATGCGTCGGTCGGGATTGGAAAGATATGCGGCCAAATACAGGACGATACCAAGCTTCGCCATCTCGGTCGGTTGTATCGAAAGCACCCCTAAGGCAATCCATCGGCGGGCATTATTAATCACCGTCCCCATCCCCAAGACTGCGATCAGGCTGACCACACAGGCACCAATGATCATCGGCGCCCAGTTTTTCCATCGATCATAGGGAATCTTCAGCCCGACCCATAACACCCCAAAGCCCAAGGTCATCCAAATAATTTGCCGCTGCAGGTAATAGGTTGAGGTCTTCCCCATCACTCCGCTGGCACTAAACACCATCACCAACCCCCCAAAAGAAAGGGCCAATGTGATCCCCAGAATCAGGGGGTCCACTCGCGGCCGGCCTCCGACAGCCGTCACCGCTTCCTGGAAAAAATCCGTCCACCCCGTGGAGCCCCGATGAGCATTGCGACGTCGAAGAACCAAAGACCATCCCATCAGGACAGATCTCCCACAATTCGTTTAAATTCGAGCCCCCGATGATGATAATTCTGGAACATGTCAAAGCTGGCGCAAGCGGGCGAGAATAAAACAATATCTCCACGGGAGGCCGCTCCAACCGCTTGATGCACCGCCTCGGTCAGCGTCCCGGCCAGGGTGATCGGCTTTATCCGATCCAAGGCGGAAAGAATTCTGGGCGTGGCCTCACCCATGACGACCACATGCTTGACGTGACGATGAATACTTGGTGCCAACTGTGAAAACTCTCCCCCTTTATCCTTGCCTCCAAGGATCAAAATCAATGGTTCCTGAAAACTTTGAATAGCTTTCAGCGTGGCATCAACATTGGTACCTTTTGAATCGTTGATAAATCGAATGCCGTTCCATTCCCGAACCGGTTCCAGGGCATGCTCAAACGTCGGCGTATGCTGGAGGGCCGAAGCCATCGCCTCAACCGGGCACCGACACAGTAAGCCTACCCCGATGGCTGCCAACGCATTGGCCACATTATGATCCCCCGGCAACGGGAATTGAATCCGGTCCATCACCGGCATCTCACTTCCCTCGAAACGAGCCCGAATGGTCCGACCGCAAAGGTAGACCCCTCGTTCAATCGGGCCACGCAAGCTGAACCCATAGGGTTGCGCTCGCCCCTGGGACGCCATCGTACGAACCAGCGGGTCATCCATATTGATCACCGTGGCATCATCAATGGTTTGATTTTCAAAAATTCGTTGTTTGGCAGCGATATACGCCTCCCGCGTCGAATGACGATCAAGATGATCCGGCGTCACATTCAATAAGACCGAAATCGTGGGATGAAAACCATGAATCGTTTCCAATTGAAAACTGGAAACCTCCGCCACAATCCAGTCATAACAGGGAGAAGATGGCATGATTCCCGGCAGCACCACTGCGTCACTTAATGGAGTCCCCAGGTTGCCGCCGACAAAAACCCTGTGCCCGCAGCGTTCGAGAATGGATCCGATTAAACGAACCGTCGTGCTTTTCCCATTCGTTCCGGTTACGGCAATGATAGGGGCCTCGAGAAACCAACCGGCCAACTCAATTTCCCCGATGACCGGAATCCGGTGTGCCCGGACCGCTTGAAGGACGGGATGGTCAATTGGAATCCCCGGGCTGACCACTACCATTTCAGTTCCATGCCAGGATCCCTGGACAACGGGCCCCAACAATACCCGGACTCCCCGCTCGCTGAGGCCTACCTTGGCCTGCTCTAACTGGGTATGATTTTTTTCCTCTAGGATGGTGACCCTGGCTCCCAATGCCAACAAGAGATGGGCCGCGGCTTCCCCACTGCGGCCCATCCCAAACACGGTGACCGATCTTCCCGCCCAATCCGTGAAGGGACTCACCCCAGCTGGCTTTACCACAGCTCTTCCTCCCCCGAAATCCAATGATTGGCGACTCAACGAAGCTTCAAGGTACTGATACTTATTAACCCAAGAATGATGGCCACAATCCATAATCGAACCACGACCTTGGGCTCCTCCCATCCTTTCATTTCAAAATGATGGTGAATCGGTGCCATCAAAAAAATTCGTTTCCCTCTGGACTTATACGACAGAACCTGAAAAATCACCGACACCGCTTCCATCACAAAGACTCCACCCACCAACACCAGTAACAATTCGTGCTTACAGACGACAGCCACCGTCCCTAAAGCCGCACCGAGGGGCAAGGACCCGACATCCCCCATAAACACAGAAGCGGGGTAAGTATTGAACCAGAGAAACCCCAAACCTGATCCGATAATGGATGCGGTGAGGACGGATAACTCTCCGGCTCCTTCGATATGGGGAATCAATAAATACTCCGAAACCACCCGGTTGCCGACCGCCCATGCCACCACTGTGTAGGCCATGGCGGCAATGATGACCGGCCCGACAGCCAGCCCATCGAGACCATCTGTCAAATTGACGGCATTGGAACACCCCACAATGACCAGGATGGCAAACGGGATATAGAATACCCCCAGATCCGGCCTGAAGTTTTTAAAGAAGGGAACGCTTAATTCGGTCGAATAGGCCGGAGAAAAATAAAAAAACAGCCCAATACCCAATGCGATTCCCACCTGCCCCAGAAATTTTTGACCGGCTGTCAACCCTTGTGAGCGTCCCTTTAGAATCTTGAGATAATCATCGACGAACCCGACCAGCCCGAACCCCACCAGGGATAACAGCACCAACCACACATAAATATTGCTAATATCAGCCCAGAGCACTGTGGCAAGAGTCACGGAAAATATAATTAACACCCCACCCATGGTGGGCGTCCCTGATTTACTCAGATGCGATTGCGGTCCTTCCGTCCGAATGTTTTGCCCCAGCTTTAGCGCCTGAAGGCGTTTGATCATCGAGGGTGTAAATAAGAAAACCAGCAAACATGCCGTCAGGGCGG
>JBDIVP010000218.1:0-6227 GCA_039794325.1 Candidatus Inrsubterrania sp.
AGGGGAACAAAATAAGAAAAGACTTCACGACCGCCGATGACTCCATATTCTCCCTGCCCTCTCCCTGTTGCGGCCACCCGTGCCATTTGTCCCTTGGAGTGAGTGGGATCAGAGATCCCCATTGAGAGAATCTGATTGCCTTGGGCGTCATAGACATAGGCACCGTATATTCGATTGATCCGGAATATCGATTCCAATGCGGACTGGAGGCTCCCTGCCCGGCCTTCCTCCAGGGCATGCCCGACAGGTAAACGAATGGCCCGGGCGATGAGTGCCACCTCCTCCTTCATCTTTTGTTCAATCTGTTTTTCTAAACTGGAAAGACTCAAATAGCTTCCCAGGGCAGTCATAGCCAACAGCGGTAAGACGACATACCCTACCAGGGTCCATCGCAAGCTGGTCATGCTTTCCTTAAATGATGGCCTCATTTCCGGCCTTCTTTTTCCTTCATACGGTGTGCCGCTTTGTCGTGATGAATCGGCGCATGTGTCAGAATGACACGACTGAGTTTTATTTTATTGTCCTTGATTTTCTTCAGCATGTTCAAGTCGATGGCGTTGGTGCATATCGGTTTCCATCTGTAAGCGCCTGAAATCTTGTATGTTTTGAGAATGGTTCGGCGCTGAAGTTTTTGCACCATATCGGCGGAATCTATCGAAATGTAATTTTTGAGGCTTTTGGCATACAGGATGCATTTTTATCGAAATATGGCCAGCGGAAGTTTCGAAGAGTGACATTCTTGGTGTTCGCCATCAGGGTTTTCATTCATGACTTATGGAGAAAAAAATGATCGATCAAAAAGGAGGTGAGAAGGACATGTGGAACGGTGGCCGTGCAAACCGTAATCAATGGTTGGTGCCTCTGCTTGGAATGGCGGCAGTTTTTGTGCTTTCTCCGGTGACCGTAAATGCGGCCGGCAATCAGGCTGAGTCGCATGATCGGGTAGCCCAGGCCCCTCAGCCCCCAAGTTTTTCCGAACGGGAATTGTCGGCTTTTGTAAAGGCCTACCTTGAGTTGAATAGATTGAAAACGACATATACGGGTCGCATCTTCACGGCCCCGAATGCCGAAGAGGCTCAGAAGCTCACCGAGGAACTTGAAATCAAAACGTCGGAAGTTTTCGAACATGAAGGGCTTGAGGCGAACACGTACAGCGATATTTTTGAGGCCATACAAACCGATGATCGGATCCGGCAAAAGGTGACCCAATTGATGCGGGAACAGCCTTAAGAAGAAGATGAAAGCGTGGTCATTCATTCAGTATACCATGTCGGATGAGTCGGAGTGAGGGAATTGTCCGACAATCGTTTATGCCTCACTCACCGTGAATCAACCGCATTCCATATGGAGAGTGTCCATGTGGAAAACAAAAAGGAGGATCGTACCATGAAAGTCAATCACAACAACCTCATGTCGTTGGTCGGGTTATTAATTATGGCTGGAATTTTGACGGTTACTCCGGCCATGGCCGGTCCGTCACAGGGACAGGCTGTGCCTCCCGCGGAGGATGTGACGCAGGATGATCTCAAGACGTTCGCAGAAGCCTATACGCAAGTGACGCAAATTTATAACGCGTATGAGCAGCGTATAATTAACTCCAGTGAGCCGGCAGAAGCCAACGCCTTACAGCAGGAGGCCAATGAGAAAATGAATCAAGCCGTTATGGATAGCGGTTTATCCATTGAGGATTATAATTCGATGTACCGGGCCATTGAAAATGATCAAGGCCTTCAAAACGAGTTGACGCAGGTTTTGAGCCAAGTCGAATAACCTATTTAGCCGATTATCGAGTGCCGGTTGTTACGGGCAACACGTAATCTGCTGATGAAGGAGGGAATATGCGAGGGGAGAGTGTAATGCAACGGTACGTGCCGGTGTTGTGTATGGTGGTTGCCGCCGGGCTCTTCCTCGCCCCTCCTGTCACGGCCGGGTCCGGTCGGGATATGGGGGAGGGCGGGGCAAGGTTCAGCAAGGAAGAGGTGCAGGCCTTTGCCAAAGCCCAGGTGAAGGTCACGCGAATTCAGACGTCAATGGCGAAGGATCAGGGAGCCGCCAAAGTCAATCCTAATGTTCCCGTTGGGAAATTGCCTCGAGAGATCAAACAACCGACAGTTCAGGCGATCCAGGAACATGGATTGACGGTGGAGACTTATGACCGCATTCTAGAAGCGTACAAGGCCGATGAAGATTTGCGCAAGGAAGTGGTCAGGGCGACGATCAATCTCTATCCATAAGGATGGGCTGACAGGTTCCTCCAAGGCGACGGCCATGGTGAAATTCGGGAGTGATTCCAAAAGATGGGCGTTATGTGTCCTGTTCTCTTTCACGGTCGGGTGTACGGAGTCGTCAGTCACCGATTCGAGGAGGGCAGGACAGTCGGATTTTACGGCTACTGTTTCCGGCGCCGTCCACGGAGAAGTGTCGGGGCATGGCATTCTGACTTATCTGGCTCCTCAGAAGACGGTGTCGGGAATACGTCCCGGATACTATCTGATCGGCAATGTCATTCAGCATGCCATTGAGGTCGATCCACCGGTTGATCGTCAGGTGGATGGCGGCACACCACCCATCGGAGGCGCCAGGGATTTGGTAATCACCTTACGAATCCCTGAAGGGGCGGAGTTGGGGACGTATCAACTGGTGTCGGCCGATCCAAGGAAAATAGGAGAGGAATTTGAGGCCCGGTTGGAAGCGGTCGTCGGGGGACAATCCGTCTCCTTTCGCTCCAATACGGAAGGGACTCTTACATTGGATTCCTTCCCGCCGGACGTCGATCGGGCCTCCGCAACCAACATCAATGGAGAATTTCGATTTAGCGCGGAAAACGACAATGGCGAGATGGTGGTTGTGACCGGGGCTTTTGATTTTCAGGTGCGGGGGTCGTAAGGGTTCACATGAGGTCTGCTCTCTCATGCGATGGGATTCATGGCGAGATAATCGCACACAAAATCAAAGACCAATTCATCCAGATGATCGAAAATAGTGGTGACTCCGCCTACGGTCAGGACACCCTGTTCCCACGTGATGGCATGCCCTCCCTTCGGGTCGTACACAAGGGCTACCTGCTGATGGACCTCCAAATCGATTCGACAGGCAAACCGTCGGGGACTTAAAGGGAGAGCGGCCAAGTTGACATACAGGTAGGGTTCTCCGGGGAGTGAAGCGGCTTCCTGTTCCTTGATCAGGCGGATGCCCGCGGTTCGCAATTGAGATTCTACGCGGGTTCGCACATCCCGTCGAGTCAAGGCTCCCCTCAATTCAGGTCCCAGGTCTTCAACAACCACATAAATGCCGGTTATGCCTTTGAGGGACCTTCGTTTTAACATCGTGGAATCTGCCTCCTGGAAGATTTGAATGCCGTGGTTCCGGGGGTGTCCTGTTGGCTTCCTTTGAGAATCCCTGCCTGCCGGAAAAGAACATTTTTTATTAAACGGACAAGAATCATAACGGCAGGGAGGGCGGAGATCAATTGATTTTTCTGCCGAAGATGAATTGGCTGAGGAGAGTCGGGAGGGAATGGTCTGAAAAAGCGGGGGTCGGATGACCTTCGGTGTGCTGTATCAAGCTGGAAGCGTGTTATAGTGAAGCGTTCTGGCCAGGATTTCAGCAGGAATTTCTTAACCCGTGCCCGCATGTTTGGGTGACTTTTCCGGGAGGATGCCATGTTTGGACCGATTACGATTCCGTTTGGAGCCAAAATGTTGTTCAATACCGTCAAACTCAAACCCGGAGTCAGTTTTGACCAGTTGGAAATGGCGGTGGGAGAAATGTGTATGGTCGTTAAGAAGACCTATGGCGGCGAGAAGGGTGGGTTTATCGCCGGACAGGTCTTCAGGTTCTCGGGGTTTGTGTCGGAGGAGGGATCTCTGAATCCTGCACATACCGCCGACGCTCATTATGGGATTGTGACCTATTGGAAGTCATTTGAAGATCATGAAAGGTCTCATGCCGATGAAGTATTCCATAAGACGTTCGCCGCCGTAGCCGAGATGTGTTCGGATACGATGGAATTGGGGTATGAATTGTTGTGGCAGGGGGAGGCCAATTCCTCCTAAGGCCCGGTTTCTCCGACCTGCCATGTTGCCGGTCTGACCGGAGGGAGGGGTACGCACCTCGACCATGGATCGTGATGGTGTACGGATTGTAGATAGGCGCTGATCCTTTCGTTATACGCCACAGCATTTTTTATATTTCTTCCCACTGCGGCATGGACAGGGGTCGTTACGTCCGATTTTGGCTCCACCACGGATGACGGTGCGTACCGGCGGGATTTTGCCGTCCGAGAAATACCAGATTCCGTTTTTTTTACAAAATTCACTGCGTTCATGATGGATCTGAGGGCCTTCTTCGGACTTGGTTTCATAGGTCGCTTTGAATTCCACCATGCCGACCTCATCTGAAACGCCCCCCTGAGTCGTCTCAAGAATTTCCAATCCCTTCCATGTAGTGGATTCCGCCCATTGGCGGTTGGCTTCCATATCGGTTTCTGCTTTGGTCGCCGGGTCATGGGTTTTCTCAATAAATTCCATCTGTTTCAGTGAATAGGCCGTGTACCTGGCACGCATGAGTGCTTCCGCTGTGTCGGCCTGCTTTCCGCCGCTGATGATCGGGGCACAACATTGGTCGAAGGTTTTTCCGCTTTGACATGGACAAGGTAAATTAGGGTTCATCATCTAATCCTCCGCTAATAAGGTAGGAAAACATCCCTCCCGAGATCCACATGATGATGGGTTTTTGTGTGAGTGTCTGTTTCCGGGTCATGTGGTGTCGATAAGACCCTAAACCCACCCACCATGTCAAAGTCGTTGTTGACGGCTCATAATCATAGAAAAAGGGTTGCAAATCTGTCCGGTCGTGCTGATGCTCAAATTGGTTGTATCGCATTCAGATTTTGACAGGGATTTGTTTGGTATATAAACTGCGTGCGCGACTGAACTTCAGGATTGTTGTGATCAGGTTGTATGGTCTGCCCATCTTTGCGGATGATTTGGATTATATCGGTTGCATAATCTCAAAACGGAAGGATTGAAAAGCAGGCTATTGTGGAATAGGTCCATCAAAACGGATGGACTGTGCTCCCTCTCCTAAAAAGTCTGGAAACTGAAAGGCTTTAAGATGGTTCACGAGTTTTTCCTGCAATCGCTGTTGCTCTTGGGAACGGCAGTCCTGGTCGTCGTGGTTTTTCACCGACTGAGAATTCCTTCCAGTCTCGGGTACCTCCTCGTCGGGGTCTTGCTCGGCTCCTATACCCCGGGGCCGGTCATTGAAACGCAGCCGATTCGTGCCTTGGCCGAATTTGGGGTAGTGTTTCTGTTGTTTACCATCGGACTCAATTTTTCGATGCCGCAAATCCATGCCTTGCGACACCAGTTGCTCGGTCTGGGGACGGGGCAGGTGCTTCTGACCACCCTCACCGTCGGGATCCTGGCTTGGCTCTGGGGATTATCCCCTGAGGCGGCATTTGTGGTGGGAGCGGTTTTCGCCCAGTCATCCACCACCATTATCAGTAAACAACTAACCGACCAAGCCGAGGAGTATAGCCGGCATGGACGGTTGAGTATTGCCATGTCCGTCTTTCAGGACGTGACCGCCGTGCCCTTTATCGTGGTGATTCCGGTGCTCGGGATGGCCGCGGCTTCAGCGGGAGCCTTGGTGGGTTCTCTCGCTCTTGCGTTTGCCAAAGCCGCCCTGGCGTTTGGGCTGGTTTTTTTAGCGGGGCGATGGGTGTTGCCTCCTCTTTTTTATCTAGTTGCCGGGTTGCGTTCGGCTGAAATTTTTACCCTGACGGTGTTGTTCGTTTCATTGGGTGCGGCCTGGGCAACCAGTAGTCTTGGGTTGTCCATGGCCTTCGGTGCTTTTTTGGCGGGAATGATGTTGGGGGAGACTGAGTTTCGTCATCAGGTGGAAACGGCGATTCGACCGTTCAGGGATGTTTTGCTTGGATTGTTTTTCATCGGTATCGGCATGCTGGTTGATCCCGTGTCTATCACAAAAATTTGGCACCTGGCCCTGGTGGGAGCTGCGGTGCTCTTGCTCGTCAAAACGGTGTTGGTGGCCCAAATGGTGCGAGTGTCGGGCATCGATGTGTTGACGGCCTGGCGAACCGGTTGGTTGTTGGCGGTCGGAGGGGAATTTGGGTTTGCCTTGCTGGCTATTGCGATGGATGTCGGCGTCATCGACCGGCCATTCGGTCAAATTGTCCTGACCTCCGTTCTATTGTCCATGGT
>JBDIVP010000219.1:0-6205 GCA_039794325.1 Candidatus Inrsubterrania sp.
GATTCCAATGGCATCGCCGGAAAGCACAATTAGATTCTGGGCCGTCAGTGGGCTGACGCGCTCATCATCTTCATCCGTCCAACACCCTCCTACCGTCGTCACCAACTCGGTTTGAGGATCGAATTTTCTGATGCGGTGGGCTTGGGTATCGGCAATATACAGATTGCCCTCATCATCAAAGGCTATGGCAGCCGGGTAGGTCAAATTAATCTCCAAGGCAGGACCATCCCCGTTATACCCCCACTGCCCTGTTCCTACGACAGTGGTAATAATGCCCGTTTCCATATCCACTTTTCTAATTCGATTGCTCCCGGAATCACAAATATACAAATTGTTTTGGGAGTCACAAGCCACGTCAAGCGGAAGATACAAGCCGGCTTCGCCACATGGCCCGAAATCTCCGCTATAACAGGTTTCCCCCGTGCCCGCGAAATTCTGAATGACTCCCGTTTCCATATCGATCCGCCTCACCCGATCAGAGCCGGATTCTGCGACATACAGAAACCGGTGGTTCCGATCGACGGTGAGTTGGTTGGGAAGAGGAATGCCGGCCTTGACCGCTCGTTTTCCATCTCCGGTACTGCGGGACTTCCCGTTCCCGGCAAATGTCTCTATGATGCCGATTTCCGTAACCGCTTCTGTCGCCATAATCCTGTACACCCCATCGTCTAGAAGATTGTAACCTTCCCCTTCACCCAAGTCTCCCCGCTCTGAGGGGCACCTTCCCCTGCCAATTAGGCCTTTGATGTGGTGACAGCTTCAGCCGGAGCTTGGGATGGGTGAGGCTGTTGCGGCGGCGGAGCCTGTTGAGGAATCTGTTGGGTAGAGGCGGATTGTGCCGGTGCAGAAGATTCCGCCTGCTGAGACTGAGCCTCGACATCCATCGCTTCGACTTCGTTGACGGACTTTTTGAACCCTTTGATGGCCTTTCCAAGGCCTTCACCCAGCTGAGGCAGCTTTCCCGCACCAAAGATAATCAAGACAATCATCAGAATCAGGACTAACTCTGTAAATCCAAGACTTCCAAACATGGTACATCTCCTTCCCTTAAGACATCACTTTTTACCGGCTTCCCGTGACCGCTTACTAAATCGTTCCTTAAGGCGTTGACGAGCCTGCTCTGCCTGCTCAAACATTTTGCACTTTTCATATGTATTGATGAGATTATAGTACGCAAGAGGTTCATCGGGATTGTTGTCGACCGCATCCTCCATCACTTTAATTGCCAGGTCAGGCTTTTTTAAATTGAGGGAAATTTCCATCAGCTTAAAGCTGGACTCCAAATGTTGCGGATCGAACTGCAGAACCTTGAGGTAGGCTTGCATGGCCATGTCCAGGGTATTGTAATCTGATACCTTCGGATCATCCAGCTTTTCATAAACTCCTGCCAAGTTGTACCAGGCGATAGGATCCTCCGGAGAAATTTCAATCAACCGCTCAAAAAAGTCCTTGGCTTGCAAAAAATCCCCTTTTTCAGCATGTAACCGGCCGATATTAAAAAGCGCCAAAACATCATACCGATTTAATTCCAATGCCCGCGTAAACTGTCCGGTCGCTTCCTCAGACATCCCCTTCGTTCCATAAATTGTCCCCAGATTCGAGTAATACATGGCCAAGGAACGATCCATTTCAATTCGCAGAGCTTCGGCCATTTCGATGGACTTTTTGACTTCAGCCAACGCCTCATCCAAACGTCCCTTATTAAAATACAACTCGCCTAATCGGCACCGGGCTTGGAAATCATCGGGCTCCTCACTGAGGAGTTTTTCCAATTCCGCAATTTCCTCATCAACCGTCAAAGGACGTTCCTCAGTGGAGACCTCACTTGATGATGATTCTAACGTCTGGCTTCCCGTACTTTGTTCTTCCATTGTTGTGTTCCTACCTACTGAGATTCCCCATAAACAGGGCGAATAGATTGATATATCATGCCATCAGAAAATTTTTTCTTAAGCCTTCCGAGGCTGCCGCGCTTATCGATGTTCAGCAACATTAACCCAAGCACCACCATCAAGGTCAAATGAGAAAGCTGTAGGGCATAGCCGGCCATAAACATCAGCCCTAGGCCATATCCGGCCAACCGGCCAATGAGGATCAGCTTGATGACGGTATATGCCCAGCAGGTAAACCCCAGAACATAAAAGGCAAAAGGCAGGTAAAAGGTATATCCCATGCCCATTTGGAATATCCAGCCTATTCCCTCACCGGCTTTTCGAACCTCTTTAGCCATATGGGGGTCCCATAACGAAAGGAAAAAATCCATGAACAGCAACACAAAAAAGACTATCCCCCCACTTATCAAAAGCGTTAAACCCCACTTTCGTTGTTGCTTGTTTTTCGAAAAAAATGATGTGCTCCCATACGCCCAAAACACCACAATGCTCGCCAATACCATTAAGGCTTCACCCAGCCGGTTGGCTTCGTGGACCAACGGGGGAGCGTCCAGAATATTCATGAGGCCATACACCGTTGAAATCGTCTGATAGTACAACCACCCGGTAATTCCAAGAAAAAAACACAGCACTAACAGTCTTTGGCTCAGAAGCCGGTGGGTATGCCAATATTCCACCACCAGGACCAACAGCAGGAAAAATGCGAGCACGTTATAGAGAACGGATCCCAGCATGGCGGGAGGGAAGAACAAATATCCAATCGTACAAACCAGCAATAATGCCGTCAGGGGTATCACCAGCCTATCCCGGTTCCCGGACCAGACCGTCGTCCGAGCCTTTTGAACAAGTAAAATTCCCAAAATCAAAAACACAAGGATGGCCGTCAGGTTTAACAACATAAATCCCAGGGAAGAGAGTGTTTGAAATCCGATACGCACCGCTTCATATTTGGCGGCTAATGCACTCAGATGCATTCCCAGCCGGGAAACAAGCCGGTAGAGTATCAACTCGGAGAACGCAGCCAAAAGCAGAAATTTTATCCCCCATTCAAATAGCAGTCCGGGGGAATCCAGATTTTCCAGTTTTTTGTCAATGACGTCGAGCATTGCCGGTCATTTGGTTAATCAATAGATCTAATAAACCTCTGGCGGACGGAATCGACTCTCCGTCGTCTCCCCTATTTCATGTGGATCCCTGAGAGCCCACAGGCTGAGCCTCTAATTGTTTATTGCGGCGGGCAATGTACAATAATCCATCCGCCATCGAATAGTTAAATGGTAACTCGCAGACGACTTCACTGATTTTTTCATATACATGTTGATACACTTTTTCTGCTTGCTCGGGGGTCATCCCCGTTTTGACCTCGTAAAAAAAGCCCAGGCTTAGATCCTCCGAGGCCGGCCGCATGATACGCTGGACCCCATACCCGCCGGGGTCACTCATAATCGGGGCCTCTTTTTCCAAATCAAATAAACACGGCTGACAGGAAAACCCGTAGGAGCTGTTGAGTTTGTGATTTTCCACCACGAAATTCATGGTCTCCAGGGCTTCCTCTTCCGTTTCAGTCGGGAATCCCACAATGACATAACAATGAACGGCAATCCCCAAATCAACACAATCGGAGCATATCCGGTTCACGCTTTCTTGGGTGATCCCCTTTTTCATGAAATCCATCAACCGTGCATTGTAGGTTTCCAACCCAAACACAATTTTTTGACAGCCCGCATTCCGCATAAGCCCCAGCAAATCCCGTGACAGGTTTTTTTCAAATCGCAATTCAGCCGTCCACTGGAGATCTAAATTTCGGTTGATTAATTCCTTGCACAGGCGTTTCGTGGGTGAAAGAGCCAGACATTCGTCCGTAAAGAAAAAGAAGGGTGTATCATACTTCCTGGAAAGCGCTTCCAGTTCGTCCACAACTTTCAACGGATCTTTTTGCCGGAAATTCTGGTGATCCAACGTGAGAGCGCAAAACGCGCAATCCTTGTAATAACAGCCCCGCGAAAACTGAACCGGAAGAACCGTTTGAGGGGACAGATATTGCCCAATGGGAAAGCCATCATAGTTGGGAGCCGGATGATCGGCTAAATTTTCCGAATAAAACGGTTGATTGACGACGATTTTGTCCTGGTTTTTCCAAATGAGATTCGGCACCTTGCGATAATCTCTGCGCCCTTCCAATTGATTCACCAGCTCTAACAGAGCCGTTTCCCCTTCGAACACGATGAAATCATCCGTAATCTGAAACAAGCGATCACATCGCCGGAGATTATCCACCAATCTGGTGAAAATACTCCCCCCCACCGTAATATGGGTCTGCGGGGATACCTCCTTGATCAAGCGGCAAAGAGTCAACCCTGGAATGATCTGGGAAGTGGCGGTGATCGACACACCGACAAAGTCGGGCTGATATTCCAAGAAAGATGGTAAAAAGAATTTCTTGTATAAATCCAAATACGGATTTTGGGCTTCGTCCTGAATAGCCTTAAGGATATCCCGCGAGGAATAAATGGAGTAAGAAAGCTGATTATCGACAACGGTAATTCGAGTTGGGAAATAGATGGTGGAAACCAAATCCAACCATCGATCAATGACAAACAATGATTCCCGATAACAGTCCGGTTCAAAAAAGGCCTCCCCCCGTAAAGTGGATTTCGCCGACTCAATGTCTTCGATCAAATACGGGAAGCGATCCAGCGATTCAACTGCCTTGGCATAATGCTCCTTGCTTCCAGGCCCGCTGTCTCCTTCCATTGTTTGTTCTAAATTCTTGACCAGATCTACCAAACGTTGATGAACGTCCAATCCATATTCCTTGGTCAAGATCTTATCGAGTATTTCAATATTCAGATCCTGTTGGCGAAAATTGGATATTCCTGATTTTTGAAGGAAGGCGGAAAGACAGGGAAGGCTCAGATACGGCTGAGAGGGATGCCAACTTGGAGGAAACAACAGCGATATTTTCATTGGGTCACACCCCAATTTTTGTCAATAAATAAATAGAATGAACATAGTTAATTTATACACGCGGCCTTCTTACCAATGCAACCATACGCATACATTCCGCATCACCAATTTTGAGAATTCGCACTCTCGGTTTCAAGACTATCTCCTCACTCTGACCATTCATGACAAAAAAAAACCTCCAACCGCGAACCTTTATCGGCCCGCGGTTGGAGGTCTTTCATGCTCACCTATCGAACTACAACTTCACCAGGACAGTCCTTTTTAATTCGGCATTTGAGCAGTGAACCAGGTCGAGATGCCTTTCATCCCGTTCCGCTCCACGTTCGCTCCATCCCAAACCGCGAAGGCCACCGGGAAGCTTTGACCTGCTTTAAATTGCACGTCGTTGGGGTCATTTGTCGTCAAGGTCCGTTTGAAGACCACTCTCCAGGTTGGGCCACTGCAGCAGCCGCCCTTGAGGGCTCCGTAAGGCTCCCACAACCCGTTTCCGACAACATCTTGGGACGCTTGCGTCGTCAAGGTACTAAACCCATTGGCATTCAAATCCTCGACGGCACCCACCCTCAGATTGGGGTCGGACATAATGTTGCCAGACCAAATCCCAGGATTGAATGGCCCAAGGCTCCGTCCGATCCGGTCAGGATACGTCACACCGCCGGCCGGCTCTTCATAATAATAATCCCATGCAATGGATGGGTATTGCTGATCCACATCCCACATTCCGGCAACACCTGCACCCAAGTCACGTTGCCACTCTGCGTTCCACCGCCAGATATTTACGGTTCCACCGGATTGTCCCATACATTGGAAAGGAGGTGCTCCGGATGTCTGAACAGGGAACTGAACAGCAATCTGATCCCGGAAGTCCTGAGGACCGATTGTCGTGTTGTTTAAGGTTTGATCGCCCCAGTTAGCCCAAACACCAATCTCTTCCCCGTTCGTGGCCATTTTGACCATCACGGTTTTGACGGAAATGTTTGGATGCATTGGGGTAGTGATTGTTTGACCGCTCAATGGAACCACCACACCAGGCACGGATTCCCACAATGGATTTGCTCCATCCATGGGGATGGCCCCCTTAATCTTGCCAACCGGAATAGTTACCGGTTGCGAGACGGCCAGCGGAATCTGCCCAAGCGTCAACCCCACGCACACTACCAGGACAGACATTAAAACGCCAAACACCAATCGTTTGTTGCGCGTCTGCACCAATCTCATAATGACGCATCCTCCTTTGATAAAAGATTAAAACCGAAAGGGCTGCTAACTAACCGTTTCCCTAAACCCAACTAATGACCACAAAACTGTCTATCATTCAACAATTCAGGCATTTCCTGATTTATTCG
>JBDIVP010000220.1:0-6097 GCA_039794325.1 Candidatus Inrsubterrania sp.
TGGTAACCAGTTGCGCCTCCTGTACGTTAAGCCTGAAGGATTACGTTAAATTGTTTTCCGGTGAACCTGAGGAGGCGTCTGCCCGGGATTTACAAAAACGAGTCAGGCATATTTCTGAAGTTCTGGCTGATCGTCCAACGGAGGATGTGCCCGAGTTGAAAAGGGGAAAACCCTCCACCAAAACAACGCGAAAGATCACCTACCATTCGTCCTGTCATCTTCGCGCGGCGGGGATATCGCGTGCTCCCAGAAAGCTTTTGACGGGGTTGTCGGGATTGACGTACGTGGAAATGCGTGATGCCGATCGGTGTGCCGGTGGAGCCGGAACCTACGTGGTCAAAAATTATGACACGTCCCAGGATATTTTCCAAAGAAAGCGGCAAGCTATTCAAGACAGCGGTGCAGAGATTGTGGCTACCAGTTGCCCTGCCTGCATGATCCAGTTAAAAAATGGACTCGGGGATAAGGCCGAAGTCAAGCATATTGCACAGATCATCTTGGAGCATGGTCAGTAATTGCATGCTGAAATCGTCTGCTGGAATCTGTGGCCGTCAAAGAATGAGTTCCATCATCCGTATGCCTCTTAAATCCAATCATTTTCCTGAACCGTTCTGACAAAAAAATGGAAACGTAAAACATGGCAATGGTGAAAGTGTTGATTTATGGTCATGTGCTGCGGGAGGTCATGGAGGATCCGGAATTGGAAATTCCATTGACGGATCCGGTGACGCTGAGGGAATTTATGGAGGGACAGCCGGAACTGTTTGAAAGGCTTATGCCCTTTCTGAAAGCTCGCCAACTTATGTTTACGGTGAATCAAAAAATCTCGACATTGGAAGCGAAAATCAAGGATGGGGACACCGTCAAAATTACTCACCAGGGCGGGGATCAGCATGCCGATGGAGCCATGTGGCATAATCCGTAAGTTTACGTGACGGATTGGTTAACAGGGGTGCCATGTGTTCCAGGGCGAAGTACGAAGATGGGCTCCAGCATCACCCGTCAGAAAATGGCAAATCCGGCGGTAAGCCCTCGTCACATTTCTTGCAATTCAACAGGGTTCCCAAATGTCGGGATCTTCCGGCTTCCGACAAGACCCATGGCCGTTCAATCAAGGGGGGATTATGGCGTACATGTTGCCTGTGTCCACAGGACAGGTCGGCAACCCAATCCTGGTGTTCATCCTGATGATATCCGATAATCGGTTGATTCATGTTGCCGGCCTTGATCGGTGGGAAGAAGCGGGTCGGATCGTCATGTTCATTTACTGAACACCTTCTTCAGCAAATCTAAATTTCGGGAAAGGAGGAGAGCCGTTAGTCTTTTTTCAATCCGGAGGTTATTTTTCTCTACTTAATGTATGAGGGCGAACCTTTTCGGGGATTCATGGAATTGACCATGTGCCGTAAGAAGTAATAAGGGCCAGATGATAATGGTGAGAACAATAGTGAACATGCGAGGCATGAAAGGCTCGTGTTTTGAGTGGTCAAGCGGTAGGGAAAACTCGCAGTCAAGAGAAAGAAAAATTGCTCCTTCTTTCTTTATATCCGTATAGGCAATTCTCTAAAAAGGGACCCACAAGGAAGAGGGGGAAACTTACAGCCTGGGGAGGATAGACTGAAATGAACAGCAGTCTCCACTTCCTCAGGGGGTATGTTCCGGCTCTCCCCTGTGGGTGGTCCAAAAGGCCACCTCGATGGTGGTGAAGTCCTGGTCAGGCCAAGGGCATGCAGCTCATTCCTGAGCTTTTGCTTTTGGAGGAAGCCAGAGGTCGAGACAGCAATGGCCGAGTTTTTTTCTTTAACTCTTCTCGCTGAGGATTCAAGCGATTTTCCAGGATAACAGGATCTATGACTTCACCACACTGTAGACAACGTTTCGTGAGTATTTCCATGCCGCCTGCGTCATAGTTCACGTTCATACACCAGTGGGACACCATAAAGCCTCCACACCGTGTACACGTATCATCCTTGGCCGGCATGTGATCTTCGACCGCCGTGGAGGGAGTTTTGGCCTTGTTGGCTGTGGAAGAGGTTTTATCTGTAGATTTTAGGGGACGCTTGGTCCCAGTGGTGATCTTCTTTTGTATGGCGAGCGGTTCCATATGTTCGTAGCTCCTTGGAATTCTTATTCCCTTAGAATATTAACCTATGATAAAAATTTATGAAAGCATCGAGCTATATCCATTTGTCAACAGATATACCTCATTGAAATTAAGTCAAGATTAGCAGAATATTAAAAAAAACTCATAATTGTGGATAAATGGCTGAAAGCACCTAATTAAAATTAAATTGTACAGGTAATTGTTTACGATGGAAAGGACAGAAAAAACATATTTAAAACAATGAGTTGTTTGTTTTCATGAAAGGATGGCCAGAAAAAATAAGGGTTATGTTGCGTCTATGGAGTAAGGCAAGTCCCCTTTGCAAAGACCTTTAGGAAGCAGAAAGCTAGCCTGGAAAATGGAAATCCGTGTCGAGTGTGTTCCCTTAGGGCCATCGAAAATGAACCGATTGAGTAGAGTCTCCACGAACCGTCATTGATCTCTTTAACGCGATGCCTTGTGAATCCGTTGCGGTGAGTTGGTAGCGACCTTTCGGAAGATCGATAAATAGCCAGGGGCCTTGAACTTCACGTGCCGGAATCGTAACTAAAGGGGTACCTTCCTGAGTGGCGATTTCGACGGTGACGCCAGCCAGGAACGCCCGTTCTCCTTTGACGAAAATTAATTTGGCAGAATAAGGCGGATAGACGAGGCTCCGTTCTTCCTTTCCCATCCCGGCACTGAAATAACGAATCCCCTCCTGTTCGTAAACGGAAAACGTCAACGCACTGGGTATCCCTCCACCCGGTACGGGGATTTCAAGGGTGGAAACTTGATTGGAGGATGCCCAAACCGGGGTGGATGCACATATGAGAAAGGTCGTCAGGGTAAAAACCGTGCTCAACATTCGCATGTTCAAATTTGAAAATTGATACATAGAAAGTTTGGACTCCTTACATCAAAGGTAGACGGTTATAATTCAATTCCTGAATGAATCTCAATAAATTAAACGGGAAAACAACCAGGAGAATAGCATTGTGTCCTTTGAGGTTCATTAAGAATAACGGATTTTTTTTTCCGGTCAAGGGTTAGCCGTTGAATTGTCGGGGTAATTGTGGCAGGTTCAGGCCGGCCGTTGGAGGGGAACAGAGGGCGTAAAGGGTGCGTCCAGAGGCATGAGCAAGTGGATCAAATTGTTTCAGATTCGGGATTTTCCGGGAAACGAGGTTTCTGGTCAAGCCCATGAAGTTCCGGTATGTCTTTTTTGGCGGAAAGCCCCAACTGTTGAAATTTTCTGGCCGTGGGGAAAATTCGTGTTTCCAGGGAGGCGACAGCAGCATTATAGGAATCTACGCTACGGGCCAAGGCCTGTCCTATGCGGGTAACATGTTCCGCTAAAATACCCATGCGGTCGGATAGTTCCTGCCCCAGAGCGGCAATCCGCTCGGCTTCTTCGGCCAATTGATCCTGTTTCCATCCATAGGCAATAGTCCGCAATAACGCAATGAAAGTTGTGGGGGTGGCCAAGACCACTTTTCTGGACAACGCGGTTTCCAGAAGAGAGGGATCACGTTCGGCGGCAGCGGCTAAAAAGGAATCATTGGGAATAAACAAGACGACAAAATCCGGACTCTTCGGAAATTGCTCCCAATATTCCTTGGCAGCCAGTTGATGAATGTGTTGCCTGATGTGTCCGACATGGCGATTGAGGGAGGCTTCGCGGGCTTCGTCCGTCTGAGCTTCGAGACTTTCCAAAAATGCACTGAGGGGAACTTTGGCGTCTACTACGACTTCCCGGCCGGCAGGGAGTTTGACGACCATATCCGGACGAAGGTGTCCGGTTTCGGTTGAGACATGTTCCTGTTCCAAAAAGTCGCAGTGGGGCGACATGCCCGCCAATTCTGCGGTCTTTCTCAACGCGATTTCTCCCCACCGTCCCCGGACATGAGGCACTCGCAATGCATTCACCAATTTAGAGGTTTCGGACTGAAGCCCGAGTTGTGCCGACAAGAGCTGTCGTAGTTGTTCGCTGACGGCACTGATATCCTTTAGCCGTTGATGTTCAAGATTCTGGGCGGATTGGTGAAAGGTCTGAAGGGATTCGGTCAACGGATGCAGTAATGATTCAAAAGAGAGTTTACGGTGGTCCAATTGAGCGGCCGCTTCCTCCTGCAGGGATTTGAATTTTTCTTCGGCCAGGGTCAAAAAGCCGGTGTTGTTGACAGCCAGAGCTTCCGAAGCCAGGGAGCGAAAGGTATCGCATAAGGCCCGCTTGGAATCTTCAAACGAACGGCGTTCTTCGGCAATTTGGTTCTGAAGTTGTTCCAGGCGGGTCAGAGCTGCCACCCGTGCCCCATCTAGTGTGCGGATATCCTGTTGAAGGCGGGTCCGCTCTTCCTGTGTTTTCTGAAGTTGGTCGCGCAAGGGGGCCAATTGGCCCAAGGTGGACGCCAATTGAATTTCCAGGTTTTGCCGGGTCCTGATGTGTTGATGGTGATACCACAGGTAAATCAACAGCCAGGACACTCCACTGCCGAGCAGGAAGCTTGGGAGGAAAAACCAGTCTGAAAGGAGGTCCTGCCACATAAACAAAGGGGATGATCCGCTTGCACGTCTGTTATCAAAGGAAATTCGTGAGTGAGAGACTCGCAAATTCAGGCCTGAGAATTCAACCTTAGGGGAAAAGTGGGCTGGAAACGCATGACTGTTCCACGGCGGGATCCTGATGGACCTTCGACTTCCGGAAGTCCGGCTGTCATATGGCCGAAGATTAAGGGACAGGCAAGAAAAGTCATCATGACTCATGGACCTGATCCCAATTGTTGGGTAGAGTACAAAAATGTGGAAAATGGAACCGAAATCCCAGTTAATCGCTGAAGGAGGCGATGGCCAAGACCATGGATAAGAAATTCAGACTTTCGATTTGGTATTTCATCATTGCTTTCTGGGGACTCATAATTCTTCAGGAAATTTACTTTGCCGCTCAGCATATGGATGAAGTGCCGTACAGTCAGTTCAAAACCTGGGTCCAAGAGGGCAAGGTGGCTCAGGTGGCGATCACCGACAAGAGTATCAACGGCAAGCTCAAACCGGAGCACACCAAGGACGGTTCGCAATGGTTTGAGACCATTCGAGTGGACGATCCCGATTTGGTGAGGCTACTCGAAGAAAAAAAGGTCGAGTATGCCGGAGTGGTGGTCAGCACCTTGTGGAAGGATGTGGCCTCGTGGGTTGTGCCGATTCTGGTATTTGCCGGCATCTGGTTTTGGATTCTTCGGAAAGTCGGGCAGGGGGCCGGAGGAGGGTTCATGCGGATCGGGAAATCCAAAGCCAAAGTGTACATCGAGAATGATATTCCCACACGGTTTAAGGATGTGGCCGGGGTGGATGAGGCTAAGGATGAACTGGTGGAAGTAATCGAATTTTTAAAAACTCCTGAGAAGTTTACCCGGATCGGGGGACGAATTCCCAAGGGAGTGTTACTCGTGGGGCCGCCGGGCACCGGAAAAACCTTGCTGGCAAAAGCCATTGCCGGGGAAGCGGGTGTGCCGTTTTTCTCTATCAGCGGTTCCGAATTTGTGGAAATGTTTGTCGGGGTAGGTGCAGCCAGAGTGCGGGATTTGTTCGAGCAGGCCAAAGGCAAAGCCCCTTGTATCATTTTTATCGATGAGCTGGATGCGCTGGGAAAGGCCAGGGGAACCGGTCCCATGATGCATGAGGAGCGGGAGCAAACCCTCAATCAACTTCTGGTGGAAATGGATGGCTTCGATCCGAGAGTCGGGGTGATTATTTTGGCGGCGACGAATCGTCCGGAAATTCTCGATCCTGCCTTGTTGAGGGCCGGACGGTTTGACCGGCAAGTCCTGGTCGATCGTCCGGATCGACAGGGTCGGACTGCCATTTTGTCCATACATGCTCAGGCGATAAAATTGGCCCCCGAGGTTGAACTGGAAAAAATCGCGGCCATGACCCCCGGGATGGTCGGAGCGGATTTGGCGAATGTCGTCAATGAAGCGGCCCTTTTGGCCATCCGCCGAGGCCGGGAAACCGTGG
>JBDIVP010000221.1:0-6083 GCA_039794325.1 Candidatus Inrsubterrania sp.
ATATCCAAAGGACCGGCTTGTCGGAGTGACTCTATGCCTCCTTTTCTTCTTTGCTGCTTTAAAGATCTCCATGCCGAACGTCATTGCTCCGGAAAGCCTGGAGAGAGAAGCAATCAGGCCTGTCATGATTTACTTAAAGCAAAACTATCAGCAAGGAGACAAGGTTTTTTTATTCTACAAAAGTTGGGCAGCCTTTCAATATTACGTCAAACATTTAGGTTTTGAAGGAATAGAATATCAAAGGGACCAATCAACCAAATATAATTGGGAGGATTACAGCAAAGAATTCAAAGAACTTAAAGAAAATTCTCGGGTATGGATCTTATTCGCACATACCTACAATACATCTGACATTGAAGAAAATTTCCTAATATATATTCTTGACGGAATAGGCAAACAGATTGGTTCCTTTAAACAAAAAGGAGCCTCACTATATCTTTATGAATAAATAAAGTCCTGCGTGCATGTAATCATTGGGTGACCATTTTCATGAGATTTTCGACTCGACAGGCCGCCAAAAAATATTTGCGATAAACCAACAGGCAACGAAAAAACAATTCGTTTGTGCAATGGAGTTGAGCCTGTCTATAATTTGAACACAATCTACTTGCAAAATCCCGGTGGGGTTTTAATTTATTAAATGGAGGATTTGTATGAGTCTGGCGGATAACAAATGCATTCCATGCCGGGGCGGAGTCCCACCCTTGGACCCCAAGAAGATCCAAGAATTGCTTACCCAACTGGAAAACGGATGGTCCGTGAATGAGCAAGGACATCTGGAGAAGCTCTACACCTTTCAGAATTTTGCCGACGCGCTGGCCTTCTTGAATCGTGTGGGGAATATCGCCGAAATCGAGGGGCATCATCCTGACCTGTATTTGGCGTGGGGAAAATGCAAAGTGGAAATCTGGACGCATAAGATTCAAGGACTGACGGAGAGCGATTTTTATCTGGCGGCCAAAGCCGATCGGGCCTTTGCCCTTCCTTCAGCATCTTCATGATGGCTCATTCCTCATGAGTTCGGGAACCTCTTTCATCCGCCCGACTGCTCAGCTGGGTCGAGGAGCAATAGACCCAACATCCGGGTCGGGGGTTGATTTTCGTTCTTTCGGCACCCCGGTGGCCTTAGTCACCATGCCGTTTAGTTACTCCAAATTCCCCTCCATTCAACTAGGAACCCTTTCCGCACTGTTGAAATCGGAAGGGATCGGCACAAAAACCTACCATTTCAACCTGCAATTTGCCCATCGAATCGGTGTACCCCTGTATGAAATCCTCTGCGAAAAACGAGGACTGTTCGGTGAATGGTTATTCTCGGCCTTGCTGTTTCGGGATAATCCCAAACATCTCCAATACCCTCAAGTGTTCAAGCCAGTCTTTGAGGAGACGGCTCGGGAAGCGGGATGTTCGATCAATTTTTTACAGGAAATCGCCTCGACAATCGCCCCGCAATTCCTGACCTCACTCTTGACTCAAGTGGATTGGAGCCAATACCGGATCGTCGGATTCACCTCAACCTTCGACCAAAACGTAGCCAGCCTGACCCTGGCCAAGCTTATCAAGGATATTTATCCCGAGATTCGGATCGTATTCGGTGGTGCGAATTTCGATGGTGACATGGGGCTGGAACACTTTCGGACTTCCCCCTGGATCGATTACGTCGTCGTCGGAGAAGGGGAGCGGACTTTTCCCGCATTAGTCAAACAGGTTCTCCTCAACCCTGAAGAGGAAACGGCGCCGCCGGGCGTGGTGCACAGGACTAACGGCCGGATTGCATTCACACCCAACGAAGAATTATTTACCGACTTTATCCAGCTTCCCCCTCCGGATTACGACGATTATTTTGCCGATCTGCAACGATTGGCGGGGGAGACTTCCACCGGATTGAATCGTATTCTGCTCTATGAAGGATCCCGGGGCTGCTGGTGGGGAGAAAAACATCACTGCACATTTTGTGGGTTGAATGCCCAGGCCATGGCCTTTCGAGCCAAGTCCCCCGAGCAGGTCATCTCGGAACTGGATTATCTATCCAACCGGTACGACACCACCCGCTTTCGATTAGTGGACAACATCATCGACATGAAATATGTGGACGGCCTGTTTGGACAACTTGCCCACCGGCATGTCGATATGGATGTGTTCATGGAGACTAAAAGCAACTTGAATAAACGCCAGATCCAAACCCTGGCTCAGGGAGGAGTCAAGTGCATGCAACCCGGCATTGAAAGTCTGAGCGGAACCCAATTACGGGAAATGGACAAGGGGGTTAGTCCCCTTCAGAATATTCAATGCTTGAAATGGGCACGATATTATCGCCTTGACGTCTCCTGGAACATCTTATTGGGCTTTCCACAGGAAACTGATGCCGATTATGAACGGCAATTGGACCTGATTCCCTCCCTTTTGCACCTGCAACCTCCGGAATCAACCGGTCGATTCTGGCTCGAACGTTTCAGCCCGTATTTTAAATGGCCGGAACGTTACGGCATTCGCATCACAGGGCCAGGAATGGCTTACAGCTATATTTACGATGAGCGGAAGGTGGATTTGGAAAAAATTGCCTACGACTTTGAATATGAAATCAATTGGAAAGTTTCTGCCCACTTATATGAAGCTCTCACCCGCCTTGTTCAAGAATGGAAAAACCGATACGCATCGCACTCCCCGCCATTTCTTTATTTTTCCAAAGCCCTAAGCTACCTCACCGTTTTCGATGGCAGGCAATCTCCCCCAACCAGCGAGCGATTTGAGGGACCAATGGCCTTTATTCTTGAATATTGTCACGACCAACCGAAAACCCTTGAACAAATCAGAACCGGACTAGAGGAAAGGCTTATTTCCGCACCCGGTCACACCATTGAATCGCTAAAGGACCTGTTATTGATCTTAACTCAAAAACGATTGCTTTATGAAGAAAACGGCCGATATTTCAATCTGGCCCTACCGGTTAATCCTCATCGGTAAATTATTCCTCATAGCACAATTACCGGGGCAGGAATTACCAATATCAAAGTTGTCCTTACTCGTTTTTCCTCGTTATTTGCCAAAACCCTAACTGGTGTGAATTGTGCAGGGGATTTCGTTCTTGAATCACCCTTGATTCACCACTAAAAATTTCCGTAAAAATTTGACAATCCTTTGCTATCTGGTTAGCCTATCAAGTCGTTTAAGGATCTTCCGAAAAATCTCATAAAATGAGTCACTTAGGAAAAAGATCACGCGCTTTCCTTGGCCGGGAGCTGAACTGGAAACGGCTTACAATTTCCTTGTATTCGGTTATCATCTTGATTTCGTGGATGAGCAGTGGTTTTGCACTTTCCGCTCCCTCAACGGAGACAGAAATACCTTTTCAAAAATCTACTTCGGTCATCAACGACTCCCTCAGCTTTAATTACCTATTGGCAACACGAGGCAAGGATCAGGACCTGCCCTCTGTCCTTCATGAATTCTATGTTCCCCCTCTAGAATATCAAGTCCTCAAGGCACCTCGTGCTTCGGAGAAACCTGCCCACGGCAAAGCCGCCACAGCCCAAGATGGGGCGTTCACTTATACCATCTATCAACCGACTACCAGCCGGCAGGGCTCCTCAGTTTTACTGATTCAAGGGGAATTCGACCGGGAGGAACAGAATGAAGAAGCCAATACCGCCTCCATGGCGATGGACGAGCCTGTTTCCGGTCTACCCTCAATCAAAGTCCCCGAAGCACCGCCTATCCTTTCCCGAATTAATTTTGAGTTGACCACCAGCCCGTGGTTATACAAAAAACATGAGGAATCTGACCGCAATAATGGCGATACTGGAATTGCAGCAGTAGCCGGCATTTCATCCAATGACAGCATACAGCCTTTCTTTGAAGACACATGGTCTACAAAAAACGCCGAATTCCCCCAATGGATTCCGGCGCGGTATGGTCGAGTCTTTCGACTTTCAGAAATTCCCATTCTTCCACACCAAATCGGCACATACGGTTCGATACCCTTGATCTTAAATGAAGCTGTCGAACGCAACATTCAATATTTTCAATACGGAATTCCGGAACGGTTTCAATCCTATCTTGATCGTTTCAATCATTACCGGGAATTGGTCGAACCCGTTTTCCGGGAGTACGGGCTTCCCACGGAACTCATGTACCTTTCCCTGGTCGAAAGCGGGTTCAACCCCAGGGCCTTTTCTCGAGCACGTGCATCAGGCCCCTGGCAATTCATGATCGGCACAGGCCGGATGTATGGGCTTCAAGTGGATTGGTACCGCGATGAACGACGGGATCCTATCAAATCAACGGTGGCAGCCGCCCACCACCTCAGGGACCTCTATGACCGGTTTGGCTCGTGGCCCCTGGCTTTGGCTGCTTACAACGCCGGGGAAGGGAAAATCAGCCGGGCCATCAAAAAAACCGGAACGCAAGATTTTTGGAAAATTCGGAAGACCCGGTATATCCATCGCGAAACCAAAGAGTATGTGCCTCGCTTCATCGCCGCGGCACTCATTGCTCAAAACCCCACCGCGTACGGATTTCAAATTCCTGAAAACGATCCTCATCAATTCGAGGAGGTTCGGGTCAACAAACAAGTTCATTTTTCCGCCATCAATCAAAAAACCGGCATACCCGTTGACGAACTCAAACGACTCAACCCGGAACTCCGTCGCAGTATCATTCCTCAAAAAGGGGAAAGCGGGTATTATTTAAAAGTCCCCGTGGGAACGGCCGCTCTCATAGAAGAACATCAGGAGACCATGACCGCCTGGACTCAGCCTCCTCCCCCAGCTACAGAATGGTATCGTGTTCGCCGAGGGGATAGTTTGTCGGTCGTGGCCAAACGATTCCGAATGAAAGTGGCCGACTTAAAACGGATGAACAATCTTCGGGGCAATTTAATACGAGTAGGAGACCGGCTGCGGGTTCGTGGCGGAGACGAAGATTATGTCGATGATCAAATTACGTTTTATCGGGTACGGTATGGAGACTCGCTGGGAAGCATTGCCAACAGGTTCGGAACGTCAACGAATGCCTTAATGCAGATGAACAGACTTTCCAGCACGATTATTCATCCCGGTGATCGACTACGGGTACGGGGGAAAGTCCCATCCCGGCCATCTCAAGGACAGGATTCGAAATGGTACCGCGTCCGCCGAGGGGATAGCCTCTGGAGCATTGCCAAACGGTTCAGCGTGACTGTCACAGACTTAAAAATGCTCAATAACCTTTCATCGAGCATTATCCAGGCAGGGCATGTCTTGATGGTCAGCCCATAATGGTCGACGGATGCACATCACAGAAACATTTAGTTTCCACCGTCCTCCCTCTTCCGGCCTTCTGAAAGGTCTTCCGTAGCATCCGAAGATTCCAAGTCCGCGTCGGTGGCCTCTTTCACTTCCTCAGGGGCTAAAACCTTAACCCGAAGCTCTGCCTCCCCGGCAAATGGGGAGAGTGGATGCTCCTTCATCAACTGCTTATAATATCCAACCGCCTTCTGAGTATCCTCTTCTGATTCAGCCAGTTTGGCCAACTCGAAAAGAATTTGATCTTTGTTGAGTGTTTGCGGATCATCAAGAATGGCTTGCCACGTTGAAAGAGCCGATTCACGGTCTCCGCTCAATAAATAGGCCAACCCCAAACGTTGACGAACCAAACCCACCAGCAACCCATCCCGCGGATTGGCGGCAAGGAACTTTTGATACTTTTCTATAGCCCCCTGATAATCCTGCACCTCCATCAAACTATTGCCCCATAAGAAAAGTGAGACCTCAGCCCCTCTTGTCCCCGCAAAGGTTTCGTGAACTTCCCTGAACATACCGGTTGCCTGCTTAATATTATCCCGGCCTTTTTGCACATCATCCAATGGGCGGTCCAAATACACGTTTTGGGCTCGTCCTTGCAGTTCCCAAACCTGCTCATTTTTTTGCTCTGAAAGCCAATTCATTGTGATGCCGACTACGACCACGGCAATGATCAAGAGAATTCCTCCCCACACGAGCCCTCGGTTTTCTTCCATCCAGAATAGAAAACGTTCTTTACTGGAAAGAATGTCACGAGGTTCGGCATGAGGAGATGGCTTGGACGTGATATCTTTTATTTTATAA
>JBDIVP010000222.1:0-6072 GCA_039794325.1 Candidatus Inrsubterrania sp.
GCCGGAATTTGCACAGAAATGCGCCCAAACCATTTGGAATCGCCTGTTCAAAATGGACCGATTAGCCTGGCTTCCGAATTTTCATCTCCTTCCGTTTACCCCTCGCCTGTTGGAAGACCATCAGGGTGGGTATGATTGGATCTATCTCTGGATTCCCTTCGGGGATTATACCGACTCCGCCATGATCGGGCGTTGGGGGCATTTTCTTTCAACCCATCTTGCCGTCGGCGGCATCGGCTGCGTCGCGGGACCGTCAAGCCTCCGGCCCAACCTTGAATGTTCCGGTTTTCAAATCATTCAGATGGTTCACGGGGAAATGCTGCCCACCTTCCGGATTCATCACACGATCCTCCCGTATGGCCGGTTGAATCCCGATCTGCACGTCTGGGTTATCCGGAAATACCGCTGACCATGGAACATGACATCTGCCGTCTTTTATCAAAATCGCTCTTGACAGGGATGTGGTTCGCGAATAGGATGAGACAGCCTTTAAGACTCATCCGGAGAGGTGGGTAAGGAGTCCATATGTTTGAGCCGCCTGCTGGGGCCTGACAATCACCACCCTTCTCAGGATCAACTGGGGAGGGTTTTTTTTGGCCTTCCCCGTTATCGAATACACGCCATCTCTCCTTCAGCCCGGAGCCTGACAATGTCTAAACGGATATTGATGGACGCACAGGAAATGCACCGAGCCTTGACCAGAATCAGCCATGAGATCCTTGAACGGAATAAGGGGGTGAACGGCCTGGCGCTCATCGGAATTCGAACCGGAGGGGTCTATCTGGCTCAACGCATTGCCGCTCTGATTCGTCAGATCGAACAGGTGGAGGTGCCTTTGGGAGAATTGGACATTACCTTGTATCGTGACGACCTTTCCATCAGAAAGGACCAGCCTGAAATTCGGAAGACCACCATTCCCTTTCATGTTTCCGGTTTGAAAATCGTGCTGGTTGACGATGTCCTTTTTACAGGACGGACCATCCGGGCTGCGATGGACGGGCTGATGGATTTGGGCCGGCCGGCTGAAATTCAATTAGCGGTATTAGTGGATCGTGGGCACCGGCAGCTTCCCATTCGAGCCAATTATGTCGGGAAAAGCATCCCCACTTCCAAAGAGGAAAATGTGCGGGTGTTCTTTAAGGAGTTGGGGCAGGAGGATCAAGTCTCGATTCTTCCCCAGTAGCGCCGAGGACATATGGGATTACAACGGAAAGATCTTCTCTCTATCGCCTCCCTGACGCCCGAGGAAATATATCTGATTTTATCAACAGCCGAATCCCTGAAAGAAGTCGGAGGGCGGGACATCAAGAAAGTGCCGGCCTTAAGGGGTAAGACGGTCGTCAACTTATTCTTTGAACCCAGCACCCGTACCCGGACCTCTTTTGAATTGGCCGCCAAGCGATTGAGTGCGGATGTCATTAATTTTTCTCCTTCGACCAGCAGTGTCGTCAAAGGTGAAACCCTGATCGATACCGCCAGAAATATCGAATCCATGCAAGCTGATATCATTGTGTTGCGGCATTCTTCACCGGGGGCGGCGGAAAATCTGGCCAAAGCCGTCCGTTCTTCGGTCATCAATGCGGGAGACGGATGGCATGAACATCCGACCCAGGCGTTGTTGGATGTCTTTACCCTGAAAGAAAAAAAGGGGGTCATTGAGGGCTTGACGGTTCTGATTGTGGGGGATGTGGCTCACAGCCGGGTTGCCCGTTCGAATATCATGGCCTTGACCAAATTGGGTGCTCAGGTCCGCGTGGTGGCTCCTCCGACGATGGTGCCTCGCTATATCGAACAGTTCGGGGTGACGGTCTATTACCATTTTGACGATGCTTTGATCGGGGCCGACGCCATCATCATGTTACGCCTTCAACGTGAACGGCTTGGGAAGGCTCTGCTGCCGAGTATTCGAGAATATGCCAAGTTGTTCTGCTTGACTCCTGAACGGCTCAGCCTGGCCAAACCCCAGGCGATCGTCATGCACCCCGGCCCCCTGAATCGCGGAGTGGAAATTTCTCCTGCAGTGGCTGACAGTTCCGCCGCCGTGATTTTGGACCAGGTATCAAACGGCGTGTCGGTCAGGATGGCACTGATGTACCTATTGTCCGGCTCCGCTTAAGACGGTGCCGGTGGAGGAGCTGGAACAGTGAACGTAGCGGTAACCATACAGGGAACAACGATTATATGAAGACATCACTACCGACAGAGACGATCATCATTCAGGGAGGCACGGTGATTGACCCAGGACGGTTTCATGGCCGGGCCGATGTCATGATCCAAGGGGGGAAAATCATTGACATCGGGCATCCCCTCAAAGCCCGCCTCCAAGGACCGGAACCGTGTCGCACCATTGCTGCGAACGGTTGCATCATTTCGCCGGGCTTTGTCGATCTCCACTGCCATTTGCGGGAACCGGGATTTGAGTATAAGGAAACGATTCAGTCCGGCGCCGCATCCGCGGTGGCGGGAGGGTTCACATCGATTTGCTGCATGCCGAATACGCAACCGGTCAACGATAATGGTTCCATCACGGAATTTATTCTGACGAAAGGGCGTGAAGCCGGCACCGCCCGAATTTTCCCGATCGGGGCGATCACCAAAAGATCGGAAGGGGAGGAGCTTGCCGATATCGGTGAGTTGGTGGAGGCCGGATGTATCGCCATCTCCGATGACGGCCGTCCGGTCATGAACAGTCTGGTCATGCGGCGGGCCATGGAATACGCCAAAGCCTTCGGCGTTCCGGTCGTGGATCATTGCGAGGATTTGCATCTCTCGTGCGGCGGCAGCATGAATGAAGGGCTCATTTCAACAGAGCTCGGGATTCCCGGAATCCCCAATGCCTCGGAAGAAGTCATGGTGGCGCGAAACCTCTCTCTGGCGCACCTGACGGGCGTCCATGTTCACCTGGCTCATTTGAGCACGGCTCGATCGGTGGAACTGGTTCGTGAGGCCAAGCGGCAGGGACTGCCGGTCAGTGCCGAAGTGTGCCCCCACCATTTTTCCGTGACGGAGGAAGCGGTCCGGGGATATAATTCGAATGCCAAGATGAATCCGCCCTTGCGGGCCGATGCGGATGTGCAGGCCCTCAAGGCAGGGCTACGGGATGGCACCATCAATGTCATTGCCACGGATCATGCCCCGCATGCGCTTCAGGAAAAACAACTGGAATTTGATTCAGCGCCGTTTGGAATCGTCGGATTTGAGACGGCCTTGCCTTTGACGCTTCGCCTGGTGACCGAAGGCGTGTTGTCCCTGGAAGAGGCTCTTGATAAATTGACCAACAGGCCCGCACAGCTCTTTCATCTTCCGGTTGGTACGCTGGAAGTCGGAAAAGACGCTGATCTGACCATATTCGACCCTGAGGAGGAATGGGTCATTGATCCGAACCGGTTTCATTCCAAAAGCCGCAATACGCCTTTTGGCGGTTGGACGGTCAAGGGTAGAATTAAGAAAACGTTGGTGGGAGGTCGGCTGGTTTATGAAGATTGTTAAATTATGCTGAAACGTCAGTGGCAATGGAGTGCCATCGGATATTACATCGAAATTCTGGGGTTGGCCCTCTGGGTGGGAGGATTACTGGTCATTATCGGTGTGGTCATCCCGGCCATTTTTAATTCCTCCATCAGCATGGAACCGGCCGGCCGGTTCCTGCGTCGCGTCTTCGATGGCTTTGGCCTGATGACGGTAGGAGTCTTAACGGTATTGCTCATCATTGCGGGTATTCGCTACCGGCGGTTCGGATTCGATTCCTCCCCCTTGTATTCCGTCACCCGGTTTGAATGGGTGTTATTGGGAGCCATGGTCCTGGTCACCGCAAGTATTCTGGGCGTTTTAGGCCCCAAGGCCGTGGCCTTGCAAGAGGTGGCGTTTGAAGCTGTGTCCAAGGAGGAGAAGGATGTCGCTTATTCGGAATTTTTCCGCCTGCATATGATTGTACGAGGCCTTCATATGGTAAATTTGGGTCTGGCCGCCGCTCTTTTCATCTTTAAATTACGAAAAGCCATTTTGGGAAATTCCTTTCACGAATCTCCCTCCGGAGAAATGATCCGGACTACCAGCCGGGCAGATGGAGGTGTCCGGTGAAACCAGCTGTTTTGGTTTTGGCCGACGGCACGGTTTTCTCAGGAAGAGCCCTGGGCTATGAGGGAGAAACCACCGGAGAAGTCGTTTTTAATACCTCGATGACTGGATACCAGGAAATTGTAACGGACCCTTCTTATAAGGGCCAAATTGTGGTGATGACCGCCACCCAGATTGGGAATTACGGCATCAACGCTTATGATACGGAATCCGGGCGCATTTGGGCCGAAGGTTTGGTCGTCCGGGAAGCTGCCAATCGAATGAGTAATTGGCGGGCCTCACAGACGCTGAACGATTTTTTGATCGATCAGAAAATTGTTGGCATTCAAGGGCTTGATACCCGGGCCTTAACGACCCATCTTCGTGAATATGGCTCACAAATGGGAATTATTTCCCACACGACTCATGATGTGGATGATTTGAAACGGCAGGTTCTGAATGTCCCTGGTCTGCTCGGACGGGATTTGGTTCGGGACGTGACCTGCCAACAAGCCTATGACTGGCAGGAGGGTACGGCCCGTTTGTTTGAAGACGATGACCGGCAAGTTCCGGGCTCCGGATCTCCGGGATTCAACGTCGTGGTGATGGATTTCGGGGTAAAATTTAACATTTTGCGAAATCTGGTGGACCAGGGGTGTCGGGTGCACGTGGTTCCGGCTTCAACGTCCGCCGAAGCGATTCGAACCTTGAATCCCGATGGACTGGTTTTTTCCAATGGCCCAGGGGATCCGGAAGGTGTTCCCTATGCCGTGAAAACCGTACAAAATTTGATCGGGTGGAAACCGATTCTGGGGATTTGCCTGGGCCATCAAATATTAGGCCTGGCGCACGGAATGCCGACGCATAAGTTAAAATTCGGTCATCATGGCGGCAATCATCCTGTCATGGACCTGCGGTCCCGAAAGATTGAAATTACCTCACAAAACCATAATTTTGCGGTGAAGGTACCGGGTGGAGAAAACGGGGGGGGATTACAGATGGTAGACACCCCGTTCGGGCCGATCGAGGTGACGCACCGGAGTTTAAATGATGGTTGTTGCGAGGGTATGAGAGGAGTGGATCATCCGATGTTGTCGGTTCAATATCACCCGGAGGCCTCTCCCGGCCCCCACGATTCAGCCTATGTTTTCAGGCAATTCGTGGAAATGATGAAAGGATCCCATCGTGGGAGGTAAGGGGCGGTGGATCTTTATTTGGCTGATTTTGTTGTTGCCGGGATGTATTTCTATTCAATTACTTCCCGGCTGGGGAAAACTCAGAGAGACCACCTTGGCCGGGAAAGGGGATGCCAAAATCCTTCTGATCGATATTTCCGGCATGTTGGACACCAAAAAAGAATCCGGGCTGATAGAAAAGCCCAGTTTGCCGGCCCGCGTGAAGGAAGAGCTGACAAAAGCTGAAGAGGACAAAAACATCAAAGCTTTGATTTTACGAATTAATTCCCCTGGTGGCACCGTCACTGCCTCGGATATCCTGTATCATGAAATTTTGTCGTTTAAAAAGAAACAGAAAATTCCGGTCGTGGCCTCCATTATGGATATCGGGACATCAGGCGGGTTTTACGTAGCTATGGCGGCTGACCGGGTTATCGGTCATCCCTCGACGGTCACCGGCAGTATCGGGGTCATCATGGTGACCGCCAATGCCGAAGGTCTTATGGAAAAGATCGGCATTCAACCGACAACCATTGCTTCGGGCCCCAAAAAAAGCATGGGATCCCCATTTCGAGCCATGCAGCCGGACGAACGGGAAATTTTTCAAGAAATTATCGATTCTCTGTACGGACGATTTCTGGAAGTCGTCAGAACCGGTCGTCCGGACCTTCCGCAGGACAACATCCGCGCCTTGGCTGACGGGAGGATTTTTACTGCACAAACGGCCCTTCAGGCAGGATTGATCGATCAAATCGGCTATCTGGATGATGCCGTATCCTGGGCCAAGGAAGAAGCGAACCTTGAAACTGCTCGTGTCGTGACCTATCGAAGCGGCAGAGGG
>JBDIVP010000223.1:0-6061 GCA_039794325.1 Candidatus Inrsubterrania sp.
AGATGGACTTCGTGGGGCTGGTGACGAGCGATCAACCCGAAGCCCCCTCCTATTTCAGCTACGATGCCCGACTGAATAAGGAACCCCATGCGATCCTGGAAGACGTCCTGCAAAAAAGCCTAACGCCTCTCTCGCTTCAGGAGGTGCTGGAACACCGGGACCAGGGCGCCCAGCTGGTGGATGTCCGGACAGCCGAGGCTTTTGCCGATGGGCATCTGAAGGGGAGCCTCAATATTGGATTAGTGGGGAAATTCGCAACATGGGCAGGAACCCTCCTCGACCCCAAACGCCCCATCATTATCATCGCAGATTCTTCAACCGAACGAGAAGCCATTCAGCGATTAGGCAGGATCGGGTTTGACCAGGTTGTGGGATATTTAAATCCTGGAGTACAGGAAACCTTTGCAGTACATCCTGCTCTGCAGCAGAGAGGCACTCGTATCACCCCTCAAAAGTTGAGGGACCTGTTGACGACCCCCCATCCGCCGGTGATTGTGGATGTGAGATCTATCAAGGAATGGGAAGCCGGGCACATTGAACCGAGCGTCAATATTCCCCTGCCCCGTTTGACCGCTCAAATTCATGCCATCCCTGCGGATAAACCTGTGGTGCTCTATTGTGCCAGCGGTTATCGGTCATCAATCGCCATGGGAATCCTGGAACAGTCTGGACGGACCGAGACCATGGATTTAATCGGCGGGTATCAAGCCTGGCTCGTAACGGGAGAAGGTTTAGGCATCTCTTTTGAATCCCAATATTCCATTCCAAGTGTCAGATAAACCCAAGTACGGTGGATAGGAAATTTTAGAAGGAGCGGTCCCCATGAAGACGTCACTGGCAAATCAAGCCCAGCAACATGTACCTGTAGTCGAAAAACAACATGGATCAGCCCAATCCTCCACAGAGGAACCGGCATACATTGATGTTCGGACCCCACATGAATTTGAATCCGTTCACATTCCGGACGCCAGAAATATTCCTTTGCCGAGTTTGGAGCCGGTCGTTGAAGATTTGAGACAACTGTCCCGGCGCAACCCACTCGTGTTGGTCTGCCGCACGCAAAATCGAGCAAAAATGGCCCATGAGTTGCTTTCCCGGCACGGGATCACGAATTGTTCGGTGTTGGAAGGAGGCATGAACCGATGGATCGAGGAAAACAAACCTGTTATTCGCGGGCAAAATCGCCTATCCCTTGAAGGGCAAGTGCGCGCCATTGCCGGGGCGATCATCCTTGTGGGGATCGGACTGACCCTTGCCGTTCATCCGGGATTTCTTCTCATACCGGCACTGGTAGGTGCCGGCCTGCTTCATGCCGGCTTAACCGATTCCTGCTTAATGGGAATGCTCCTGGCGAAGCTACCCTACAATCGAAACAAAACCTGATTGATGGGTTTACATACGAGACGAAACCGCTTTCATCCTCTTACGAAGGGAGGACCCTATGCCATGTCCACGATGCCAGGGATTATTCATCCAGGATCAAAGCTGGAATCCTTATGAAACTGCCCCCATGCTCCCCATCTGGCGCTGCCTCAACTGTGGAGAAATTCTTGACGAGGGCATTCAGAGAAATCGCCAACATCCGGAGCCACCGGTTCGGGGCCGATCCGGTGGGAACACACGGGCAGCCTAAATGGGACCAGGAATCTTCAGAGGCAAGAAAAAAAAGATTCATATTTTTACAGATTTTTCCTATGATGCCATTTATGCCTGCTTTGCGGGGTACACCCGTAAACGGGATTCATTCCTATCATAAAGGAGGTTGCTATGCGTCATCCGATTCGCACTGTGCTCGCCATGGGAACATGCTGTCTGCTGGCTATTGGGGGCCTGACCACTCCGGCCATCAGTGGAAGCCCCGGCCCTGCCGAAGGGTATGACATTCATGTTACAGCCCCGCATGTGATGGAAGACGGAACGGTCGGCGGTCCCTTTCATCACTTCTGCAAAGGCATTTCAGATAAAATTCTTCAGTGCCTGCTCTTTGAAACAACCGACCAGAAAGCCCCCCTGGTCGGCATCGAATATTTTGTCGCCAAGGATCTTTCGCGAACACTCCCGTTGATCCATTGGCACCGGTTCTTCCATGACCATAAGGTTGAAATTGCAACCGGCCGGGTAAAGGTCCTCCAACCTGCTGAAAAGGCCGCTGAAATCGCCGAAGCAGCTTCTAAGACGGATGGCGTCATTTACCACTTATGGCAAAAAGGTCAGGAATTCCCGGATGGAACCATCACGTTCCCCCAATCGGTCGGTCATTCCTTTCCCAGACCTGATTGACGTGTCAGGATCTGATTGGGTTGCTGAGGGGGCCTTGTCCCCTCAGCGCCCACCCAACAAACCAGGAAAAGCATGATGAACCCACGATTGAGCGTCTTCTCATCCCTTCCTTTTCTCCTTTTCACGGTTTCTTTATGCTCTGTCCAAGTATCCCTTGCGGCAGATTCTGAAGTTCTCAAACCACGAGTCCCCACCGACCAAATCATGGAAGTGAAGACTTGGGAAAATCCGTTCCCGGCCACCCTTGAAAATATTGAGAAGGGCAAAGAGATTTTTCATGGAAAAGCTTTTTGCGTCACCTGCCATGGAAGGGACGGAAAGGGATTGGGAGATATCCCCGGGTTACGAGGCAGACTCCCGAGGGACTTCACCGACATTGCCTGGCAGACAGCGAGGAGCGATGGGGAGTTGTTTTGGATTTTAAAAAACGGCAGTCCAAACACCGATATGGCCTCCTTCGTTCCGTTGGTTTTGACTGAACAGGAAGCTTGGCATGTGGTATTGTATTTGAGAACATTTGGAAAGGGTTCGGATCAGGGGGAGAATAAGGAAAAGTGAGGACTCTGCAGAAGGTTGCCAGGCTCAAAAACCATCTGTCATGATGCAGGCAATCCCCAAGGGGGTCCTTTTGTCCTTTTTCAGAAGGAGGCCGGTATGAAGAAGCACACTCTGTTGTTGGGACTCATGTTCGGCTTGGTCACTGGTCTTGTCCCCTCTTTCGGCCAGGCTTATGAGGTCTGGGTTGCCGATCAGTCAGATACGGCAGAGGGGATGGGCGGCTTTCTCTATGTCTATGATGGCACACAATTGGCGGCCGACCCCGGTCAGGCCAAACCCTCACTCGTTTTGGATACCGCGAAAGACATCAATGCGTTCTGCCATAAGACCACACAGAAAAACGTTCGGCGCCCTCATATGATCTTTGTCACCAAGGATCAGACTCATGCCTTGGTGTCGTTTTTAACCGGTCATGTCCTCATCCTGGACACCGCCTCAAAAAAACCCGTGGCCTGTGTTTCTACCGGGAAAAACGTTCATGCCGCATGGCCGACTCCGGATCAACGTATGGCCATCGCCGCCAATATAGCCGAGAAAAAGCTCATTCGGATATGGACCGATTATCAGGCAGGCACGTTTTCGTTCGATCCCCAACAGGACATTCTGGATTTGGGCGCATTGGAAAGCGGCGAACGCCCGGACAATGCCCCCATCTGTCCCATCACCGAAGATACCAGCACCTATGCCTTCGTGACGCTCAGGGGGGGAGGGCTCCTGGTGGTCAACGTCAAGGACACCCCCATGAAGGTTACAGCCACTTTGACCAATCATGACATTCAGCCGGCCGGGTGTGGGGGATATCAAATCGACAATACAATGTATATTAATTCCGGCGGCGGGTGGCCCATCGCTCCTCTCTCCTATAATGTCTATGCCATCGGCCTTTCCGCACTCCCTGATTCGGTCCCGTTCAAGCTCATGTCATCCCGCGACACCCAGTTTTCCGATTCTCACGGACTGGCAGGGGTCGGACGCTACCTCTGGAATGTGGACCGCGCGGGAAACATGATCGAGATTTTTGATTCGATGTCCAATTTGAGCGTCAAGACTCTTCAACTTGTCGGCTCCCATAGTGACGATCCGGCCCCGGATCTGATCGATTTCGCTCCGGATGGGACCTATGCCTTCGTCAATCTACGAGGCCCGTATCCTCTGACTGGCAATCACAAGGATTTTGACAACGCCAAAGGCTCCACCCCCGGAGTGGCGGTGATCAAAGTGTTGGATGGCGGAAAGACCGGGGAACTGGTCGGAATTTCCCGCCTCACCAATATGGTCAATGGGAAAGAAACCGCAGATCCGCATGGCATTGCAGTGGTCCATCGCTAACCCGGTACGCGAGGGTGGTCCGACTCCATGACCGTCCTCCGGACCTTATCCTGGAAGGAGGACGTGACTTATGACGGTTATGTCTCTGATCGTTTTAGCGACCTGGGTGGCCATTACTTCACCAGAAGCCCCTTCGGACCGGATTCTGTCCTTACCTCCGGAGCCTGATGAACACACACGAATTGATGAAATCTACGACCAGGAATCCCGTCTGTTGTTATCCCTCTATTCCTTAAAGGGAGACGGGGAGGTCGATTACGTCACGGGGCGAACGGTCGAACAACACGTGCGAAGCACCTATGGAAATCCGGTGTATTATACGTCGGAATTTCCAGTTTTTTACTGGTGGGACAGCACACTATGGAACGATCCCTTTGTAGACGGAGTAAACGGGAATGAACAAATCTACCAGGAGGACACGCATTTTGATGTCAGCCGGTATAAGCCTTGTCTATTCAACAAACAACCTTGTTAGGTCACGGGTATCGGGAAACCGTGTCGGTTTCCCGATACCCTCACTCCTGTTTTTCAGCGAAATGATACGGCGCTTCCACCATTATCCAACCGGTATCACCCCAAAACTCGACATAGGGAAGGAGCATTCCGGGATTTCTATTTTCGACTACTTCCCGCAGAAGGCAGCCTTGAGGCGCCCATCCCCGGATTCATGGGACCGGTCAGTCTTTGCTTGGCCTTGATCTTGATAAGGAACACGACCCCATGAAATCAGACAGGCAGGCATTAAGTCGCAGACAATTTATTCGGGGAAGTCTTTTTCTGGGGGCCGCAACGCTGCTTCACCCCCGAAGACTTTTGGGAAATGAGTCCCCAGGAGACCCGTCGCATATGGATCTTCCATTCGACCGCGGGCGTCGCCCGCTGGTGGCATTTCCCCAAAAGCGTCCCCTTATGATGATGACGGCCAGGCCACCGCAACTCGAAACGCCTTTTTCCGTTTTCAATGAACACATCTTTACACCCAATGATGCCTTCTTTGTCCGCTGGCACCTAGCCAATATCCCTCAAGCCATTAATCTCAACACCTTCCGCCTGACCATTCATGGGCGCGTCAAGCATCGGATAAGCTTCAGTCTCGATGATTTGCACCATCAATTCGAACAAGTTGAAATTGCAGCGGTCTGCCAATGCTCCGGCAACAGTCGAGGATTTTTTCAACCGCGGGTGCCCGGTGGACAATGGGGAAACGGTGCGATGGGCAATGCCCGATGGCAGGGAGTCAGACTCCGCGACCTGCTCGACAAGGCCGGTCTCCAAGCCGATGCCCTTCAGGTCCGCTTCGACGGTCTTGACCGGCCTGTCGCAGCCGATACGCCGGATTTTCAAAAATCTCTGAATCTCGACGATGCCATCCAGGATACCGTGCTGGTCGCCCATTCCATGAACGGGAACCCCCTTCCCATGCTGAACGGCTTTCCCCTTCGCCTCGTGGTCCCCGGATGGTATGCCACCTACTGGGTGAAGATGTTGAACGACATCGAAGTGTTGAATGAAGCCGATCACAATTTCTGGACCTCACATGCCTATCGGTTGCCGGCTGATCCTTGTCATTGCACTCAACCCGGCGAAGAGGTCGCGAACACGGTGCCAATGGGAAAAATGAACGTGCGATCCTTTGTCACGAATGTGGAACAAGGGCAACGTATCGGAGCCGGAAAGCCGTTCACCGTCAAAGGAATTGCGTTTGATCAAGGCTACGGCATTGACCGGGTCTTGCTCTCAGCCGATGGGGGCCGCACATGGCAAACAGCCCGGCTGGGTCACGATTATGGAAATTTCAGCTTCCGTCCATGGGAAGCCGCCTTTGTTCCGAAACCCGGTCGCGCTTATGCCCTGCAATCTCTTGCCATCAATCGGCTCGGCGAAACGCAACGGT
>JBDIVP010000224.1:0-6021 GCA_039794325.1 Candidatus Inrsubterrania sp.
GGGTTTGGTGCTCATAGGGTATTCGCCTGTTTGGCGCCTCCATGAAGGTTGTTACCGGGGTTTTTTGACGGATGAACATAAAACGGCGTGCCTTTCCGGTAGAGGTTCAACGCCTGCCAATAGATGGCGCCGATGACCTTTAGCGGAGTCAAAGGATAGCGGAGCAAGGACCGGGCGCAGCTCATGGCATTGAGGGGACGGCGCTCCAGAGTCAGCATGGCCTCGAAAATCGGACGGTCATGGCGCCGGTTGGTCATGCGCACCGTCAGGTTCTCATCCGGAAGCCCGAATGCCCACTGATATTGCAGATCCATCGGCATAAAGGGAGAGACATGAAACACTTTGTCAAATTGAAAGTGAAACGGTTCAAATCCCGGCAGGCCGGATTCCCTGGGAAGGACATAGGCATGCCGCTCATTCCAGGGGGTATTGGTGATTTCGGCGACAATCGTGTCCAATTCTTCATCCTCGTTTGAAAAGCAGTAATAAAAACTCACCGGATTGAATGAGAATCCGAAATGGCGAAGATGCGTGAGCAACCGGATCGGGCCGGATGGCGCCCGGCCAATTGTCCGCCGGATGCATTCCCGGACAGCTGTTTTCAACGGAACACGGGGATCCCCCAGATAATCCTCCCGCCGGAACCGGACGGGAGCGGGACGCCCGGTTGACCAGAACCACCGCCCCTCGAATATCGTGTCCAGCTCATCAAGATCGAGATACGCATAGGCCACCGGATATTCGAATGCATGGGCTTTCGGCTCAAACCGCCGATGCCGTACTCGCCCTTCGTACAGGCAACTGTGCATGGGATAAAGTTCTCCTGAAATGATCAACGGCATTGAGCGCGCTCACCACGCCGTCTTCATGAAATCCATATCGCCAGTAGGCTCCGCAAAAGTAGGTGCGGCGCTTCCCGTTGATCTCCGCCTGTCGCTGCTGGGCCGCCACGCTGGGGACCGTAAACCTCGGATGGGAATAGGTGAGGCGCCTGATGACGGCACCCGGATCGATTGCACCACTGTGATTAAGAGTGACACAAAATTGGACCGGCGCCTGGATACCCTGCAGAATATTGAGATTGTAGGTCACCGCCACACGGTGGTGCGGGTGAGCAGGGAGATGATAGTTCCAGGCCGCCCAGGCTCGAGGGCGGGCGGGAAGCATCCGCGCATCCGTATGCAATACCACTTCATTGCTTTGCGTGGTCATCGGCCCCAATACCTCCTCTTCCAGCGGGGACGCATCGCGCAGTAACCGCAACGCCTGATCACCATGGGTTGCGACGAATACGGCGTCGAAACGTTCAGCCGCACCATGGTGGTCGAGCACCGTGACAAACCGGCGGTTCCGCCGGATACCTTCCACGCGCGTCCCCGTCCGGATGCATTCCCGAAAACCTGCGGTCAGCCTGGTCACATATTCCCGGGATCCACCACGAATCACATACCAGACGGGCCGGTCGTTGACGCTAAACATTCCATGGTTATGAAAGAACCGGATGAAAAACTGTGCCGGCATTTCCCACATCCGGGCAGGATCGGCCGACCATATAGCCGCCCCCATCGGAATCAGATACCAGTCAATGAATTCCCGGCTGAAGCCTCCCTGCCGGAGATAATCCCTCAGGGTCAAGGTCAGGTCCGGCCTGGAAAGGCAGTGCGGAGCCTCACGATTGAAACGGAGAATATCCCTGATCATGCGGTAAAAAGACGGCCGGAACAGGTTACGCCGTTGAGCAAATAGGGTGTTCAGCGTGGTGCCGTTATACTCCAGGCCCGTCCGCTCGCATTTCACGCTGAAACTCATTGAGGAATCCTGAATCGGCACATTCAGTTCCTTTAGCAGACGAATGAAGTTCGGATACATGCGGTGATTGAACACCAGAAACCCGGTGTCCAGGGCATACCGGCGGCCATGCCATTCGATGTCGTGCGTGTGGGTGTGCCCCCCGACGTACTCATTGGCTTCAAAAACCGTAATCCGGTGGTCCCGGCTCAGGTAGTAGGCCGCCACATTTCCGGCAATCCCGGTTCCGATGATCGCAATGTTCATCGTGCCGCCGTCCCCTCCCCGGCCACGGTCCCGGACGGTTTCCCGGTCGAGCGAAAGATTCTTTCCGGAACCGGCCGGACATCCCAGATCAAACCGAGCAACTGGAGAACTCGGAGGAGGTAATACGTCACATCCACCTCCCACCAGAAAAAGCCTTGTCTCGCGGAAGACGGATAATAGTGATGGTTGTTATGCCAGCCTTCCCCGAAGGTGAGGAGAGCCAGCAGGACATTGTTCCGGCTGCCGTCCGGGGTGTCATAGCGGCGGCGGCCCAACCGGTGAGCGACTGAAGTGATGGTGAAGGTCACGTGATACAACACCACGGTGGAAATGACGAATCCCCAGACCAGCATCTGCCACCCGCCGGTGCCCAAATGAGGAGCCACATGAGCCAGCAGCTCCCCGAAGAGGAACACGCAGACGGCAAACAAAACAGGCACCACCACGTCATACCGGTCCAAAAACCGGAGTTCGGGAAACCGGGCAAAATCCCGTATTTTGTCCAGTCTGGTTCGAAAATGCCGCCGGGATAGGAACCAGCACATATGACTCCACCAGAATCCGTACTGGACCGGCGAATGCACATCCTCCGACCGGTCCGCATGGACATGGTGTAGGCGATGATTGGCTGCCCACCACAAGGGGCCGCGTTGCACGGAACAGGCTCCGATCACTCCGAAGATGAATTGGAGCAGGCGTGAGGTGCGGAAGGTTTTGTGAGAAAAATACCGGTGATAAAATCCGGTAATGGCAAACATGCGGAGTGCATACAAGCCGGCGGCGGTCCAGACCGCCGCCGGACTCCAGCCCACCCAGAAGACTCCCCCAACGGCCAGATGCATTGCGATAAACGGCAGGGTGCGCATCCAGTCCACACCGTGGTCGTCCTGAGCAGCCCCATCTTCCTCCCCCCGATAGCTGTCGAACCATCGAAGCAGGGTGACCCAACGGGATGCGATTGTGTTGCCCGTTACTGCCATAATGCCGCCTCCTTCATCAGTCTTGCTCCTTTCCTTCATTCCAGCGTTGTGGAACCATTTCAACCCGTTCGATGCCGGTCATCCGCATCCACGAAAACGCGCAGCTCTCCTTATTCACGCTCATAGCGTAACGTCGAACCTTTTTCCGTGGTGGATTGCAGGGCCAGCCACTCACCACCGGCCGAATACCATAAATCGATGGAAAATTTTTCTGCGGCCAGTCGATAGCGTGCGGCGGCCACAGTCTGGTTTCCGACGGAAATCTCCTCCTCCCCCAATGCCTTGACGGTCACCCGATTCATTTCCCCCGTTTGGGAATTCAACAACGTCCGGCTGTCCAGAAAATCCGGATCCCAGTAAGCAAATGTTTTGATGCACCCTTGTTCCACACGGGTTCCCTCATGGGTCACGAGCGTCAGACCTTCACCCTCCCGGTCCCCCCGGACGAATAGCGATGTTCCATTGTCATCGGTCTGAGCCTGAATGGCGTGCAGGCAGCCGTCTTTCCAGGTCTCGGTATTGGTATGGCGATACCGGTAGGCGGTATAAATCCAATATTTTACTTCGAACAGGGCTTCGATCCGGATCTGCGTTCGTTCTCCTTCCGAAGACACCACGAACGATTGGCCCCCGATGGGTTTATCCTCCAGGTACACCTTGAATCGATACGTTTGACCGTCCGCGGTTTGAGCCGCGATTGGGGCCATGACCGACATTCCAAGGACTGCGCCTAAAATCCGCCCGGCGAATTTCGGAAGCTTCATGGCACCCTCCCTTCTTGAACCGTCCGGTTCCCATGGCGCGGGGATCCGGGAATGAACGCGTTGGTGCCGGCGATATATGCGCGATAGGCGGGACGCCGATCCACAATCGTTTCCTCCAGCATGGTCACTCCGGAAAACTTGACGAGCAAAAAGGTCATCAGCACCGGAGACAAAATTGCCCACCAGCCACCAGCGGGGATGGCAAACAGAAAAAAACCCCACCAGATCAGGCATTCCCCGAAATAGTTGGGATGGCGGGTGTATTTCCACAGCCCACAATTCATGACGTGACCCCGATTGGCCGGATTCGACTTAAATCGTGCAAGCTGCCAATCGCCCACTCCTTCAAACACCATCCCCACAGACCAGAGGACGACGGCCACAATGTCCCATCCAGTCATCGCCATGGGTATGGTCAATGCGACCCACAGGGGCATGGAGACAATCCATGCCAGACAGGCCTGGAACAAGAAGATGATGCCGAGGCTTTTCACCGCAAAGTGCGGTTCATACTTCCGGCGAATGGCTTGATATCGACGATCCTCACCTTCACCCCAGTTACGCCAGGTGACATATAGACTCAGACGCAGCGCCCCCAAGAACGCCAGGGTGAGTATCACGGCAGACCGTGTCCCGTAAGGCTCAACCGCCAGTGAATACGTCAACGCGGAGGCCAGTATCATCACAGACCACACGGAGTCGACAATACTGACATCCCGTTTGATGACACTGATCAGCCAGGTTGCCGTGGCCAGAGCCAGCATCACCAGCAACCCCGCGGCATAATACGACAGATTCATGACGGCCTCCCTGTTAAAACCGGTGCATATCCATCAAATCGCGAGGCCAGGGAGAGCAACACCGGCGTAAGGATGGCCCACCCTACCGACAACGCCGGCAACGCCATGCTTAGGTTTCCGAATTCAAGCGCTCCCAACCGTTCCCCCCCGTAATAGGCGGCCGGCCCACCGATGGCTCCGGCCAACGCCGCGAACACCCATCGACCCCGCAACCATCGGAGCGAGACATTCAACAGGGTGGCGAACAAGCCCCACATAATGACGATCCAATAGGGGGCGGTGTGGGGAATGAGCACACCGGAGGAATAGTGCACCCATTTCAGCCACACCAGCAGACTGTCCCACACGGCCCCGATCCCCATGGCGATCAACACCAGTTTGAGTTCCGGATCAGGTGAGGGGGCCCGCAGCAGGTGAACCGCCATCACACTTATGGCCACCAACCCTCCGATCCACGGGCGTGACGTCGCCCCGCTCATCACGCAGGCCAACCACCCCATCTGGAAGAGAATGAAATTGAGGAACACGTGCCCCATGAATCTCCTAACCGGCCAAGTTCTGTTTTTCAAAAAGATAGTGGCCGACCCACCACTCCTGTCCCTTCCGGTATCCGAACAACTCCGCGCATGCCATAAAAAAGATCCGCCACCGGGCCCACCACCGGCCTGCATCGGCGGGTCCGTACGTTCGATGGAATACCGGCCACAACCTCTCTCGGTTGATGTCCATGTTGTTCAGCCAGGCATTGGCCGTTTTCTCATAGTGCGTCCCGTCCCACCGCCACTGCCGCACAAACCGGAGCGGACTTTTTATGGCCAGGGGCAGATCATCGCTGGGCATCATGCCCCCGCTGAAGAAATACTCGCTCATCCAGTCACTGGCATCGCGGATATCAAACGTATAGGGCACTTCCCGGTGAACGAAGATGTGCAGAAAAAACCGCCCATCCCGTTTCAACCAGTCGTTCACACGAAAAAACAGATACTGCCAATTGCGCATATGCTCGAACATTTCCACCGACACCACCCGATCGAATTGGCCGGATTCCGCCTCGAACTCATTCATGTCTCGGGTCATTACCCGAAGGTTCCGCAGACCCAGCATCGCGGCATGAGTTTCAATGAATGCCCGTTGCGAGTGAGAGTTGGAAACTGCCGTAATACGGCTACGCGGGAACCGGGCGGCCGACCAGAGTGAGAGGGATCCCCAGCCGCAGCCCAGATCCAGAATGGCTTGACCGTCTTGGAGGCCGGCGCGCGCAGCAGTCTGCCGAAGGGCAACCTCTTCAGCCTCGGTCAATGAGGTGACTCCTTCCGGCCAATAGGCACTGCTGTATTTCATCCGGTCGCCCAATACCTTCCGGAAGAATTCAGGGGGGACTTCATAATGTTGCGCGTTGGCCTTTTCAGGATGAGGTGCAAC
>JBDIVP010000225.1:0-6020 GCA_039794325.1 Candidatus Inrsubterrania sp.
CAAATCCTGTGTTTCCATGTTGAGGCAATTGTCAGGGCAACCGGTAATGGCCATATTGAATTTTCTCGGCAGATTGGAATAAGCCCGGTTGCCCGTAAATTCCTGGGTGACCCGTTTGACCAATTCGCTCGCATCGAGATATTCCTGCGGGGTCAATCCCGCTACCGGACAGGTCATGACATTCCGCACGTTGTCCATTCCTGTTTGAAGCGCGGTCAGCCCGGCCTCCTCCATCAGACGGAGCGCCTCCGGGATATGCTCGATCCTGAGTTGCCGCAATTGCACCTGCTGCCGTGTCGTCACATCCAACAGGCCGTTCCCATAGGTCGCGGCCAAATGGGCCAGCGTCCGCAGGTGGTTGGCCGTGGCTCGTCCGCCCGGCATTCTGACCCGGATCATAAAAAACCCCGGTGTGGGGTTGCGTAAAAAGATTCCGTACCACTTCAAGCGTTGAATATCTGCTTCCGGAATGGTTTCCCATCCCGATTCCGCATACCGTGCGATATCATTTTTGATATCCAAGCCGTCCTTTTCCGCTTTCCACGCTTCAATTTTATTCATCGTCTTCCTTTCCTACCTTGAAGATTTACGTTCCACCCGCCTCACAGACCACAGATCCTCACTCAGGGCTTTTTGCCAAACCCCAGAACCTCTGCCCTGCCTAATAGGTCACGGGATGGTCCATGGGCCGGCATCGACATATCAGCCAAGGAAGCCGCCCGGCTCGGCAAGTCCCCGGCACCCTGGGCCTCCCCTGCCGAAGCCACACGGACCGGATTGATCAGCCAATAGGCTCCCCCGACAAAGATGGCTCCCCCAATCATATTCCCCGACACCACCCAGACCTGATTCCACAGCAAGCCCATCCACGTCACTTCCGGCCCGTGGGGGAGCATCAAGGCCATTCCCAGAATCGATTGATTGGCGATACTGTGTTCGAATCCACTCCCCACAAAGGCGAACAGACACCAAAAAATCAACATAATTTTGGCGGATTCATCGACCGTTCTGGCCGCCATCCATACGGCCAGACACACCAGCCAATTACAAAGAATGCCGCGGATAAACAGGTCCCAGGCCGGGGCATTCATTTTGATGGAAGCCGCTTTGATCAGCAGATCGTTTTGCGGGGATGCGCTCAAGACACCCGATTGGATGACCAGCCATGCCGCTCCCAAGGAGCCAAGCAGATTGCCGAGGAAGGACCAGAGAAACACTTCCCCCGTCTGCCTGACGGTGATCCGTCGTGCCAGCGTACCGATGGTACAGACCATATTATTCCCGGTGAACAATTCCGAACCCGCGAAAATCACCAGTGTCAACGCAATGCCGAACGAGGTTCCCATGACCAGTTTCAGTGCGGCCGTTCCCCCGGCCGCAAACGGCGCCCCTACCGCAAAGATCAAACAAATGCCGAAGGCAAGATAGGCGCCTGCCATCACGGATAGCAGCCAATACCCCAAAGGCCTCGCCTCCAAATAATCCGCCTTCGTTTTTGCCAACTCGACCATGCGTTGCACATCGACGGTATACATTGCCTGCTCCTTGATGGGTAAAAAAAAACGCCACTGCGGAAATGCAGGACAGACAGCCCTCCATCCGCAGTGGCGCCGTTGCCACCCCCCGACCATTTCTTCATCAAAGATGGCCGGCTACCTGATTCACTGTTTCGTGAACATCCGAACCCTCAACGTCAGGAGACTTCATGATTTTTCACGACTCTTCAGCGTTTCAGGCAAAAAAAAACGCCCACTTCTCTTTTGGGAGAAATGGACGCCGATTGTCCGTTTGCCTTGTTTGTTTATGGCACAAGCAACTTCATCGTTGCTTAAGGTAGATGATTAACAGACGAACGGATGTTTGTCAAACGACAGGCATTCCGGTAACAGGATACGGTCCCCCGAGAGGGAAAGAAGACTTACCACACATACCCGAGGCCGATATGAAACCAATGAGTATCCTGGCTCACACGCAATAATGGAATACTGCCCTGTGTACCATCGGAAAAAAACGTGCGATCCATTCCGTTGGATGTCCGTAGAAACCGACCTGTCCACCCGGCCGTCATCATCCAGGACTTGGTGATGGAATATTGAAGGGTGGTGGAGACGTCGCCCCCGTGCCCGTTTTGATCTTCATGGATAAAGCTGGGGGTTTGCTCAAAATCGTCCCGTAAATTCCAGGTTCCCTTTCCGCGATACCACACCACCGGCCAATAGTGGCCTTCGACCGAGAGTAACAGGGGAACAGGCTTTAAATCCGTGGTCCAACGAATCCCAACCATCGGGCCATACCAGCGAGCCCGATATTCGGAATTCAAGCCCGATAAATCGGCTCCGGCCGGAGGAACCGTTTGCACGCCATCCTGAATTTGAAACCGGATCTGCGTCCAGGTAAACCCGGTGGTTAACGCCACCCCGATCCGGTCGGTCCTCAACACTCGATAGCCGGTCTCCACGGAAAACAGCAGTGAATTGTGACCGTTGATATCCGACACACTTTCAGAGAACAGTCCCTGCTGATTCGGCAACGCAAAATCACGATCCACCACCTGACCGGACAGGATCCATCCCATGCCCGCAGATCCTCGGATAAACCACGGACGCGTCTCATCCTCCCATTGAACGTCCAACGAATTCTGCCAACTGGTTGACTCAAAAACCAATCGGGAGATCGGGAAGGAAGTGGATGGGCCGATGGTCCACTCCAGCGTATCAAAAGCCAACCCCGAGGTCACGGAAGTGGTTACCTCCGCAACCCCTTCAATAGGCCCCTGCAGCCAGAAAAGAAGGAAAAGTAGAAGAGCATACCGATTCCGTCTCACGCACAGAACGCAAAGCAGGCGGTGAAACCTCGACACGGGAGAGATTGACTCCCTACCCGACCAATCAACCAACCCACAACGGATCACCCACTGATAAGAAAACATGAATTGTCCCTTCACATAAATCGGACCTGTGCACCACGACAAAGATTTCCAAATGCCAAAGGTTCGTCAGTTCATCCTCGTGTAACCTACCGGGGGAAACCATCATTCAGGAGGAGGGAGTATCCGATAATTCGCGGAACGCTTTCAACAATTTTATCGCCACACCGGAATATGCCTGAATGGCCGCGGGATCGTCTCCGACATCAAGAAACGGGGTATATCCTTCGATACGGCCCAATGCTTCCTGAGAAGGCCGCTTGAATCCCATGGACCATTGAGAAAAACGACGTTCCTTGATCGGCCCTTCAAACAAAACCTGAAGGCCTTGATGCCGGGAATCCCGGGCAATGACCTTCAGAAGCGCCACCACCTGATCTTTAGGCCCTTCAAGCGCCTGAATAAAGCATCCGTCGCAATGAAGCAACATCCCCGTAATCCCCAAGCGGGCATTGTTTTCGCGCGAACGGTTCAACATGATAAGCAACTCGTCTTCCGGAATCGGCCGCGTGGCCACACTGGCATAGATGACCTGATACAGTTCATGTTCCATTTTCTCGATCTCCATCGCCTCGCATTGGAATCCGTGGCCGGTCCGCATGACCATGGACGGTCAAACGGTTCCGCGTTGATTTGATTACGGTTCTGAGGCTAGGCCGAATCGCATGGGGACCTTCCCGCCGGCAAGCCCCCCCCAAACATATCAAAGCACTGTCCAAAGTGAAATAAGAGAATGAGAGATGGAAAGGAAGAATTACGAAACAAGAGACAACACAAAGGCATCCAAGGCTTGTAAGTCCGGGAAGACGGTAATCTGTTCATCCTGAAATAACCCGCCATTGGATTGAGTCACCCGCCCACCGATCCCGACCGGAGCAATCGGGGTGAGTAATCTGAGAATTTCCTGGACCAGGGCCTGCGTCTCTGCAACCGTGCGTTCAACCGTCATGGAAAGCAGCACATAGGTAGGATGAATCTGCCTGCAGTAATGGGCCAAATCCGGGGTGGGAAGATTGGCTCCCAAGTAATGGACACGGCACCCTCGAACCGCACATAAATAGGCTGCGGTCATGGCGGCGATCTCATGCCATTCCTGGGCAGGACAAGCCACCACGATTCGAGGGCCTTCCTCAACCAATCTCAGTTGATTGAGCGCTGAAAAGAGTTTTTGCTTGATCTGATTCGAGGCGAAATGTTCCTGCGCCACCCCGAGCTTCCCTTCGTGCCAAAGCTCTCCCACGTGGGTTTGCAATGGCAACAGGAACCGGTGCAAGGCCTCTTCAAATGGAATAACCGCCAACGCTCCATTCAGTTTACGCTCAAAGGCCGCCCGATCATTTTCCAGAAGGGCCCGCGCCAGTTCGGCCACCAACCCTTCTGCAGGCGGAGTTTCGGCAGGAATGATGGAGAATTCACGCTGCGCGTCCTTTAAAAGCTGTTCCCGTCCGGTTTCTGCCAATTCCCCGATACTCAGCCCCCCGTCAACTTTGGATTTCAAATAGCGGAACAGGCGGACATCTTCATCGTTATACAAACGATAACGGTTGGCTCCCCGAACCGGATTGACGAGACCATACCGGCGCTCCCATGCCCGAATCAGGTGGGTGGAAAGTCCCGTTAATTTGGAAAATCGGTGAATTCTATACATTGGCATTAGGTAAATCTACAAAATATGTATAATGTACGTCAAACTTTATTTTGACAAACTATTGACAAACATTAAACAACATATTATAACTTTATACATACATTAGACATTAATTTGATTTTATTTCCAGGAGGCGAAACAATGGCAACGATCCCACAACAAGTACGATCTTCACAGAGCGGAACCCTGACTTCAGCAGGAAGATCCGATTCCTGCTCGCGATGCGGAGGCTTAATGGTATTGAGTTTCTGCGTTTCCCCGGATCAAGGCACCTGGGATTTTCAAATTCCAGTCGGCCGATGCCTGCAATGCGGCGATCTGGTGGACCCCACCATTCTTCACAATCGCCGGCAAAACCTTCACGCAACGATCCAAAACTAATAGGAGGAAAACCACCATGAATCATAACCATTCCCGGCTCCACAACCACCAACACCAACAAGGAGGACGTATGATGAGGACCTTTCAACAAGCCATCGGTTTGACCGTTTTCGGATCACTGGTTTTTCTGGTCCCGCCCGCATTCAGTGACGAACACCAGGATATGGTCCTGGTCCCTCGGGGGGAATTCGTCATGGGAAGTAAAGAACACCGGGATGAAGCTTTGCACAATGTGGTGTTGGATGCCTATTACATCGACAAATATGAGGTGGCCAATCGGGATTATAAGGAATTCATGAAAGCCACAGGGCATGCCGCTCCTGCCTATTGGGATGACCCTCGTTTGAATAAACCCGAGCAACCGGTCGTTGGAGTCAATTGGTACGATGCCAGCACCTTCTGCGAATGAAAAGGCAAGCGGCTCCCCACCGAAGCCGAATGGGAACGAGCAGCCAAAGGCCCAGAGGGGCACAGCCACTATCCCTGGGGACATCATCTGGACCCCAGCAAGGCCAATTACGGGCAGAATGTCGGCCGTACAACAGCCGTCGACTCCTATCCCGAGGGCGTGAGTGGATTTGGAGCCTACAACATGGCAGGCAATGTATTTGAGTGGGTTTCAGACTGGTATGACCCGAACTATTTTCAGGTGAGTCCGGCTTTAAATCCTCAAGGACCGGCAGCCGGGATGAATTTTGCCAATCAGGGTCCGGTCAAGGTTTTAAAAGGTGGATCTTGGTTGGCTCCCTCCAGCTCTCTCCATACCAGCCACCGGTTCTGGAATCAGCCGGAGAATAATTCATATGGTGTCGGACTGGGATTCCGCTGTGCCATGTCCGCCGAAGCCGACCTTCGCACCGTGCAATATGATTTTATGCATGCCTTGATCAGCATGGGGCAGGAGAAATGGCAGGAGGCGTTGACTTCCATCGAGAAAGCCCTCAAGGCTGATCCGGCAAGTGTGGAATATCAACAAACCAAGGCCCTCATCATGGATCAAATTAACAAGAAATAACCAGGACCCCTTCGACGACCTGCCACCGGTCTCACGGCGGGCCGGTCGTC
>JBDIVP010000226.1:0-6002 GCA_039794325.1 Candidatus Inrsubterrania sp.
TTTGGGTGGCAGCCGGCCCCCCCGTTGAACAAACGGTTTCTCATTCAGTTTCCTCATGAAGAGATATTGTGGAGATCGTGGAAACTATTCGGCCCCTGCGCATTAGCGGAACCATTCCCAATGCCGTGGTGATTGCCCATGCCCTGTATGAAGCCGGCTTGAAAGCCAAGCGAAGCGACTATGTCTCCGGTCCGGGCCCGATAACCGACGAGGCTGTTCGGCAACTGGTTCAGGATCACGGGATGGGAATGTGGAATATCTCGGCTGCCTTGTATGGGACGCAAGAACAGGTTGATGTGAATTGGAATATTGTCACAAAAGCCTTCGGTCAATCCGGGAAAGCCAAGTTTCTGACGGAAAAGGAGGCGGGTGATGATCCCCAATTTGCCTATCGGGCGGTGTTGATGCGAGGCGGGATGGATATGAGGGAATTCAATCTCTACAACTGGCGGGGCGGCGGCGGCTCCATGTGGTTTGCGCCGGTCTCTCAGGCGCGTGGAAGCGAAACCCTCAACCAGATGGCGTTGGCCAAGCGGATATTAGGGAAATATGGATTGGATTATAACGGGGAATTTGTGGTTGGGACACGGGATATGCACCACATTCTCGATGTGTTATTCGATCGGACCGACCCGGATATGACCAAGGCTGCCTACCAGTGTTTCGATGAGTTGGTGACGGAGTTCGCATCCCGTGGATATGGGAGCTATCGCACGAACACGGCCTTTATGGAAAAAGTCTCCCAGACCTTTGGAACGGTTCAACGTTCAATTAATCAACGGATCAAGAAAGCCCTCGACCCCAACAGCATTCTGGCCCCCGGAAAATCAGGCATTCGGTAAGTCAACCGGCATTCACCGATAGCAGGTAGTGAAAGGAGGGCGGAAAGGTATGGCGAAAGATAGCGCGGGAACAGTACGAAAAATCCGAGCGGCGGTGGTACGGTCAAAGGGAGGACCGTTTCAGATTGAATCGTTGACACTGGAAGATCCCCGTCCGGAGGAAGTCCTGGTTCGAGTGGTGGCAACGGGTATGTGTCACACCGATATGGTGGCGCGGGATCAGCTGTATGATGTGCCCTTGCCGGTTATCCTCGGGCACGAAGGGGCTGGCGTGATTGAGCGGGTCGGTACCGGCGTCAAGAAACTCATGCCGGGTGATCATGTGGTGTTGACGTATATGTGGTGTGGCCACTGCACCCCATGTCTGAAGGGGAATCACACGTACTGTGCAAATTTTTATGGTCTGAATTTTGGGGGCGGTCGGGAGGACGGCAGTGCGGCCACCCATGATGATCGGGGCGTGGTCCGGGATCATTTCTTCGGGCAGTCCTCTTTCGGGACCTTCGCACTGGTTCATGAACGGAATGCGGTTAAAGTCCCCAAGGATGTCCAGTTGGATGTGTTGGGGCCGCTCGGGTGCGGAATTCAAACGGGGGCAGGGGCCGTCATGAACGCGATGAAAGTCGGACCAGGGAGCACGTTCGCGGCATTTGGCGGTGGGGCGGTTGGATTGAGTGCGGTCATGGCCGCGCGAGTGGCGGGTGCGACCACGATTATTGCAGTGGACGTCGTGCCCTCCCGTCTGGAGCTGGCTATGGAATTGGGAGCCACACATATCATCAACAGCCGGGAAGTGGATCCCGTTGAAACGGTCCGGAAACTCACCGGCGGTGGGGCTGATTTTACCCTGGAGTCAAGCGGGCGACCGGCGGTATTGCGCCAGGCGGTGGATGCGTTGGGAATTTGCGGGGTCTGCGGGATCGTCGGCGCGCCTGCCTTAGGTACGGAAGCGAGTTTCGACGTCAACGGCGTGATGACGACGGGCAAGCGAATTATCGGCATTATCGAGGGGGATAGTGTCCCCGATGTGTTTATCCCGGGTTTAGTGCAACTCTTCAGCCAGGGAAGGTTCCCGTTCGACAGATTGGTGAAATTTTATGATCTGAGCCAGATCAATCAGGCCGCGGACGACAGCGAAAAAGGGGTCACGATCAAGCCGATCGTCCGTATGAATGAATAACCATGTAGGAAGGCTGTCCAAGTCGCAAGGAGGTATTTCCCATGACACATGGATTGGTCCCGAAGACCGAAAGCCCGGTGACTGAAGCCTATGAGGGATTCGATCATATGCCGTTGGGCAGACAATGGCGGGCAGGACGAAGCGGCCGCCTGTTGGAAGATCGGGATCCCTTTACCGACATGGTGCTGGTCCGCATTCCGCTTGCCGACGAACGGGATCTGGATGATGCCTTCCGGGCCGCCGCCGACGCCCAGCCGGCATGGGCGGAATCATCACCGGGTGAACGGTCGGATGTCCTTCGGCAGGCTGCAGCTATTATGGAAGTCCGACGAGACGAAATCGTCGGCTGGTTGATTCGTGAATCGGGGAGCACCCGCATGAAAGCTCAGATCGAATGGGCGTCGGCTCATGCCTTGATGCTCCATGCGGCCTCGGCGCCGTATATGGTTCAGGGCCGCATTCTCCCGAGTGATATTCTCGGTAAGGAAAATCGGGTTTATCGTACACCCGTGGGAGTGGTGGGGGTGATCAGCCCTTGGAATTTCCCCTTACACCTCAGTAACCGGTCGGTGGCCCCAGCGTTGGCTGTCGGCAATGCCGTGGTTGTCAAGCCTGCTTCCGACACACCAGTGACCGGCGGCTTGTTGTTGGCCAAAATTTTTGAGGAGGCGGGGCTGCCTCCGGGTGTATTCAGTGTGGTGGTCGGGTCGGGGCATGTCATTGGGGATGCGTTCGTGCGGCATGGCGTTCCCAGAGTGATTTCCTTTACCGGTTCGACCTCGGTCGGCCGGCAGGTCGGCGAATTGGCGGTCAAGAGCCCTCTGTTGAAAAAGGTAGCCCTGGAACTTGGAGGGAACAATCCTTTCCTGGTGCTCGATGACGCCGATCTGGATTCGGCCGTCAATGCCGCCGTTTTCGGGAAGTTTATTCATCAGGGGCAAATTTGTATGATTACGAACCGAATCATAGTCGATGCGATCCTCTATGACCGGTTTGTCAAACAATTTACCGAGCGGGTTCGGCATCTCAAATGTGGTGATCCCAATGACGCGGATACCGTTATTGGTCCGCTCATCAATTCGGTACAATTAAAAGGATTGCTCACCCGCATTCAGAAGGCCTCTTCGGAAGGAGCCCGGCAAACCCTCGGGGGAGACCCGCAAGGATTGGTTTTGCCGCCTCATGTTTTTGCCGACGTCCGCCCGGATATGAAAGTGGCCAGGGAAGAAATGTTCGGACCGGTGGCGTCCATTATGCAGGCCAGCGGAGACGAGGAGGCCTTGCGGATGGCGAACGACACGGAATATGGCCTTTCAAGCGCCGTTTTCACCGGAAATATCGAGCGGGGAGTACGGATGGCCCAAAAGATGAAGGCGGGGATGACGCATATCAACGATTCTCCCGTCAATGATCTTCCAAACTGCCCCTTTGGAGGAGAAAAAAATAGCGGCTTGGGACGATTCGGCGGGGAATGGATTGTTGACGAGTTCACCACGGATCATTGGGTGAGCGTGCAACAGACGCCGCGTCACTATCCGTTTTGAGGGTGAGGCCCCTTATGCAATCGGCGGAGGTGGAAGAGGGGATTCGGGATACCGGAAAGAACACTGATGCCGAAACCATGGGATGTCATTATTCTGGGAGGGGGATTCGCCGGATTGGCTTGTGCCAAACGCTTGGAACGATTGTGGGGGCCGGAGGCTTCCAAACGCGTGCTTCTGGTGAGCGCGGAAAATTACTTCGTCTTTCAACCCTTCCTGCCGGAAGTGATCGGAGCCAGTATTGAACCTCGCCATGTCACCAATCCCATTCGGCTGGTCCTTCGGCACTGTTCCTTGCAACGAGCGGAAGTGACCAAGATCCACCTGGAGACGCGGCGTATTGAATTTGATACCGGCGACGGCCCGTGGCTTCAGCCGGTGGAAGGGCACCATGTCGTATTGGCGCTCGGGAGCATCGTCGACCTTGGCGCCGTGCCCGGGATGATGGCGCATGGACACTTTTTAAAAACGTTGGCCGATGCCCTGGCTCTTCGTGAACACATTATCAAACGGTTGGAAGAAGCCAGCCTGGAAACGAATCCGGATTACCGGAAACGGCTCCTGCATTTTGTCATTGTGGGAGGCGGGTACAGCGGGGTGGAAACCGCCGGCGAAATTTTGGATTTACTGCATGCAGCGAGACGATATTATCGGACTTTTGATCCTTCCGAACCCCATGTCACATTGATTCACGCCGGGCCCCATTTACTGCCGGAGTTGGGGGAACATCTGGGCCGGTTCACCCAAGCCACGTTGGAACAACGGGGGATGATCGTCCTGGTGAATCGACAGGTGGTATCCGTGAGCCGCGATGCCGTCCGACTTGCCGATGGAAGCCGATTGGAGACGACCAATGTGGTTTGTACGATTGGCAATGCTCCGAACCCCCTGCTGTCGGGACTTAATGCCGTTTATGAAAGAGGCAAATTACTGACGGATGAGTGTTTGCGAGTCAAAGGGTATGAACAGGTTTGGGCGGTTGGGGATGGGGCTGCCAATCCCGATGGCTACGGTCAAATCTGTCCGCCGACGGCCCAGTTTGCAACCCCATTGGGGCGGCATGCCGCTGACAACATTTTTGCAGCCTGCTCGGCACGGCCCCTTCGTCCTTTTCGGTTCAAGATGCGGGGTCAAATGGCGACTATCGGACATCATAAAGGGGTGTGTTCAATTTGGGGGCTACGGTTTCAGGGATTTTTTGCCTGGTGGCTTACCAGGACCGTCCATCTCTGGAAACTGCCCGGACTGGATCGGAAGCTCCGGGTGGTCATAGATTGGACCTTCGAATTGTTTTTCCCTCCTGACCTCAATTATTGGGATTTACGCAAAACGCAAAAAATCAACCGATTGCATTTTGAGCCGGGGGATGTGGTCTTTGAACAGGATGAACCCGGGAATGCGTTTTATCTTGTTGAGGAAGGAGAGTTTGAAGTAATCCGGCGGGATCGCGACGGTCGCATCCTGTGGACGGACCGGTTGGCGGCCGGTGACCATTTCGGAGAAGGGTCCCTGCTCTATGGCCTGCCTCGGCGGGTGACGGTGTCGGCGAAAACCTCGGCGACCCTCCTGGTTTTGGCATCCAACGAATTTCGATCCATTCTCAAAAATTTCAACCTGCTTCGACAATCGCTGAGTTATACCGCTTTGAGGCATCCGTTGGATGAGTGTCTCTCCCCTGCAGGATGGTCCGAGCGGTTGTTGGAGACTCCTGTTTCCGCGGTGATGAGAAAGCCTCTAGAATGCGTGCCGGCATCTGCCTCGATCGAAGATGCTGTACATAGCCTATGGGACAGCCGGCAAAAATGGTTGCCGGTTGTGAATGCGGAGGGAACTATGGTCGCCATGATTTCGGAAACCGATCTGTTTCGCTCCGGCATCAACCGCCGTACGGTTGGCAAATCCGTGATGGATGTAGCGGAGCAGGCCATACGGGCAGTGCCGGGGAATCAACCGGTGCGTGAGGCCTTAGAACTGATGTGCAGAATGGACACGAGCGACATGACGGTCGTGGATGACAATTGTCGGCCCATCGGTTTGGTGAGATATCTCGATTTGATCAATGCCGCCACACAAGGTTCGGATGCCGGATCATGAGCGGAGCAGGTGAATCTTTTTCATGTCACTCACCCATAACCGCGCAGGGCAACCATGTCTCATTAAAAAAAACGGACTGTTCAATGGGGAAGATCCGAACCGGCGGGGCGGGCCGTTTTCGACCGTGCCAAACCATTACAAAGGAGGAGATCCCATGTTCATGCAAGCCTTTCATGCACAAACGTATGCGCTCATGCGAATGGTGACCGGATTTTTATTCCTCTGGCATGGCACGCAAAAGCTGTTTGCGATACCGGTGGCTATGCCGATGGAGGTCCCTCCCTTTGTCATCTACATCGCCGGTCCGATTGAGTTGATTGGCGGAGCGCTTGTGATGATCGGATT
>JBDIVP010000227.1:0-5968 GCA_039794325.1 Candidatus Inrsubterrania sp.
AGCATCTCTTTGAATTTCAGCGGCGCCTGACCCGCTCGGTTGTCGTGATGGCCCTGGTTTTTGTCGGAACCTTCTTCTATGCAGATGTCCTGGTCTCCTGGCTCCGGGTGCCGCTTCAGAATTATTTCATCCTCGATACGTTCGAATGGGTTCCATCCGACCTCCCGAAAATCCCCTTTGTCTTTCTTTCCCCGGCTGAAGCCCTGTGGCAAAACGTAAAGGTCGCCGGGCTGGTCGCCATAGTGTTGACGACACCCTATTGGCTGTGGGAACTCTGGCAATTCGTGGTGCCGGGACTGCATGTTCAAGAGCGCCGGTTTATCGCCCCGTTTACCGCCATCAGCAGCGTGGCCTTTTTCCTCGGGCTCACGTTTTGCTTTTTCATCGTTCTGCCCTTTGCGCTGCACTTTCTGATTTCCTACGGGCTGGCTTCGGGATTCATCGCGCAAATTTCCATCGCGAATTATGTGGGGTTTGTGCTGTGGTTCATGCTGATCTTCGGCATTATTTTCGAAGTACCGTTGGCCCTTACCTTGATGGCCAAGTTGGGGTGGGTGGATGCCCCCCAATTGAAACGGTACAGAAAGTGGGCCTTCCTGGGCTCGTTTATCTTTGCGGCGATTCTGACTCCGACACCTGATCCGTTCAATCAATGTATAATGGCGATTCCCATGTATTTCTTTTACGAGGTGGGCATCATCAGCGCAGGCATTTTCGGGAAAAAACGACCGGCGGAGGAAGAGGAGCCCACCGGCCCCGCCACCCCCTCCCCGGCGGTGGTGCGCCAGGTGCCCACGACCCAGCCGGTGGGTGCCGGAGATGATGATTACGTGTCGGTTCCTGACTCGCCGCGGGGACGTTGACGGGATGAGGCGGTGATCGAGACGGCTGTTCTGATGGTGAGTAGTAAAATTTTGGCCGGGGAAGTCGACTCCTGCCGGGACTTGCTCCCGGCGATCTTGACGAAACACCAGTTGGCGCTCGTTTTGTATGAAGTGCTTCCCGATGACCGGGAGGTGATTGCCGGACGATTGAACGAGCTCTGCGGGACAGTGGCGCCGCCGGTGATTCTGACTCTCGGAGGGACCGGCGTCAGACCGACGGACTGGGTGCCGGAGGCCACCCGGGAGGTGATCGCAAAGGAAATCCCCGGCATCGGCGAAGCAATGCGGGCCGAAAGTCTGAAGAAAGTCCGCACCGCCATGTTGTCCAGAGGAACGGCCGGCATCAAAGGCCGGACATTGATCGTGAACCTTCCGGGGAGTCCGAACGGCGTCAAGGAAAATCTGGAAGTACTCGCGTCGTTGCTGGAACATCTGGTGCAAAAGATTTCCGGGAAGTCGGCAACATCGAAAGAGAAGCGGCAAGAAATGTGAAACGAGTCTTTATTCATAAAAAATCAGGCGGGATGTGGAGGTCGGCATGGCAACTGAATTGAAAATGATTCAACCCTCTCCTTCAAACGGAGATGTCTGTACCTATATGTGGGCCTGCGCCATTTGTGATGAAACGGAAACCTGTCAAAAGGATCGTGAAGGTCACAGCCGGTGGCTGGTCAATAAACGCATGGAGCGGATTGACTACAAGGTCCTGGTGATGAGCAACAAGGGCGGGGTCGGAAAAAGCACCATGACCACCAATCTGGCGATCAGTTTGGCGTTGAAGGGGTATGAGGTCGGAGTCTGCGACATGGACATCCACGGCCCCAATATTCCCAAAATGATGGGGGCGGAGGGCCAGAAATTAAAAATCAGCACGGGCGGCGGCATTATTCCCCACCAGGTCTACAATCTGAAAATCGCATCCATGTCCTTTCTCCTTCAGAATTCCGATGATCCGATTATCTGGCGCGATGCCTATAAATTTGAATTCATCAACCAATTATTGGGAGGCGTGGAGTGGCAGGATCTCAACTTCCTCCTGATCGACCTCCCTCCCGGAACCGGGAACGAATCCGTCACGACCATTGATTTGATCGGCGATGTCACGGGTTGCGTGATCGTTTCCACGCCCCAGGAAGTGGCCCTGTTGGATTCTCGGAAATCCGTGACCTTCGCGCGTGACAGTGAATTGCCGATTATCGGCATTGTCGAAAATATGAGCGGGTTGGAATGCCCCCATTGCCATCAGGCGATTGAAGTGTTTCGCAAGGGCGGAGGGGAGGCCAGTGCCGCCGATATGGGGGTGCCGTTCCTCGGGCGGGTGCCGCTCGATCCGGATCTGGTGCTTCAAAGTGATCGGGGAGAACCTTACGCCTTGTTCCATTCAGACCTGCCCACGGCTGATGCCATCCATAGTATTGCCAATAAAGTCGAAGAATTTTGCAAAAAGAAAAACTCACTGGTGAAGGTGGCAGCCAGACCTGCACCCTTCAAGAAATAACCATGGAATCGTCATTAAGCGGAAACCCCACGATGGATGCGTTGACTCCTTTGGAGCAGGCCCAGGAAATCGTCTTAAGAGCGGCGGTGCCGTTGGGATGCGAAAAGGTCAGTCTCTTGGAGAGTTTGGGCCGTGTGTTGGGGGAGGATATCATCGCCCCGAGAGATAATCCCCCGTGGGATAATTCGGCCATGGATGGCTTTGCCGTCAGATGGGCGGATATCAAACAAGAGTATGCCATTACCAAAATCCCTGAACTGACCATCATCGAAGATGTCCAGGCCGGGGGAGTGCCGACCAAAACGGTCGGGCCCGGAGAAGCCATACGCATCATGACGGGGGCACCCATGCCGCAGGGAGCGGACACCGTCGTGCGGGTGGAATACACCGAGCCGTCGGATACCACCGTCCGCATTATGAAACCCGAGGCTGGTCCCGGTGCGAATATTCGACCGAAGGGCGATGATGTCAAGGTCGGAGAATGCATCATTCCCCAAGGGACCTCGTTACGTCCGGGGGAAATCGGCATGTTGGCCATCCTGGCCAAGTCCTTCGTGCTGGTTCATCAGCGTCCCCGTGTGGCCATTCTGTCAACCGGCGATGAATTGGCCGACCTGGATGAACGGTTCGACGAACATAAAATCGTCAATTCCAATAGTTATGGTATTGCCGCGGCCGTGCAGGAGGCCGGGGGCGTACCGGTTCTGCTGGGAATCGCCAAGGATGATCCTGAATCCTTAAAGGACAAAATCCGCCAGGGGCTCTCCTGTGATGTGCTGGTGCTTTCCGGGGGGGTGTCCATGGGTGATTACGATTTCACCAAGCCGGTTTTCGCGGAACTGGGGGCCGAAATGAATTTCTGGAAATTGGCCATTCGTCCCGGCCAACCGGTGGCTTTCGGAAAAATTCAAGGCAAACCGGCCTTCGGTCTTCCCGGCAATCCCGTGTCGTCCATGGTCACCTTCGATCAACTGGTGCGGTTGGCCATCCTCAAAATGGGAGGGCACCGGACGTGGGAACGACCGGTCGTCCAGGCCGTGTTTCAGGAAAAATTTTCCAAACATACGGATCGTCGGCATTTCCTGCGCGGCATTCTCAAGCGGGAAAACGGGGTCCTGACGGTCAGAACCACCGGAAGCCAAGGGTCGGGAATTCTGACTTCCATGGTCAAGGCCAACGGGTTTATCGATGTGCCGAGGGAAGTCGAACGCTTGAATCCGGGTGATATCGTCAACGTGCAAATTCTCAGCAGGAACTTTTAGACCCATGTGTTTAACCGAAGCCAACCTCCGTTTGTCGGGATCGCGATGAAACCACCGATTCTGTGTTTTGTCGGGCGTTCCAACAGTGGAAAAACCACGTTGATCGAACGGTTGATTCCCGAACTGACCCGTGCCGGGTATCGGTTGGCCACGGTCAAGCATGCGGGGCACGGATTCGACCTGGATACCCAGGGAAAGGACAGTTGGCGCCATAAGCGGGCCGGAGCCGATACGGTGATTGTCCTCTCCAAAGGGAGTCTGGCCATGTTTGCGGACGTTCCGGATGAATTGCCGATTGAGACGGTGAGGGAGCGGTTTGTGAACGGTCATATTGATTTGATCATCGCCGAAGGCTGGAAAAGCGAGGGATTTCCCAAGGTGGTGATCGTGCGGGAAAATTTGAATGAAGTGAATGTCTCCCTGGAAAACCTGCTGGCCGTGGCCTCTGAAAAAAAAGTGGAATGTGCCGTGCCGTGGTTTGATCGGGATGACGTGGTGGGGCTGGCCCAATTGATCATGCAACATTTCCCGCTGCGCGAGGGTTCCGCCTCGCCATGACCAAAGGGCTCATCCTGATCGGGGTCTTGCTGGCGGCCCTGGCGTTAGGCGGAGCCGTGGCCATCCCGCTCACCAACCACCCTTCCTTTTGTGCCGGTTGTCATACCATCCGTCCCTCTTATGACTCCTGGAAACAATCCAGTCACAAAGAGGTGACCTGTGTCGATTGTCATGTCCGCCCCGGCCTGTCCGGCTTTATCCAGGACAAGGTCCTGGCCGGGTTGGGTGATGTCGCCATCACCTTCTTTGGGACCCCGACCGAACCCCATAACCTGGACGCCCATGTCGACTCCTCCATGTGTCTCGGGTGCCATCGGGCGATTTTGCGTGTGACGGAAGTGTCGGCCAGGGACTTACCCCCGCCGGTCAAAGAGGTCGGTCTCATCATGAGCCATCGGGAACATATGAAAGCGTTTCAAGAACGGGGGCGAGGGGAGGGCTGCACCACCTGCCATGCCCGTGTGGTGCATGGACAACCGATTAAAGGCTATCCGATTGTCATCCCTCGCGGTCATGTCAAGTTGGACGATCAACCCCATGAACCCGACCTGCCGGCGGATTCCAAACTGTGGGAGGCCACCATGGCCGACTGCATGCGATGTCATGACGGCAAGCAAACCCACGGCCAGGCCGTCATCAGCAATAAATGTGAAACGTGTCATCTTCCCGATAAAATCGGGGACTTTCTCTTTTAACGGATATGAACATGACTCCCGGCTCCGTGGCTCGACCGGTCGTCGAGGTCCGGAATCTCACCAAACGATTCGGCGATTTCACCGCTGTCGATAACATTTCCTTCGAGATCCGTGAAGGCGAAGTGCTGGGGGTGCTCGGGCCCAACGGGGCCGGCAAAACGACAACCATTCATATGCTGCTGGGGTTGATCACCCCCACCTCGGGGTCGATCCGCATGTTCGGCTTGGATCTGGCGCACCATCGGGAAACCATTTTACGGCAGGTGAATTTTTCCTCGACCTATATTTCGTTGCCCTTTTCCTTGACGGTGGAGGAAAACCTGAAGGTCATCGCCAGACTCTACGGCGTGGGGCAGGTGCAGCGGCACATCGACGATGTCATCAAGAAACTGGAAATGGAAGACATTCGGCATAAATTGACCCGAAAATTGTCGTCCGGGCAGATGTCCAGGGTCACGCTGGCGAAGGCGGTCATGACCGAACCGAAGGTCTTATTTCTGGACGAACCGACGGCAAGCCTCGATCCGGACATCGTCAATAAAATAAAGGGGTTTTTGAAGGAATACCAGCAAACCGAACGGTTAAGCATGCTGTATACCTCCCATAATATGCGGGAAATGGAGGAAATGTCCGATCGGATCATCTTTCTCCAGCATGGGAAAATTGTCGCGCAAGGCACGGCGGAGGACATTGTGCGGCAATACGGTCAGAACAACCTGGAGGAAGTGTTTCTGAAACTGGCCAGGGAGAACCACCGGCCATGAATTGGGGACGCATCGCGGCCCTGCTCACCCGCCACCTCTATCTCTATAAGCGCAGCTTTGCCCGGTTACTGGAGATTTTTTACTGGCCCTTTTTGGATCTGGTGATCTGGGGATTCATCACGATGTATTTGCAAGGAGAAGGGGCGCCATTACACGGGGCGGTTACCTTTTTTCTCGGCGCCCTCATTTTGTGGGACATTTTGTTTCGCGCGCAGCAAGGCATTGCCCTGTCGTTTCTGGAGGAAATGTGGGCGCGCAATCTGATGAATCTGTTTGCCAGCCCTCTGACCGTGGGGGAATATCTGGT
>JBDIVP010000228.1:0-5915 GCA_039794325.1 Candidatus Inrsubterrania sp.
CGGCGAAGAGTTTCCTGTGGAGGCGACCCTGTCGCGGGCGAATATCTCCGGCCAACCCAGCTATACGCTCGTCTTGCGGGATTTGACCGTGCGTCATCGCGTAGAATCTTCTCATTCTCCCCCTGTCTTCCCGCTCTTCAGGGATCCGGTTCCCACCACCCCCTATTTTGAAGAGATCATTGGAACCTCGCCTCCCTTGCAGCACGTATTCGAGCAAATCCGCAAGGTGGCGCATACTGATGCCACCGTTCTCATCTCGGGAGAAACGGGAACAGGCAAGGAATTAGCCGCACGAGCCATCCATCGGATGAGTCCCCGGAAAAACCAGGTCTGGATAAAGGTCAATTGCGCCGGATTGCCCAGCGGGTTGGTGGAAAGCGAACTCTTTGGCCACGAAAAAGGCGCGTTTACCGGCGCCACGGCCAAGATGAAAGGACGTTTCGAATTGGCGCACGGCGGAACGATTTTTTTAGATGAGATTGGAGAACTCCCGCTGGACACACAAAGTAAATTGCTCCGGGTCCTTCAAGAACATGAATTCGAGCGGGTTGGCGGAACTCAAACCCTTCGCGTCAACGTGCGCATCATCGCGGCGACCAATCGGCATCTGGAACAAGCCGTGGAACTGGGCGCGTTTCGGGACGACTTGTTCTTCCGGCTTAATACCTTTCCGATCTCAATGCCGCCATTGCGGGAGCACAAAGAAGACATTCCCCTCCTGACCCAGTATTATCTTGAACGTTTCAGCAAACATCTGGGAAAGCGAATCGAAGAGATCGGTCCCACCGTCATGGATCGGCTGATGCACTATGCATGGCCGGGAAATGTGAGGGAACTCGCCAATATTCTCGAACGAGCGGTAATCCTTTGTGAGAACGGTGTCCTCCTCGCCCATCACGTCTGCTTCCCTCAACTTCCCGGCAAGCTTCCGATGGAAGAAAAGCTCCCAACCATTGAGGAAGCTGAACGTCTCCATATCCTGAAAGCCCTCGGAAAAACCGGAGGACTGGTGGGCGGCCCACACGGAGCTGCGGAACTCTTGGGACTCAACCGTAGTACCCTGCTTTCTCGAATGAAAAAACTCGGGATTGTGCCTTCCTCCGTTTCTCCCCTTTCCCATAATAAAGAAAAGTGACGATATTTCAGCACCCTGGTGAAATATCGCCAACCTTACCCACTCCGCTTTTTTAATCTTTCTACTTATCCCCTCATTAAGCTGGCGAAAAGTTTGAGGTTTGGCTCATCCTGGCTTAGTCGCCCGAAACGGCCTCACTCTTGCTGAATTCAATGACTAGGTAAGGGGAGTCTCATGGCACGTTCTTCAATTCCGGAATGGCATGTTCGTAGGAAGGAATGATGTTATGGAACTATATACACCTCTTTTTCGAATGCGAAAGGTATTCGAAAACGAACGGCTGACGCTATTTAAAATTGAGGGAGCGCTTACGCCCCTTAATGTGGATTTCTGCGAAGAAGAGTTCGCGATGATTAGACGGGGGGTTGATCATCCCATAATTTTTGATTGCGCCTCCCTGACCACCGCTCATTATGAGCTGCCGGACATTCTGCGAAACTTCATGACGGATCAAATGTATTTTTTGAATCTGCCAACACCTACGAGAAATATGTTGCGTTCCGCGGGGCTGGGGACGATGGTGCTCGATTAATTGAGGAGTTTGCTGAATGGGCTGAAGGCAACCATGACCGCGACAGGTGACACCCATGGCCTCTTAACTGGAGTGCAAAAATAGCAGGAAGAAGGCCTTACCAAAGGAGGATTTTATGAGAAATATTATGTTGATCACATTATTCGTCATTGGAGGAGTGTTATGTGTAACACCGTCAACACTTCCCAATCCGGCCATGATTCCTGACCATCCGGGCTATCAAATGGGAGCCGCCGTCGATCCGGTGCATGGGCAGTCAGTGGCCAATGATCCTGGGAAGGCTGCCTTTGATCCATCTACGGCAACTCAAGAGGCGGCGGTGTATCATGACGTCGATTCCATCAATAAAGTGGTGGAAGTTCCGTTAAGTTTAGAAAGCCAGGGGGCGGGGGTACTCCCTAAGACCATTGGCTATCCTGAAATAAAAATTGAGCCTCCAGTGACTGAGAGTATTAATCCCAATAAATAGGCGGAGGGGGGATTCACCCCTTCGTGCGAAAAAGAAAGATATGACAAAAAAAGAAAGGAGGAGGGAATTCTTATGAATCCCATGAAACCCAGATTGGATCCCTTAGATTTCATCGTTGCATTCGGAATGTTTGCCACGAGTGTGGGAGGTCTGCTCCTTGTGGTGGCCACCTATGGGGCAGGGGGCGTCCCTCCTCCTAAATCGGAAACTCCCCTTACCGTGATGAGCGTGATGCGATCCCTCCAAACGGCCATGGGACGGGAGATTGTGGAAACGGCAACGTTGGACTACACGTTTACCAATGCCTCGAATCATGCGAACGCGACCCTGGCTCGCTCTTCCAGGAATCTCGAAGCATTTAGCCAAAAGCCGCCCATTGCTGAGGTCGTACAAGCCCGCTTCGCTCAAGCCAAAGCGAAGCACGAAGGCCAGATTCAATATCTGATGGGAAAATCGATCGTGACGTTAACCGGACAAGGTCTCCGAGCTGGGGCGTTGACAGTCGATACCCTCGACGGACCCACCAATACACGTATCATCAACACAGCCGGCCAATACGGCCAGTTGGGTCAGAAGAGATTTAATGGCCAAAGCCAAGCGTTGTTGGGGCGTTGGATCAGTGAGGAAAGTCGATTTCGTCAAGGATTGCACGCCCATCTTCAGGAACGAATAGGTGAAGCGATTGTTCAGAAAGCCTCACTCGAGCACTCCTATAGGATGGCAAAATCGGATCGTCAAACCCAGTTGGAGGCCCTAACGGCTGCTGCACTTCGGTCAGAAATCCCCCCAGTAAGAGTGGCCAATCTGCCTCCATCGGGCAGCGAAATTCAAGAGGCCCGAATGATGGCCACACCATGGGATACGAGAATTCAGGTTTCCTTGTCCGGGCTTTGGAGCGACATGTTCTTCACTTACGCCGTTATGCTCCTTATCCTTCTTCCGGCTATTCTGATTTGGTCCCTTACATTTCCACGGATTTCCCTGGAAAGACCCATTGACATAGAACGGATTCTCCAAGTTTCAGCAGGACAATGGAGGTGAATCCAAAATCCCGAATGCCCCCTCATCATGATGAGGAGAACAACACGGAAGGACCGGCATTGAAATCCAAATGAGGATCAGTTCATTCGCGTCAAGCAGGCTTTGGCGCAAAACGACCGCAATGCGGCGACCACTGAAATGAGCCAATGGTAGAAAATGCTCCGGAATCGGCACATGGAATCGATGACTCGGCAGCGAGCAAAATGATGAATTTCGCTGTGATGGTGACGCCAGTTAAAGAGTACAACATCTCGGTTACAAGGTGATGAACAGTTTTTTGATGACCGCGAACGAGGACATACCTCATGAAGTAATGGAAACAGTGTGAATCCCACAAACCAAGATATTGAAAAGGAGAACATTCGAAAGACCGCTCACGCGGCTTCCATATCCAGCGGATGTCCTTCGGCAAATACCGACCGGGACCTATTCATGAGGAAATCCCGAAGTTTTCGAGCAGCGAGGTACTTCGGCAAGTCCCGGCTCAGAGTATTTAAAGAATATCCGTGAAAAATGCTGGATAAGGGATCCTGGGCGGGCAGAAAACCTCGGTCCGCTGAAATATCATAGGGGGCCAAGGACAGCCGTTTTTGGGATTGAAGTGCCATAGAACCATCCGGTTACGCAGTATTGAGAGGTTCACGTCATCCTGTCAGGACTGCCACTGGTTTCCTGCATTCGCCGCATGACACTCGCGGGTCTCCGAAAATGAGGGGGAGACGAGGTAATCCTCCAGACCGCGATGAATCACTCCCTCCGTCAATCCCGGGTACCCGCCCTTGAGGGCCCGACTCCCGACCTGACCGGCTGATCGATCGGCCTGAGCCCCCAAGCCTTGAAATGCGTTTTCAATCCGGCTCCTGGCTTGCCAATACGACAGATGAGCCAATTCCCAGCCCTGCTTGGCTTGTTCGGTCCCGGCCTGCTGCGCGGCCCTGATGGCCGTGGCAAGGATGATCAGGAGATCTTCTCCGATTTGCTCGATACGGGATTGAACGGCTTGTTCATCCCGAAAGCCTTCCCGCCATCGGAGCAGAATAAAGAATATGTGCCTGGCCAGACGTCGACTTGTTCGCTCCACATAGCTCACCATGGCCCGGCCATCCGGATGCTGAAACTCCCGGCAGACCGGAAGCGCGCGGCGACGCCACTGCCGGAGGTACCACGGCACGTAAAAGCCAGCCATTCGCCTAAGCGTGCGGATGGTGGACCATCCTGTTGCCTTTCCACCCAGCCAATGAGTAGCCATCTCCACATGACGGCCAAGTCCTTCCCGCACCACAAACGGCCGCAAAATATCCGTTGCCCCTTCCCCGATCCGGTACATTTCCGCATCCCGGACCAATTGTTCGATGCCGAAGGCGGGTTCTCCACGTTGTTGTTTGGATTCGGCCGTCTCATAGCCCATGCCCCCAAAGATAATCTGGGCATCACGCACAAACTGAATGGTTCGCTCGGAGCACACCATTTTGGCGATTGCGGCTTCGATGCGGATATCGTAGACGTATTGATCGGCCAAGTGCCACACCAGCATGGCCAAGGCTTCCATGGCATAAAGGTCGGCCGCCATCCGGCCGATTCTAGCCTGCTGCGTTTGCCGTTCACCGATCGGTTTCTGAAAGGTCAGACGGGTGTTTGCCCGATCCAGCGTCGGTTGCCACGCCTGTTTGGCCATGCCCACACAAATCGCCGGGATGCTGATACCCCGCCCCACATTTAAAATCGTCAAGGCATACTTGAGCCCTTTTCCGATTTCTCCGATGACGCTGTCGACCGGCAGTTTCACGTCGTGGAGAACCATATGGGCATTTTCAATGCCCCGGCAGCCCTCAAACTGACAGCGTTGCCGGACTTCCACACCCGGAGAGGCCATATCCAGGATAAAGGCCGAATGCACGTCGTCCTCTGCTCCCTGCCCCTCCCGCACCGGTTCCCACTGTGACCGGCCGTTTCGCTGCACGCGCCGCGAAGGAACCCGGGCGATCAACGTGACGTAGCGGGCAATCGGGCCATTGGTACACCATAATTTTTCTCCGCTTACCACGAAAGACTCCCCGCCGGCATCAAGAACGGCCCGGGTTTGGATGTTCGCCGCATCGGACCCGGTCATCGGTTCGGTCAACGCAAAGGCGGAGATCGCCTCCCTGGCCACTTGCGGCAGGTAGATGTGCTTTTGCCGCTCGTTCCCGAACAACAGGATCGGCATCGCGATCCCGATGGATTGGGGCACGGCCACGGTCAACGCCAGGATATTGCTCCAACTCGCCATCAGGGTCAGCACCCGTCCATAGTTCTTATAGGAGAGCCCCAGCCCTCCATACTCTTTGGGAATCTTCATCCCGAAGGCGCCCAGCCGGAAGAGCCCGCGCAGCACATGATCGGGAATCTTGGCCGCCCGCTCAATCTCCACCGGATCCACTTCCCGTTTCAAAAACGCCTCCATCTTTATGAGATAGGCTTTGCCTTCGGCCCGTTCTTCAGGCGGTTCGGGGGGCGGCAGCAACACGTTGAAATCCGGATTTCCTTCAAACAGCCCCGCCATGAAACTGGCTCCCGTGAATCGCTCGCGGGCTTCTTCAATCCGCTCCAATCCCTTAAAGAGTGTGCTCATAGTTTCACCGATGGTTGTGGGTGATGGTCTCGAAACTGCCGATCCTTGTAGACAGCCAATTGCTCAGCCAGCCGTGTTTTCAATTCGAGCCGTTTGGGCTTCCCGGTGGAGGTATAGGGCACTTCCC
>JBDIVP010000229.1:0-5901 GCA_039794325.1 Candidatus Inrsubterrania sp.
CTACTCAACTGACTATAGATCTGGGGGGTCTCACGCTGAGTTTACGACGATACTGGTGTTTGGAGTACGAGCCTCAAAATAGCGTTACCCGAAACAAAGCCATGGTTCAGCTATATGACGCTATCCTAGAGGGACATCGGGTCATTCTGGGGAATGGGATGCCTGATTATGATCTTTTGCTTACCGGAGGTTGGGATTCCAGGGGTATACTTGAGGCATTGGAGCAAATTGGAAGCAAGCCTAAAACAGCTATGAGTTGGGGGATTCGTGATGATCTCAAGGGGTCTGATCCTGAGATTGCCCGACAACTCGCCGCTGCCTTCGGGATTGGGTTCCATTTTTTTCAATATGATGTGGAGCGCCTGCCCCGAATCTTACGGCAGTGGGTGTGTGTCAGTGAGCTGATGAATGATAACTTAGGATGGTATATCGAACTTCCTCACTGTTATGGAGAACTTCATAGGCCGGAAGCCGACTTTGTTCTGGTTGGGGATGAAATCTGGGGGAGGTCGGGGGGGGAAAACTGGCCCATGCCCCCAATGCTTCCTGCTGCTGTCATGAAGGTTCTCCGGCAGGAGCACTTGAATGATTTTGTTGATGGTTACGAGAGGCCAATCCAGTCAATTCTATCTAACTGTACGAGCCGTAATTTGAACGATATTAAAGATTTTGCTTATCTTTATATCCGAGTAAATCGATTTATTTTTTCCCTAGGCTACTTCCGGGAATTAATGGTTTCCGAACGTCGCCCTTTTTTGTCTAAGGTGGTTCTTGATGTAGTTCGCCGTATGCCTCGTGAAATGCGCAGAAACAAGAATGGTTACATTGCTATGCTCAGGCGTTATATGCCAAAGGTGGCTTCTTTTCCAAGGACCAGCACCGTTAGCGTCGCAGATTGGCCATATCTGATTAGGACCGATCAAGATATTCGCAAGATCTTTACTGAATTGCTGACTCCTGATCGGGTTTCCCAAGGAGTATTGGGAGAAATACTTGATAGCAAACAGCTTTTGGAGGTTTGCAGTCGTTTTTTTGCTGCCCAACCGCATAAACGTTCCCAGGAAAAAATGGTAAAAATCCAACTACGGAAGCAGATCCGTAATTTGATGGAACACACGCCAGGACTCAGCAGGTTGGTTCAAATTATGCGGGAAAAACAAATGGTCTCGGACTTCGATTTAGTACGCCGTGTCGCCCTCTGTGTGGCTCTTCAGGAAGAGCTTCCGCGATTTAAGGCTGGCCTTCCAGAGCGGTTGCTTTTCAAATAATTTTGAACAAATGCGCAATATGCGCTCATTCAGAAAATCACCGGGTATTCTTTCCGTCTGGGTTTTGAAAATTGCTCCATGCTCGAAAAAGTGATTTCATGGGGCTCAAGACAAAAAATGAAAGAAAATGAAACTGGCGGGATTTTGGGACGCCCACAAGATCTTTTTGCTCGCAAGCCACTACGGGTGGGTTTCCTAATCGGCAATCTTAACTCCGGCGGGGCGGAACGGCAGTTGTCGGAGCTGGCAACAGGCATGGCCGCTCGGGGGCATGTGGTGGAAATTTTCTGTTATAACACAGATGGCGAAGGCGCATACGACCAATATGTTCAGGATCATGGAGTGATTCTGCATCGACTGAAGGGGAAAAGTAGAGGGCATAAAGTTCGAGATATCAGGGCGTGGGTCAAAGCATTTCAACCGCAAGTCTTGCATGGTGTTATGAAACGGGCATCCAGTCTCGCGGTATTGGCAAACTTGCCATGGCGCCGCTGCGGGTTGGTTGTCAGTGACTATTCCACTGCCACCTATGCTCCGACTAAGCCGTCTCTTTGGGGAGCACTGGTTCTTTTTCATCTTGCCGATTGGGTCGTGACCGAGACGGTGATGAACCGGAATAGTCTGCAACGCCTTGCTCCGACACTGAAGTGGAAATTGATGGTTATTCGCAATGGCGTTGATGATGCACGGTTTGCTCCTGCACCTAGAGGTGAAAAGGAAGTGTTCCGTTTCTTATCCGTGGGAACGGTATCGGAGGTGAAAAATCCTGTTCGATTAGTAGAAGCCGTACGAATTTTGCGCCAGCAAACGGATCGTCGCTTTGTGGTGGATTGGGTGGGGAGACATTCGGTTCATTCCAATCAACCCCCGACAAAGGCCTATGTAAAAGCGCATCAATTAATTGATGAATATGGCTTACAGAATCTCATTACCTTCAAAGGCCCTTCGGCCTCGGTTGTCGATGAATATCGAACGGCCGATGCGCTTGTCCACGTTTCGGTGCAGGAAGGCATTCCCAATGCCGTGGTGGAGGGGATGGCTTGCGGTTTGCCCATCGTTGTCAGTCGAATCTCCGATCTTCCGCTGATCGTGGAGGCTGGTAAAAATGGAATCACTTGTGACCCCTTTGATCCTCAGGACATGGCGCGGGCAATGAAGGTCATGCTGGAATTTCCAATATCCGATAGATATGCCATGGGCGATCGATCCCATAAATTGGCCGGCGAATGGTTCGGCCTTGAACGATTCATCTCCGAACATGAAACATTATACCGGAATATTGTTGAATCTCGTGGCAAGATGAAAGAAAGGTAGTATGTGAATAGCCAGTTGATCGCATTGGCCCGGCAATGGATTCCCAAGAATGTGCGATATTGGGTGCAGAGGCATGTGTCCTTGACCTCAGTCAAGTTGCGTTGGAACGCGGATATCTCTCCACATGCGGCCGTGGTTTCAAACGATACAAATCTTTATGACCTCCCCTGTCCTTTGGGGATCGTGAAAAATTCGATGCAAGCCCATGGAAAATATGTAGCCGCCTGCCTGGAAATGGGGATGCCATTCAGGGTGATTGATCTGGCGAAATCGAACTGGCTGGAGCAGGTGCAGCAGGCTAAGTGTGAAGTTTTGCTTGTTTGGGGTGACGCCTATTTGACGATTTGGAATTTGATGATAAAAGACCGGATTGAAGTGCTCGAGCGGGATCTGGGGATTACCGTTTTTCCCACCACGCGCGAAATGTGGTTTTATGAAGATAAGCGGCGTCTAGCCTACTGGCTGGACGCCAACGCCATTCCTCACCCGCGAACCTGGGTGTTCTATGATTTGGAGGAATGTCTCCAATTTGTCGCCTCATGCCCGCTTCCCGTAATGTTTAAAGCCAGTTTTGGGGCCGTCGCCTCCGGGGTGCGATTGTTCAATACTCGGGAAAAGCTTCAACGGTTTGTCCGACAGGTATTTCGAAAAGGCTTTCAGCCCAATGGCCTTGATCGCCGGGACCGGCAGTGGGGGTCGGTTCTTCTCCAGGAATACGTTCCGGTCCATAAAGAATGGAGATTGGTCAGAATTGGGGACTCTTTTTTCGGGCATGTCAAAGGCAGTAAAAATGGGTTTCACAGCGGTTCCGGGGTGGTCGGGTGGGATGTGCCGGACGACCGGCACCTTGAATTTCTTTTGGAGGTAACCGAAAAGGGAGGGTTCCGCAGTATGGATGTGGACGTGTTTGAAACCAAGGATGGCCGGTTGCTGGTTAACGAATTGCAGGCGGTCTTCGGAGCCAGCCATTCCGTGGACCAGATGCGAAAGGACGGGGTTCCGGGCAGATTTGTGCAGGCGAGTCCAGGCTCCACATGGACGTTCGAGCCGGGAGATTTCGCGCGGAATGCCTGCGCCAATGAGAGAATACGGTATTTGATTGCGACTCGCTATGGGGTGCAGGTATGAAGGTCAAAGAACTCATTCGTACGGGGCTGAGTTGGGGGATCGTGGGGACGGGTGTGGCAGCCTTAGGGCGCAAAATAAGCCGGAAAAACGGCGCGTTAATCCTCTATGGGCACCGTGTGGAGGATAATGATGAAGGCTATCTTCAGGGATTACGACCCTCCTGGTTTCAGGAGCAACTTGATTACCTCAGCCGCCATTATCAGTTTCTTTCCCTGAGCCACCTTTTGGATTGTTACGAACACAACAAGCCGGTTCCTCCCAACTCGGTTGTCATTACGTTTGACGACGGCTTCCGGGATAACTTCACGAACGCCTATCCGATTCTCCAACGATACCGGGTGCCGGCGACCATATTTCTGGTCACGGGATGCGTCTCAAGCGGCGACTTACCCTGGCCCCAGAAGGTGGGGTATTTATTGCAAACCACACAGGTGGCATCTCTGTGTCATTCCACGACCCATAATAAGCCTGTCAGTCTGAGGTCATCCCACGATCGGAATCTGGCCAGGAAGACGGTGTGGCATGTTCTCGGGCACATGCCGCGAGTTGAGCGGGAAACAAATATTGCGGAGCTGAGTCAGCTTCTGCAGGTGGAAGCCCCGAAAGATCGGATGTTAACGTGGGAGCAAGTCGAAACGATGCGTCAAGGTGGAATCGAATTTGGAGCCCATACCTTTTCGCATCCGTGGATGGCCTTGCAATCCCCGGAGGAGGCTCGAAAGGAAATGGAAGCTTCGCTTCACGATCTTCAACAGCGGTTAGGCCTAACCCGGCCCCCTTTTGTGTTTCCCAGCGGATCCTTTACCCCCGAATTAGTGCAGATGGCCATTTCGGTGGGGTTTCGATGTGTGTTTCAATCGCGTCAAAGTTTGCGAGTGAATGCCCTTGAAGTCAATGACCAGTTTTCCTTATCAAGAGTCGGGCTTCCCAATGCCCCGGGGGTTATTTTAGAGGCGGAGTTAGATGGCCCCTTTCATACGGTTCGAGGGCTTTATCGATCATAAAATACGATCATAAGCACCCTTCCTGCCTTCCCCCAAAAATCTCCGTACACCTAACCCCATCTTGTGAATTTCTTTCTGACCTAACGCAATATCCTGCAGAATTTTCCTCATTCTGCAGGCTTTTCCCTTCAGTTTCCGTGTGACATAAGTTGTATGAATTCTGGTGTGAAAATTTTATTTCGTATGTCAATAGAGTGAATCGTTGCCCTCGAGTGTTCCTTTTCTAATGACGAGGAATATGATTTGCTTCCTACTCGAACGGCTTTTGAGACCGAGCTGATTTCGTCGGGCTAATGCGTGGCAAGGCGATCAGTTTCTTGTCAATCAATTTCAGGAGGGTGGTCATGGATTTTCTCTTAAGACGTTGGATGGGTAAGCTTTGCCTCGCTGGTCTATTGGTTTTGAGCCTGAACCTTTCGATGGTTCTGGCTGCAGATTATTTTGTGGCGACAAATGGTAATGATGGAAATCCGGGTACCCTTCAGCGACCATTTAGAACACTCGAAAGGGGGCTGAGTGCTCTTGCTTCAGGTGATCGGCTTCTGATTCGCGGGGGGACCTATCAACGGAGAGAGGAATTTTTCATGGTGCCGAGCGGAGCCGGGTCGTGGGAGGCGGCTACCACAATCAAGGCCTATAATGATGAGTCGGTCATTATTACTCCTTTTGATCCCAGGGCAAATGGCACTGATGTCATTCGACTCCCCGGGAGACGTTCATGGATAATATTTGACGGGTTGATTCTTGATGGGCGGGGCAGGGAAAATGGCATGGGGGGGCGAATGGCCTTTCGTTTCGGTCGGGACAACCATCATATCCGCATTATCAATACTGAGATGCGGTATTCCCACCACAGTCTCATTTTAACCTTTAATGCGACCCATAACGAGTTTATCAATTTGAAACTTCATCATTCGAATAATTCATATGGGATCTATATGTCCAGCGGGGATAACTTAATGATGGGGTGTGAGCTCTTTAATAATGGTGGTTATGGAGTTCACAACTACTCCGCACATGACTACAAGCCAAATAACAATACATATATCGGAAATCGTATCTATGCAAATGGACTCTCGGGTATGGTTATCGCGACAAGTGCCGGAGTCAAGGCTTTCAATAATCTCTTGTATATGAATGGTACGGGAGCCTCTTCTGGATACACCGGATGGAATCGGTGGGGCATT
>JBDIVP010000230.1:0-5852 GCA_039794325.1 Candidatus Inrsubterrania sp.
TGGGAAGCGTGGCTGCGTTCACCGGATGGATCGGGGGACACCTGACCCGAATGGCGGCGACACACATGGCTCCAAGCCGGGCACAGAACGAGGCGATACGCATGGCTCCCCCCCTCGGAACGCTGTTTGGGCTGCTGACCTTCCATTTCCTCACCTACAGTCTCCTCTCTCCACCTGGAGATGAGGTACGGGCCATCTACGTCATCAGCCTGGTCGGTATCGTGGCCGGCCTGACCTGGGGAGGCATCCGGTGCATTGACTTTTTCTCGGCCCATGCGGCGAGAAAATTTGATCTGGTGGTCGGCTCCTACCAAGATGAATCGGCCCGCATCCGCTACACGCGCATTTCGGTGGGGCGCCATCTCCTCATCTTTCTGGCGGTCTGCATCGGACTGGGCTTGGCCTTATATCAACTCCAGGTCATCAAGAATCTTTCGTTGTCATTTCTCACCTCGGCAGGTGTCGCCGGCGTCATCCTCGGCGTCACGGCTCCCGCCGTCATCGGCAACACCCTCGCCGGCCTTCAGATCGCCATGACCCGGCCCGTCTCCATCGGAGACAGCGTCCATTTTGAAGGGCACTGGGGATTCGTGGAGGATATTACCTACGCGTATATCGCCATTCGAACCTGGGACCGGCGCCGGGTCATCGTGCCGATTTCCTATTTTATTTCCCATCCTTTCGAAAATTGGTCGAAATCCGAAACCAGGATTTTACAGCCCATCTATCTCTACGCCGATTACCATGTCGACGTCGACGCGGTGCGGCGAAAGTTCCGGGAATTATTGGAGGAGTCGGACAACTGGGATCGCAGTATGGATCCCATCATCCAAGTCACCGGCATGACAGAAACCTCCGTTGAACTGCGGGCCCTCTTCACCGCCAAGGATCCCGGGAGTGCCTGGGATCTGCACTGTGAACTGAGAGAAGGCTTGCTCAGATTCATCCGAACCCTTGAAGACGGGCGGTACCTTCCCAAGCGCCGGGTGGAGCTATCGGGCCTCCAAAACCAACAGGAAACGGGTGGATTTGAACTTGAAGAGCCCCCTTGCGAACAAGACATCCATTAACAACCGTTCTTCCCTTCTCCCTTTTCCCTTCTCCTCCGGAGCAAAAAATCGTATCCGGCTTGATAATACGTGAGAAATTTCCGATGACTTTTGGTATGGTACACACATAGAAGATCACTCCCTATTTTCATCGGCCCGGCTCCTCCATCCTTTACGATGCCCTATCAACCCATTGAAAATTACGGCCTCATCGGCAATATGCAGACCACCGCGCTGGTCGGTATGAACGGCTCCATCGATTGGTTCTGCTTCCCCCATTTCGACTCTCCCAGCCTGTTCGGCGCCATCCTGGATGATGAAAAAGGGGGCCGGTTTCAGATCGCGCCTCTCCCGCACAGCTTCAAATCCAAACAATACTACTGGCCCGACACCAACGTCCTCGTGACACGTTTCCATACCGCAGAGGGCATCGGGCGAGTCATGGATTTCATGCCGGTCGGTGTTCGAAGTTCGGATTGCGTCCAACATGGATTGATTCGACGGGTCCAGGCTTTGCGAGGAACAGTCACATTCCGCCTGGAGTGCCGCCCGGCGTTTAATTATGCCCGGGATACCCATGAGTTGACCGTCAGAAACCGGCAGGCGCACTTTCAATCGGGCACCCTGGCGCTACGGCTCGGCGCCACGATTCCGCTCCATCAAACGGATAACCGGATTCTCACGGAATTCACACTTCGGGAAGGGGAGAAAGTCGAGATCTGCCTACAGGAAGCCGAGGGGGACGTTCTCGACCATTCCGCTTGTCCGGAGGAACATGCCGAAGAGTTGTTCAAACAGACCGTGGACTACTGGCGGCGGTGGTTGGGACAGTGCACCTACACGGGGCGGTGGAGGGAAATGGTGTATCGATCGGCTCTCGTCTTGAAATTGCTGACCTACCAGCCGACCGGAGCCATTGTGGCTTCCCCTACGTGCAGTCTTCCGGAGGAAATCGGCGGGGTGCGCAATTGGGATTATCGGTATACCTGGATTCGCGATGCCGCCTTTACCATCTATGGCCTGTTGCGCATCGGATTTACCGAGGAAGCGGCCGCCTTCATGCATTGGCTGGAAGCCCGCTGCCATGAATTAAACCCGGATGGTTCCCTGCAACTCATGTATGGCCTCGACGGTCGCCACCGCCTCTCCGAAGAAACGCTGGATCACCTGGAGGGCTATCGAGGATCTCGGCCGGTTCGTATCGGCAACGGGGCCTATGACCAACTCCAACTGGATATTTATGGAGAGTTATTGGATTCGGTGTATCTTTTTAATAAATACGGCAATCCGATTTCCTACGACCTGTGGACGCATCTGCGCCGCATGATCAATTGGGTCTGCGACAATTGGCACCGGACCGATGAGGGCATTTGGGAAGTCCGCGGGGGCCGGCAACATTTTGTCTATTCCAAGCTGATGTGCTGGGTGGCCCTTGACCGCGGGTTGCGCCTGGCCGACAAACGATCGTTTCCCGCCGATCGCGAGCGCTGGCTCAAAATTCGCGACGCCATTTACGAGGAAATCATGGAAAAAGGGTGGGACCCCAAACAGAAGGCCTTTGTGCAACGGTATGGCAGCCACACGCTCGATGCGGCCAATCTGATGATGTCTTTGGTATTCTTTGTCTCACCTACCGATCCCCGTATGTTGCGGACCCTGGATGCCGTCAACCGCCCACCGGAAGAGGGGGGGCTGGTTTCCAACGGACTGGTCTACCGGTATAACCTGGGTGAAATCACGGACGGTCTGGATGGGGAGGAAGGCACATTTAACATCTGCACGTTCTGGTTGGTGGAGGCCATGACCCGGGCCGGACAGACCGACAAGCATCGACTGGAAGAAGCCCGCCTGGTCTTCGAACAAATGCTGGGCTATGCCAACCACGTGGGATTGTTCGCCGAAGAAACCGGGCATCACGGGGAAGCGCTCGGCAATTTTCCCCAGGCGTTTACCCACCTGGCCCTCATCAGCGCCGCCTTCAACCTCAACCGCGCCCTGGGTTCAAAATAAATCCCGGACCGACGGACGCCTCACTGTTGGAGATCACAACGCTCCGATACCGACTCCTCCGGACAGTTCGGCTATGCGCGGTCTCAGTCCACTCGTTCACCGCCACTCTCTCACGGCTTTGCCCCCATACTGGCTTTCGCATGTTGTATCCACGGCCGGGCTTGCGGTTCCAGGGCCGGAAGCAATTCAATGCCCTTATTCAAATCGGCCAGCCCGGCTTCAAAATGTTTCAAGGCGACTTTCACGGCTCCTCTGTTCAAGTAGGCCGTTCCCAATTGAGGATTCAATTCTACAGCCTTCTCAAAATCTTCAAGACTTTTGTCGAGCATCCTCGCCTCAAGATAAATCCGACCCCGCAGGACGTAGGCTTCCGAAAGTTTGGGGTTCAACACCAACGCCTTTGAAGCATCCAAAGCCGCTTTTTCAAGGTCTTTGAGATGAAGGTGCACGGCCGCGCGGTTCGTATAGGCGGATGGATCAAATGGATTTAATTCCAGCGCCTTGTCCAAATCGGCCAATCCCCCGTCAATATCCCCGACTTGCATGCGGGCCAGGCCCCGGTTGTTCAAGGCGGTGACAAGATGAGGTTCAATTTCCAGGGCCTTAGTATGATCAGCCAAAGCCCCGTTAACATCCCCTTGAGCCAGGCGTGCCCCACCCCGGTTGGTATAAGCTTCGGCCATACCCGGTTGAAGGGCAATCGCACGGGAATGATCGGCAACGGCCCCGGCAAGATCTCCCAAACGGTATTTCACCAACCCGCGGTTGGTCCAAGCCACGGCATGATCCTGCTGAAGCGTGAGAACTTCATCGAACGCAACCAAGGCTTCCTGCAGTTCACCTTTGACATAATGCTTCATCCCGGTGTACACAAGCTCTTCAACAGGAGGCTGCGCAAGGCCCGCTCCATTAAAGATAAAAGCCTGCAACAGGACGACCCCCAAGATCCCCAGGCACCTTCCCACCATCCTGTGAAACACATGGCATTTCGGTTTCATGGTGATACCTCCCTTTCCTCCCCGATGCAGTCAATGTCATTTGGGCCACGCTTCCTCCTGCCAGATCCTTGAAACCTCCCGAAGTCCATACTCATGCATTTTATTTAACAGCGTTTTGTAACTGACCTTCAAAATCTTGGCGGTTGTGGTTCGATTCCAACGGGTGTGCTCCAAGGTCCTTAAAATCATATTTCGTTCCGTCTCCCGGCAAATTCGACGCGTCGCCTCCCGTAGTCCTCCCGGTTCCGATCCCGCGATAGACCCCTCCTCCGGAAAACCGTCCCCGGATTGCACTTCCTCCACCAGCGGCCTTCGGTTCTGAAACAGCACCAGGCGTTTGACCAAATTTTCCAATTGCCTGACATTGCCCGGCCAGGAATGATTGACCAATAGACAAAGATCATCGGAGGACAATGAAAATTTCGGCCGCTCAAATTGCCGGGCATATTTCTCAAGGAAGTAATCGACAAGAATCGGAATTTCCTCCCTCCGTTCCCGCAAAGGCGGAATCGCAAGATGGACCACCTGCAATCGATAAAATAAGTCCTTTCGAAAGAGTCCCTTGTGGACCGAGGATCCCAAATCCCGATTGGTCGCGACGAGAACTCTGGCCTGGACGTGAATATCCTGTTGGGCCCCTAGCCGGCAATATCGTTTGTCTTCCAACACATGGAGTAATTTGGCCTGCATGGGCATGGACAATTCACCGATTTCATCCAAAAGAATGGTCCCGTCCCTGACGCATTCGAATTTCCCGGGTTTCGACCCATTGGCACCCGTAAACGCTCCCCTTTCATAACCGAACAATTCCGACTCCAACAATTCCCCCGGAAGGGCGGCACAATTCACTTTAAGAAAAGGCCGGTCTTTTCTTTTGGAATGAAAATGCAAATAGGAAGCCAGGACACCTTTCCCGACACCGCTTTCTCCCTGGATCAGGACCGTGGCATCCGTATCAGCAATTTGGTTGGCCATGGTCTCCAAACGTTTCATGCCTTCACTGCACCCTCTGACAAAGAGCGGCAGGCCATCCACGACATGATCTCCGCATTCTTTCAAAAGAAGTTTTTCGAGCACTGGGAGGAAATTCTCCGATGAGGCGAAGTGAAGAGAGGGCAGGTGAAGGTTCTTATCCCCGAATGAGGTCTGTGTGCAATCGCCACTATCCACCAGAATGAGTAGAAATGCATTGGGGGCCACAGTCTGAATTTTTTGGAGCAGATCAGGCCTACCCCCATTTTTTCGATCGGATTCGAGATCGAGAACCACTAAGAAGGGAGGTTGTTTGGCAAGCAGTTCAAACAAGGCTTTTTCACGATGTTCCCAAAACACCTCCTTTCCTTTCGATGTCATATGACGAAAAATATCCTGAAGGTTCTGCGAAAACGCACCAAATAACACAATGTTCGCCATTGGGGTACGCTCCTTTCAGACTGACCAGGATCTGTCCGCCCATGGAGGGAAACAAACCCTCGTCACCCATGAGGGAAGCATGGGTCCGCACAAAAATAAAGGGTATGAAAGTAGAAATCAAAATGAGACCGGTGCTGAAATCAAAAACGGTCATGGAATTTCCTTGCTGGAAGGGCAACGAAAATTTGAGAATCGATTCGTGACAACCATTTCTTGAAAAGCATAGGTTTACCTATTCAGGTAGTGAAGGATCAATTGAAAACCAGGGGATCCCCAACCTGCGTCATGCTGAGCAACGCGAAGCATCTGGCTGCGCGACCGCGCAAAAGCATGTCTTCTACGACTGGGGGCCAGATCCTTCGCCGTTGGCTCAGGACGACCC
>JBDIVP010000231.1:0-5837 GCA_039794325.1 Candidatus Inrsubterrania sp.
TGAGGAGTATCTCCGCTTGAAGGTTCTGACCTGTATGCTCAAGCCCATCTAAAAAAAGGGCCATAATTACCCACTCACTTTGGAGATGACCCAATAATAATAAGGTTTTACCTTCCAACTAAACCAACCTTGGGACATCTCCAGAAACATCTGTTTTGGATCAGAAAAAGGATGTATGCAAAAAAGAATATTTGGTGTAATTATGCGCTACTTTCAGTGTCGATAAACCTAACCCAATTCTTAGCCTCTTGTCATTCCTAAAGAGTTATGAAAGAAAAATTGTTGCAACTCTATCGCTATCTTCCTGCTCCAGGGCGGACATTTGCTGCCAGTCTTTATGGATATTATCTTCGTGCTTGGCGGTATGGGACGGAAACCGATCGCTTGGTTGCCAAAGCCATAGAACGTGAAAAGTGGGATGCTGAGACATGGCGGAGATGGCAGGAAGAGCGATTGGCTTATTTGTTGCATAGGGCTGCCACCAAAGTGCCTTATTACCGCGAGCAATGGGCCGAGCGTCGTCGGCATGGTGACCGTGCTTCCTGGGAGTACATTGAAAATTGGCCAGTGCTTAAGAAGGCTCCACTTCGTGACAATCCGCTTGCTTTTGTTGCTGACGACTGTAATGTCCGTCGTATGTTTCGTGAACAAACCAGTGGAACATCAGGAACACCTTTGACATTGTGGTGGAGTAAAGAGACGGTAGTAGCTTGGTTTGCTTTGTTCGAGGCTCGATTGCGTCGCTGGAATGGGGTTAGTCGTGAAGACAATTGGGCAATTTTAGGAGGCCAATCAGTTATTCCACCTAATACGTCTCGGCCACCATTTTGGGTATGGAATTCCCCAATGAATCAATTGTACCTGTCTGCAAATCATATTAGTGGTAGGACTGCCCAGGCATATATTGATGCTTTGCGTCGGTACCAAGTGACACATATGATAGCCTATCCGTCTTCAGTCGCAGTACTAGCCCGGGAAGCTTACAAGCAAAACCTCACAATTTCTGGCATTAAAGTGGTTATTACCAATGCCGAACCTGTTTTTCCTTGGCAGCAAGATTGTATAAGGAAAGGTTTTGGAAGTGAAATCCGTGAAACCTATGGTATGGCGGAGATTGTAGCTGCGGCTTCAGAATGTCAGGAGGCCACCTTGCACCTTTGGCCGGAAGTAGGATGGATCGAGTGCCTTCGTGACGATGTTGACGAACCTGAGGTCCTTGGGGTTTCAGGGCGGCTTATTTCTACTGGCTTGTTAAATACAGATATGCCTCTCATTCGGTATGAGGTTGGTGACAGAACTAACCAAGTTTCCCAAATTTCGTTATGTAAATGTGGGCGAACGCTACCCGCTATATCTGGCATTGAAGGAAGAACTAATGACATGTTGATTGCTCCAGATGGTCGTCGTGTATATTGGGTCAATCCAGTTTTTTATGGGCTTCCTGTCCAAGAGGCGCAAATTATTCAAGAAAGTTTACAATCTGTGCGTGTAAGATATGTTCCCGCATCAACTTTTACTGATGCCATAGAAGGTTTAATTGCTGAGCGATTACAAAAAAGATTGGGCCAAGTAAAGATAATAATGGATCAATTAAATAGTATCCCTCGTGGACCAAATGGAAAATTTCAAGCTGTGATTTGCAACGTTTCTTCAAAAGAACGAGCTAGGGTGTCAGCTGATTGATGATACCTATTTTGAGTTTTCTGGATGAGTAAAGGAATATTACTCCATTTTCCAAGGAAAGTGTTTCATAGGGCCTCCTGGTAGGATTGAATAAATGACTGTGTAAAGGGTTAAGGTGTGCTATGTCACCCGAAAGCTACATGTGGCGTGAAGTTCGATGGTGACTAATTTTTAACTCAAATGCTTTAACTGAAGTTCTTTTTGCGGCAATTGTAGACCAATTATGGTGCAGGTCTGGAGAATGACAACTTTATTAAAGGGTGCCTTGACCTGGGTACCTGCGTTGGACAGTTGGCGTCGTCGTCGTGCTAATACGCAAGGTTCTGATTCTGCTCGATATTGTTATTCCACTTGGCTTCGTCACTTAGTGTTGCTTGATCGATATGGATTTACCATTAAAGGAGCAAGGGTTGGCGAGTTGGGGCCGGGTGACAGTATCGGTATGGGGCTTGCGGCTCTGCTTGCCGGCGCGAACCAATACACTGGGCTGGATATTTTTCCATTTTCGGCAAAGGCCGATTTGACAACCATGTTTTCTGAACTTGTTCAATTGTACTCAGCAAAGGCACCGATTCCCGATCACCATGAATTCCCGCGGGTTCATCCGCACTTAGATTCCTACGCATTTCCCGAACATCTGATATCGGATGAAAATTTTGTGCATAAGGTCTCAGCGATTCGGGAAGAGCTTCATCATAATATTGGGGATGGGCCATTGGTGAAATATCATGCTCCATGGAATTCTCCTAGTATTATTGAAGAAGATTCGCTTGACCTTGTTTTTTCCCAAGCCGTACTGGAACATGTCGATAATCTTCCGGAGACCTATGAGGCGATGTTTGCCTGGTTGAAGCCTGGGGGATATGCCTCTCATGTGATTGATTTTCGTTCCCATCATTTGTCCCCTCATTGGAATGGGCATTGGGCTTATTCGGATTGGGAATGGCACATCGTGCGCGGCCGGCGGGAATTTCTCTTAAATCGTCTACCCCTTAGTGCACATTTGGATTGCGCCAAAAATGCCGGGTTTGAAACGTTGTTCTTGCATTGCTACCAAACGCCGGGAGGGCTCCTTAAACAGGAGCTCGCCGAGCGATATCGTCGACTGGGCGAGCATGATTTGGAAACCAGCGGCGCGGTTTTAATACTGAGAAAACCTCTCTTGTAATGGTCTTCGGCTACATTATGTTTATAAGAGTTATTTATTCCTATCGCTTAATCTCGCCGGATTGTAGGATTGCGTTTACTGGCAGCCTATGAGACTTGCGGTTTTCACCAGTCAGTTCCCAGGGAAGGTCAATACCTTTTTTGCCCGGGATATTCGCCCTCTTGTGGAAGCCGGTATCGAAGTCGATCTCTTTCCAATCTATCCGCTGGATCCGTTGCTGTGGAAGTTGGTCCCCGATATTCTTGCGGAGGATTTTCTCCCCCGGAATAGAGTTCACCATCTGGATTTCCCTCGAGATCTTCGATGTCTTGCCCGGATCCCGTTGAGTGCACTTCCGATTTTTGTGCATGATGCCATGCGAATTACTGCCTCGGGCATGAGGTTCGGCGTGCGTCCGGTAGCCAAAAGCGCTTATGTATTTTTGAAGGCCCTTGTTTGGAGTCAGCAACACGGAGATGGATATGATCATGTTTTGGGATATTGGGGGAATTATGCAGCCACTTGTGCCTATATGTTTCATCGGTTGATGAAGAAGAAGGTGCCCTTTTCTATTTTTCTCCATGCCGGGACCGACCTTTATCGCGATCAAGTTTTTTTGAGGCAAAAACTTCTTTATGCCGATAACATTCTTACCTGCACGGAGTTCAATCGCCAATATCTGGCTGAGCACTTTTCAGATATTTTCCCCCGTATTTCGGATAAGCTTTTTGTGCATCTCCATGGGCTGGACCTCTCAGGGATCGCATTTGATCCGAATGGCAGGCCGTCAGGGAAAGTGTTGGCTGTGGGGAATTTCGGCAAGAATAAGGGCTTTGACTTTCTGCTGCGTGCCGCTGGGGAACTGAAGCAATGGGGGATTACCGCCGAATTTGAGCTTGTGGGCGATGGTGAAGAGAAGGACAATTTACAGGCCTTAGCGAATGCACTAGGTATTTCGAAGAATGTGAAATTCCCCGGTTGGTTGCGGCCGGATGAAGTTCAACAGGCCATGCGGAACGCGACGATCCTGGTTCATCCATCCATTGGCTTGGGAGATGGGGTCCCAAATGTCATTAAAGAGGCTATGGCTGTTGGCACGCCGGTCATCGCTTCAAGTGTAGCCGGCATTCCCGGGATGTTGGATGGCGGGCGCTGCGGTCTCTTGGTGCCTCCTCAAAACGTGACCGAGCTTGCCAAAGCCATTCAGACGTTACTTGGCGATCGTGACTTGCGCCTGCAGTATGCTCATGCGGCACGTAGTCAGACGGAGAAACATTTTGACCTTTGGCAAAATGGGAAACGTTTGGCTGAGCACCTTCTTGCGATTAAGTGAAATAGGGAACCTGGTTAAGGACACAATTTTCTAGTTGTTCTGGAAAATTGGTCCAACTTATTTGGTTATGCAGCCTCTTTCTCCATCTCTTTCCGTCATTCTTCCCTGCCGAAACGAACGATCAAGCATTGCACAGTGTGTGGAGTCAATCCTGGCGCAGGAGTCACCCCAGGGCGGATTTGAAATCATTGTTGCCGATGGGTGTTCGGACGATGGAACCCGGGAGATTCTCGAACGATTAACGGAAGAGAATGAACGCCTCCGCGTCATCGATAATCCGGGGCGGATCGTATCAACAGGGTTGAATGCGGCCATTCGGGCCTCACGGGGAACGATTATTGTCAGGATGGATGCCCATTCGGAATATGCGGTGGATTATCTCAAGCAGTGTGTGGCCGTGCTTCACGAATCTGCGGCAGATAATGTCGGAGGGCCTTGGGTTGCGAAGGGAAAGGGGTTTATTGGACAAGCTATTGCTGCCGCTTTTCAGTCTCCATTTGCGGTTGGCGGGGCCCGCGGGCATGATCCGGGCTATGAAGGGGTGGTGGATACCGTCTATCTGGGGAGTTGGCCACGGGAAGTGTTTGACCGGATAGGGTTCTTCGATGAGGAGTTGGTGCGAAATCAAGACGACGAATTTAATTTGCGTCTTACACGAAGTGGGGGGAAAATCTGGCAATCGCCTCGAATCAAAAGCTGGTATCATCCCCGCGAAAGTCTCCGGGCCCTTTTCAGACAATACCTGCAATATGGTTATTGGAAAGTCCGTGTGATCCAAAAGCATAAATTGCCGGCTTCAGTGCGGCATCTTGTTCCAGGGCTTTTTGTGCTCTTGTTTGGCACCCTGCCGGTTCTGGCATTCTGGTGGCCTCTTATGGGTTGGGCCTGGCTTGGAGTCGTCGGCACCTATATGTTGGCTATTGTTGGGGCATCCTGGATGTCTGCAGCACAGGAAGGCTGGAGATTCCTGCCTGTTTTACCGTTCGTCTTTGCCTGTTACCATTTCGGCTATGGGTATGGGTTTCTTCGTGGAGTCTGGGATTTTGTTGTCTGCCGAAGGGGACCCCAGCAAACGTATATCGAGTTGACTCGTCCATCGGAGAATCGTAGTGGAAAATAATGATGCCAGGTTGATTGAAGGCGAAGAAGCCAGAATTCAAGCAGCCTATGCGAGGCGAAAAGACAGTTTTTTTTATTCTTGGTTTAATCCAAGTTATGTGTTTATGATGCAGGAACGGGAACGATGTATGTTGGAGGCCCTCAATCGCCATGGCTTTTCTTCCTTAAAAACCAAACAAATTCTTGAGATTGGTTGTGGCACAGGCTACTGGCTTCGTGATTTCATCAAATGGGGCGCCCAACCGGAAAATCTCACCGGTGTCGACCTCATCTCGGATCGAGTGACTATGGCCAGGCACCTTTCCCCGGAATCCGTGAGAATTGATTGTGGAAGTGCCGCTGCCCTGGAGTTTCGAGACTGTTCCTTTGACCTTGTTCTGCAATCAACGGTCTTTTCTTCTGTGCTTGACCCCGCCTTGAGGCGGCAGATTGCTTCAGAGATGCTGCGGGTTGTCAAGCCGGGCGGTGCTCTCCTTTGGTACGACTTTCACGTGAATAATCCTCGCAATCCTGACGTTCGAGGGATAACCAAACGACACATTCATGAGCTTTTTC
>JBDIVP010000232.1:0-5837 GCA_039794325.1 Candidatus Inrsubterrania sp.
CTGGTCAATGCGAATCAGAAACATAGGGAACGGGCCATCGGCGAATTCGGCTGCCATCTCTATCAAGAGGGCGTAGGACTGGTTTATTACGCCGAACATGGTGTCCAGATCAACGGCGAAAATTCCCTCATCCCAGTCCCTGCCAAAATTGAAACGGAAACCGAGGTCCGGTATAAGGTAGTACATGTCGGACAAATTCCAGGAAAAATGAAAGAGGCCCGTATCCGATCATGATGCCTTCAAACGAATTCGAGTGGCTTTTGACACTATTGAATGGGACTCAGGCATAGACGTTGACTCGATATTTATTTATGACAGATGCCAAGAAAAACAATTTACCCGACCCTTCAATCGGTCCTATCAGACATCAGGGCTAAATATGGCCGGGATCAGTAGTCCATCCAAGACCTGCTCAAATAGGGAAATTACGGTCCCCTTCGAATGTTCAGAATGGGCTCTCCTTGGAATCCCTCCTTCCCCCTCACGACTGATTCGGCTGCCTGTTACCACCTTGATGATGCCCCATTGCAGAAATTAGTGATTCGGAGTAACGTTCTCCTACCATTTGATTTATAAAATGCAAAAATGCCTTCCCAATGTTGAATGAATGCCCTTTTTCTCCTCTCTTTTCGCTCTGTCTTTTTCGTGACGGATACGATCTTTTCAACGGTCTCCGCAAACGACCTGTGCCCTCGGGCGGTGCTTGGAGCACCCCACCCTCTTTCCTATCTCCCTATCTGCTTCTCATTTTTGCCCAAATCTCTCAAGGCATTCATCAAATTGAACCGTTTCTTCATTGGTTGCGACTCATCATCAACACACAACGGCCACATATGCAAGGAAAATCTCGGAGTTTAAAATGAACCAAAGGACAAGATGATGGCCCTCCTCCTTGCCTGTGCTCTCCCCTACCTCCTACGGATCAACCAACCTCCCATCGCCCCATGGGGTGGATTCCGTCATGGAAGTGATCCTCCACTTCGTCTACCAAAGGGCATCATCAGCGGCCTTTCCTTCCAATCGGCCCCGGCTAGAAATACGATTTTACTCCTCTCCCCTCTTTCTTTACTTACTCATTGCTTGGTCGTTTTCACTCCATCGTTTCGATACCTGAACGGATACCGTCCTGTTCCAATACAAGGGATTCCTTCGAGTCTATCAACGAAGGCCCTCGACCTCATTGATAGACAACGCATGCCAAGACCAAATGGACCCAAAATCATCCTTTTTCCCCAGCGAGGCGCTGCCCTGTTTGGCGGTCGTCGATTCAATTAACCAAATTGTGAGGTGACAATTATGAAACGCCGGATGAAAATCGGAATTGGTTTGGGAAGTCTTGTTTTTATGACGACTATCACAAACGGAAGCTTTGGATATGTGGGCCAAGACCCAATCCTTCTTCCCCAGTGCACCCTTACCCAAATCACGGGAGCGTACGGCCCGGATGGCAGTATCCGGTATTCTTTAACCGGGACGTGCAACAACCAACCAATCACCGGACAGGTTGGCTACAGTCCCAACCGCCAAATGGCTGAAAAGTTTTTTTATCGTGGAGCGCAAATCACAACCACAGCCACATGTCCGGCCGATCCATGGGTTTCCGGAGCACCCTGTGAAAACTCGAATATTGCCGCCAAAGGGGCAGACCCGGGGCCTCTTCTCCAACACAGGGTTCCCCTCTCTCTCGGCGTAGGAAATGAGTCGGTGACGGTTGGGTTATTTCAACAAGCAAAGACCAACGCTTCTCGTCCCAAGCCACCAGGGCCACCGATCAATGCCAGGGCCAAAATGACCACACCTCGCAGCGCGACTATTTCCTGGTTGGGCCCCACACAACAGGGCAATTTTGGTCCTTACTTGAATTTCATCGTTGAAGCCAGGCCGAGAAATACCGAAGGGGCCGCCTGGACCAAGGTTGGGGGTATTGGACGACACACTGCACCGGATTATCAATTGACCGTCAAACTCCCTACGACATCAAACCTAGAAACCGCATGGGATGTGCGAGCATGTGCCACGACCGTTTTTGCCAGCACTTGCACCAATCCCATTTCCCCTACCCTAGCTCCACTAGTTGAACGACTTTCGCCCGCCATCGAAAAGGCTAAACAAGCTCCTCAAGGCAAAACAACTATTGACGCCGCGTTGCCATTAACCAAACCCCATATTGGAGCCTCGGGAACCGAGGAATCCGCTGTCGGCCAACCTCCATCGGAGCGGTTCAAATCCCTGAGGACCACCCCATCATCAATACCGGGGAACAATTCGGCCCTGAATCCCCAACCGTTGCCCCCCAAAGCCCTGACTGCACCACCTGTCCAACAGCCGAGGTCTTTCTCCGGAGCAATCATGCGGCGGGGTCTTTCAGAAGACGAGACAAAGGAAGAGCCTCCGGCGTCGGAGGCAGACCCTGCACCCTGACCCCACGACACAGGCATCCCAAGCCCCCTAACAGATGAAGATTGCCAATTTCCCCTATGTACCTCCTTCCTACCAATTAATCCTGTCAGGGACCTTGGCCCTGACAGGATCCGCCCTGTTCATCACGGCTTATCCTCCCTGGGGCTATGGGTTGGTGACCGGTTGGATGATTTTGGCGCCTTTGGTGGCTGCGGTGACAGGTGTCGGATTACTCCGGGCAGGCGTAACTGGATGGCTGTTTGGCTTTGTGGCCAATCTAGGCACCTTCATGTGGATTTTCAATGTACCAGGATTCCGTTGGTATCATTTTCTCATCCTGAATTCCTATCTGGCGTTATACCCTGCATTTTGGTCTGTATGCGTCGCAAGGTTCAGGTGTCATTCCATCTCCGCTTCGGTGGCGATAGCGTGCACCTGGGTCATCTTGGATTATGTCAAAGGCCATGCCGGATTTCTGGGACTCCCATGGGTCACACTGGCCCAATCTCAGGTGGACAACACTCCACTCCTTCAGACAGCACGGGTTTTCGGTGAATCCGGTGTGACCTTTCTCGTCGTGTTGGGCAATCTTGCCATTTGGAATACGGTGAAAACCTGGAATGCAAACAATGCGATGCTGTCGGCCTTGCCGGTGACGACTGCCATGCTCCTCGGCACCTTTGCCCTATACGGCTCAGCCACAAGCTCTAAACCTCACGTTCATATTGCGGCACTTGGAACCACATTCCCTGCGCACGAAAAGGCTTCCCCCAGCTTGCATGCCCGCTTTGACACCGTATGGAAATTCATTGACCATCAGCTGCCATCCGGAGTGGAAATCGTCGCCTTGCCGGAATCGGCGTTGATCAACCCCGTATTGTTTCCGGACCAAATCGATCGGCTGCACCAACTGGCCCGCCACAAACAGATCACCATCGTTACCGGGGTTGCAGAGGCCGCAAAGTTTGCCGCCCCTTCGACAAACTTCTCTATAGCACTTTCAAAATTACGGAGTGGGGCCTTGATCATTACCCCCGATAGCGACCTTCCTCAAACTTATGAAAAATCCCGATTGATGCCCTTCGCTGAGGAAGTGCCGTTACGCGAATGGATTAAATGGCCGACATGGTTGGTACCGCCACTTCCTGAGGTCCTGCGAGGACAAGCACCACGCAGTTATCCAGTTCCGAGAGAAATTCGTATAGGACTGATGATCTGTTGGGAATCGTTATTCGCAGCCCATGCCAGGACACTCACTACTGAAGGGAGCAATCTCTTCCTAATTTTGTCCAATGAAGGGTGGTTTGGCTCCACAACCGCCGGAGCACTGCACAACCTTACCTCACGAATGCGAGCCGCAGAGTCACACCGATCCGCGGCTATTTCCAGCAATATGGGTCCGCCCCTCGTCATCGATCCATTCGGCCGAATCATCGGCCAGGGTTCCGCCGACTCTCCGATTCAATGGGTATCGGCCATCGCTCCCCTCGTTGAGGAACCGTCCCTTTACACAAGGACAGGAGATGTGTTCGTCGGGGGAGCAGGAATATTTCTCTTGATATTTTTGTTTACCAATTTGGGACACGATAAGCTTGCTCCCAATCGAAGCCAACATCCTCCCCAACCTGTTAAGAAGGGATAAGGGGTTGACTACCGGAAGGAGTTCCCCCTCAAAAAACGGGAAAGTGCCCCATTCCCAAGCGTTATTCCTCCAAAGATCTCAAGCCTCGAGGAATCCCCCTCAGAAAAAGGATCCTGTTGTCCACCCGAACTCCTTTCACCAGAAGACATTGCGAAAATTTTCATTTCGGAGTAACGTTCTCCTACAATAGTCTTTAAATGGGCTTCAGGTTCCACAGAGATGTTCCAAATTTCGACCAAGTACTGTGGCATTCTCTTTTGCCCCCTTGGGCATTACCGTCATGGATGCGATCTTCCCGGCCAACGCCTTCGGTTGCCCTTCCCGTTCTCAGCACTCCTCTCCAGTCAGGTGTTTCCCGCTTGCCCAACTTCCCGCATGACCTTTCCCTTTTTTCCACAACGGGTTCGGCTTTTTGAACCTTCGCTCCATCTCCTTCGACATACTTTTGTAAAACATCACAAATATTTTGACCTTCCAAACACAAGGATTGGGGCAAGAACGGAGGGGAATAGATGAATTTCCAACCGTCCTTCTCTCTACATCTTTTCCATCAGAAGACTCCCCAGGGAAGCGAAAAACCATCATGACATATCGACCGGTTACATTCATTCTTCTCACTCTGTTTCCGATTCTGACTTCCTGTAGCCTATCTACCACCATCTCACCCTTAACACAGGTTTCCCCCCACCCGGCTCCTGAAATTGCCATTATTCAATTGAACACACCCCTTCGGTTTCTCACCCCCGATGGTTTGCCTGCGGACGTTTTACCCGGCATCTATCGAATGACCACGTCTTCAACCGGGATTCTTCACCTTACCTCCGCTACCACCGGAGAAATTCAAAATCTTCATGCCACAACCATAACGCACACCGAACCTTTGATGGTCCCATACCCGTTGCTCCTCGAGGAAGGCCAAAGGAAGGGGCACGTACATCTAGTTCTCCTCCTCTCCGACGGCCAAGGCGTTGATGCAGAGGGACAGCAGATAAACATTCAACCCAGAGGAACAAGGAACCTACCCCAGTCGGTCCTTACCCCCACACGAAGATATACCGGAGTACTCATCCAACAAGGGCGAGTGACCACGGATACGGATTGGAATGAACAGGAAGCAGTCTCTTCATTTACAGGAGACAGCCCTCACTCGAACAGAGTTTCTACCTCCGGACAGGTAAGAGTGGAGCACGGCCGCCTGACATTTGATTCAGATGTTCGACAACCATTACTCAAAAAATGCCGGGCCTGTGCCAAAAAACCATAAATGGTATACCCGGATTCATTATCGGAACGGAATTGATTCCGAGTGCGACGGACTTGCCAGGGTTCAAGGATCTTATTCACCAAGAGCTGATGGCATCCGGGCCAAAAAGCTAGGAGCTCCACACTCATAGATCTTTCTCAATACCTTAATCCAAGGGAGGCATTCATGATGCCACGGCTCATCCATAATCTAGCCAGCACCATTCTGATCTTTGCGATGTTGCTCGCTCTCCTCCCTGAAGAGGTTCATGCCAAACCCTATGCCTGTGGAAACCAAATCAGTGGAGCCTCTGCGGGGGCGGCACAGTAAGGGGAAATGTTGACCAACCAGTATTAACGTCTCTTGTCTTATGGCAAGTGAACCATCGAGGAGAAGCAGCAATGTACACAAGACTGGCCTGCTACCTGATTTGCGGTTTACTCGCAACAGGAACCATCCTGCAACCACAATCCGCCGGCGCAATCGGCGGGCAATTCGGATTGGAGTTTGCCATTGACGCGCCATGGCGCCTGGAGCCGATCCCCGTCCGAG
>JBDIVP010000233.1:0-5820 GCA_039794325.1 Candidatus Inrsubterrania sp.
GGCGGGCACGCGGACGACTGGGGCAGGAGGTTCGGCGCATTTCCGCGTTGTTTATGACCAGGAGGCAATTGGAAGAAAAACTGGCATCAAGGGTGGCTCGGATGAATCTCACCCGCCATGACATGAATCGCTATCGGGCCGCTCTCCCCAGCGGAGCGATATCCAAGCAGATCGTGCAGAATACAAAAGATACGTTGTTGGCGTTGAGAGCCGAGATCCGTGAAACACAGGCCGAACTGGATACGCTGGATGCCAGAATCGGGAGGACCACCGTCATGGAACACCCGGCGGTTGATTTGGCCAAACACGAACTGATCAAGGCATACCTGGAATTTGCCCGCCAGCAGATCCGTGCTCCGGTGGCCGGGTATGTGGCGAAGCGCAAAGCGCAAGTCGGGGATCGGGTCGGGCCCGGGACTCCGCTCATGACGATTGTTCCATTGGATCATTTATGGGTTGAGGCCAATTTGCGGGAAACGGAACTGGAGTTTGTACGCCCCGGTCAAACGGCCCTGGTAAATGTGGACCTGTATGGATCGAAGTATACCTTTCATGGAACGGTTGAGGGGTTGGTGCCGGGTAGTGGGAGCCCGTTTGCGCTGCTCCCGCCGGACAATACCACCGGAAATTTCATTCATATCGTGGAACGGGTTCCCGTTCGCATCGCCTTGCCGCAGGAGGAACTTCTGGCGCATCCTCTACGTCCGGGATTGTCTACCAGAACTCAAATCAATATTACGGAAGCCGGGCAATCGGTTTGGTCGTCCCTGGCTGCAACCTCAACCTCCGAATATGATACGGACGTCTATGCGGAGGAACTCGCTAAGGCTGAGGATTTCGCCCAAGACGTCATCAGGGGTAATCTCTTTCCCGAGCTGGATCCCCTGTGGAGCGCCGAAGGGCATAAAGGCCCCCATGCAGTCAAGGCGCACACGTCTGTACCTTAAACCTCCGGTACCCGAACCGCCTCTCATCGGCATTAACCAATCAGCGGCACGTCATCATACGGCTCTCCGATTCATCAACTCTTAATACCCGATTGCCCGTCTTCTTTTAGTCAGGGAATTACCCCCCAGCCTCGGTCGAAGCCAATTCGATTAGGTTATAGAAATCCGCAAGCATGCTCCGATGCATGGCCACGCCGGAGTACGGCCGAAGACTTGGCCCCCACCACTTCCTATCGCGGTTGAATCCTAGTAGAAACGATGTTTTTGATGCAGAGGCCCGCCGGAAATGGGGTTATTCATGGGTTTAGATGAGTATGAAACCCCAGGTGGTCAAGGCATGAGGCATGCATTAAAGACAAAATAAATGGTGGCTGACAGGCCAGAGGAATTCGTAAACAGGAGGAAAAACTTACCGAAGCCAGACGGGTTACAGATCAAACCATCCAATCGGAATCATCATGAGGAGGGAAAGGATCTATGCCAATCATGTCGCCTCGCACAAGTTTTCGTTCGTTGATGGCCATGGCCCTGCTTGGAGTGATGGCCGGAAGTTTGCTGGTTCCGTTCGGGGCTTGGTGGTCATCCGCTTTGGGGATGGCTGAAGCGAGTCCCGTTTCCCAATCTTCCGCTGCATTCCAAGGCAAGACGGGTGAGGATCTCTCTGAAGTACCCGTCGAAATGGGGCGGGATGTCTATTACAAGACAGAGGGGGTCATCAGCGGCGATCCGGCTCCCACAACGAACAATGATACCCGTGACTATCCGCGATACGGGGAATTTGAAAGTCGGGTATTGATCTGGATCGCGAATCAACAACACTTGTATTACGGGAGCTTTGTTCTGGCCGTTCCCATTTTCTGCATGATCATCGAATTCGTCGGCATGATGGCGAAGGATCGGGCCATGGCCAAAAAATATGATCAACTGGCGTATGATTTTATCAGAATCAGCCTGACCGCCTACTCCTTGACGGCCATTCTGGGTGGCATTCTCCTCTTCTCGTTCCTGACCCTGTATCCGACTTTTTTCAGTTACCTGTCCAGTATTTTCCGCCCCGTGATGCATATCTATGCATTACTCTTCGTGGCGGAGAGCGGAACTCTCTATATCTATTATTACGGATGGGATCGCATGCGGGAAGGCATTTTGAAATGGATGCATCTCAGCATGGCCGTCATTTTGAATGTCGTGGGGACTGCGCTCATGTTCCTGGCGAATTCCTGGATTGCCTTTATGATGTCCCCGGCCGGGGTGGATGAGGAAGGGCGATATCTGGGAAATATCTGGCATGCGATTCATACGGCATTATGGAATCCGTTGAACGTGCACCGAATTTTGGGAAACATGGCTTTTGGGGGCAGTGTGGTGGCGGCCTATGCGGCCTATCGGTTTCTGTCATCCAAAACGGATGAGGAGCGGGCTCATTATGATTGGATGGGATATGTCGCGATGTTCATCGCGGTGATTTTTCTTATTCCCTTGCCGTTTGCAGGATATTGGTTGATGCGGGAGGTCTATGCCTACCGGCAGCAAATGGGTATTACCCTGATGGGAGGTCTCCTGGCTTGGCTGTTTATCATTCAGGCCACGATGATCGGAGCCCTTTTCCTCAGCACCAGTTATTACTTATGGCAATGCTTCGGACGGATGCCCGGTGCGGAACGGTTCCAACGGTACATCAAGTACCTGGTCTTTATCGCGATTGTAGGGCTTCTGGTATTCATAACACCGCATACCATCGTGATGACGCCGGCGGAGCTGAAAGCCATGGGCGGCCAACAGCATCCGGTTCTCGGCAACTACGGTGTCATGTCGGCCAAAAACGGCGGCATCAACATGCTGATCGTGGTCACCATTATCAGCTTTATTTGGTACCAACGGGGCAATCTGATTCCGGTGGTGTCCTGGGCGCGACTGGGTAACGTGTTCATGATCTGTTTTTTTGTGATGGGCAGCCTCAATATTATCTGGCTGGCCATCTACGGGTATTTCATCCCTGCCAATGTCAGGATCGGTCTATCGGTGCCGCAGGTCGCAACCACCTTGTCCTGTCTCCTCTTGATGGCTCCGTTGAATTTGTTGATGTTGAAAGGCGCCAAATCGGCCGGGCCGATCCGGTGGGGGAAGATGCCGGCCCGGTCGCAATATGCACTAATTGCGTTGGCCACGGAATTTACCTGGATGATGGCGTTAATGGGGTACATCCGCTCCTCCGTCCGTCTCTTTTGGCATGTCAACGAAATCATGCGGGACAATTCCCCCTGGGCGTATACCCATACCATCGGATTTGCCGCCAATATGATTTCCTTTAACGTGTTGCTGTTTTGGCTCACGATTCTGTTCGTCTTCTGGCTGGCGGCGTTCAGTGGGAAGAAGGCGACGGTCAAGGAGCCTTCCCCGGTGCCGGAGTTGAAACCTCAACCTGTGACCCATTCGTAGCGATTAAATACGAAGAAGGGAAAGGAGGAAGCGACTATGGAGTTTTGGATCGGAAATCCATTGATCGAAACTTTATTCGGCCTCACCAGCCTTATTGGAGCGGCGTTGCTGGGTTGGGCCAATCTCGGACTTCAACCGCCCGGAGGTTCCGGCGTGAAGTCAAATAGGCGGCCTCATTGTGCACCCTACCGATAAAAGGATGAGGAGAAGGATGGTTTGAGATCATGGATGAAAAGGTGCGGTTGAACACAAAAACGGTGTCGCGATGTCATCTGTCACCAGGGCCGGAAACCGGCTGGCATCATCAATCGAAGGAGGAATTTTGGATCGTGTTCGCCATGTTGTCACCCGGTTTCCCCCCTTTTTTCTTAAATGAATACAGTAGAGGAATGAGGATCCATGAATTGTCTACGGTGTAAGGGCTTAATGTGCAGAGTGAATTTATTGGATCCCCTCCATGAGTCGGGCAAGTTATGGGCTATGGCCTGGCAATGTCTGAATTGCGGGGAAATCGTTGATTCGCTCATCTTGAAAAATCGAAAAGGTATTCCTCGCCCGATCGGGAGCCAGGCTCGGCTGAAGAGGTTTAACCCGGTTTACCGGGCATCGTCAGGAGAGCGCAACGTTTCCCGGGATGCTTGAGAGATTTTCCGACAAGGGAGTTCCGGCGTTTCTTTAGGGTGACACGTAAGACCTTGCGATTTTTCGTAGCCTGAAAAGGGTTGCTTTGAAACTGGCCGCGACCGGTGGTGGCGACTCAGGGGATTGTCCGCCGCCGCCTTTCGCGGCTTTCGGAGGCGGGCAGAGTATCTGAAAACAGGAACCATGGAAATCATCTGAGAATTCAAAGGTTATTTTGTGAAAACCGCGATGATTCGCACTGGCGTATGATTTGCTTAATGGAACAGTTTCATTCAATGAACGTCATGTGCCCGATGCCGGTTAATGGTGATGCAAGGGAGAGCAGGATGGGAGTGATGGGGTCGGATAAAGAGGAGAGGAGGCCGGTTCGTGGTCATAGCCCAAACGGTTCGGTTTGATCTCTGGTGTCAGGATTGTCAGGCACGTTGTGAGGGGCATTGCCATGTGGTGCTGGTCTCCCCGCGGTTGGAATGCCAACCCGAACGGGTGTGGAAAACGGTGCAGGCAACTACGAAGCGACCTGGGAGGGACAATGATATGGCCTCCCTGATCGCCCGGCTATTAGCCCTTCATTTGAAATCTGAGGGAGTAGGGGTGGTGCTTGAATGCCGGCACCGGCGACGAAATAGGGCAAAGACTTCTCCACCCCCGTTACCGGTGTTGACGATGGCGATGGCCGGGCGGGCAAAGGTCGACGAGGAACTGAGAAAAGAATGCTTGAGATATGTGCGGCGTAGGCATTTCCGGAGGCTGTCATAATTATTGGTCCATCATTCTGATTTTATGGAGGAGGGGAGGTACTATGTGGTCGGATAACCAGATGTGCCGTGCGGTGAAATCCCTTGTCATGGGGACAGGGATCGTGCTCCTGATGAGCGCGGCGGGACAAGCGGTGGAAGAAGGGCATAACAAAGTGGCTCCTCATGCGGTCCATACCGTGGCCGCCTCGTCGGAGACAACAAATGGCTGGATGGAACGCTTGAAAGGGCAGACGATTGTAGAAGATGCCATGGCAGGGAACCCCGAACGTGCGGCGAAAGTGGAGCATCAGCATCAGCGCCTCATGACCAGAATGGGGCATCAAATGGAGGCGGATTTGCAATTGAACGAGCCGGATGGGGGCTCGTATCGGACGATGACGATGATGCACCAGTATGGCGCCAGTGGACAGGATTTTCTCCTGGCGTCCGATCATGAAGTTGAACCGGTTTCCACTCAGGGAGCCCGGTGTCCGGCGGGGGCCCCCGAACGGCATTATGATATTTCGGCGATTGACGTGGAGATTTCGCTGAACCGCTGGCTGGATTTTTATTCCGGGTATATGTATGTCCTGACGGAAAATATCGACAAGGTGCGCGGAGAGGAGGCGGCTAACCGGGAAGCGCGTGACAAAGACGCGCATGATCCCGGTGCGGTGGCCACCGGGCTCCAAAACAATTGGATTCAACCCTTGGTCATCCGTGGCAACCAAGGCGACTGCGTGCGGTTTACTCTCCGCAACCAGCTGGAAGGAGGAGAGGAAGTCAGTCTGAATATTCACGGGTCGAGCATGATCGTGAGCTCCAGCGGAAAACCGGCGACCACGATTAATCCTGAAGCCATTGTGCCGGAAGGGGGGAACGTGGAGTTGGAATGGTATATCCCACCCACCATGCAGGAGGGCGGCCGGCAATTCCACAGCTACAGCAATGATCGTGAGCTGACCGTCATGGGGCTCTTCGGCACATTTGTGGTGGAGCCCAAGGGTTCTGAATATCTGGATCCGCTGGGGACCGGGGAACTCACCCCTATG
>JBDIVP010000234.1:0-5806 GCA_039794325.1 Candidatus Inrsubterrania sp.
GGCACGAGACCGCATGGACAACAGAATATCCAACAGCCCATAACTGTCCTTTCCACCGGAGAGGCACACCATTACCGTATCCCCATCTTCGATCATGGCGAAATCGGCAACCGCCTGCCCCACCAGCCGGCACAGCCGGTTATGGAGCTTTTGGGTGGAACCGGTCAAATTAACGCGTGAGGGAAGACTGGCAATTTGATGAATCATCGATCAGTCCCGTTGTGCATAGGATTAACAAACCATCCTCTGACTTACAAGGGCATAGAGTGGAAATCTGATGGGCACGGGCAGGTGAAGTTTAGGCACTCCGGGCCACCCTCAGGGTCGTCGATATGCGCTTAATGGTGACAGTCCTGACAGACCGTTGCACATCGGCGGAAGGCGGTAAAATTTGAGCCATCAGACTGGACTCCCGACGATAAAATCCTTCGGTATGGAAGGAATCCTTCAACCCCAGACATTCATAATCAAGGTGATGGCATAGTTCATGCAGCAATGTTCGTAAAAAAGTTTTAAACGCTACAACCTGCCGGCGCTTGGCAGTTCGCATCCACAGTTTCATCCGTGGCAGCCGCCGACCCTCCGTCGGATAATAGAGCCCGTGCAACTCCATCTTGGTCGTGGACGGACGGACATCCAAGAGATCCAATCGCACATGTCGAATCCCCAACTGGATATTGATGGCATCCAAGAGGGCCTGAGCCCACTTTTGCGTCCGATCCAGCCGTCCGGAATCCAAAGAGGCCTGGATCTTCAACGCCAGCGGCCGGACGACTTCAGCATCGGGTAGAGGGAACGCCACGACGAGGTCGCTCTCCCGGTAAATTCGTTTTTGGAAATGATTGAGTCCGTTATAGTATCCGAAAGGCATGGCGAGAGATCCGATCGTTACAAGAATCTGATGGAAAAATGGCACCCGTCCAAAGCAGGCTATCATACCGTAACCGGCTCCCCCCCCGTCATCGTGGCAAAGGTCATTAGGGACAACCCCCAATATTTAAGGGGTCGGGAGTCTTTTTTTAGACCCACAACCATATGTTTTCACTGCACTTTCTTGTCAAGGCCCACCATTTCAGATGTCTGGGTGCACACCAATCCGTCAGATTGTCACTGGGAGGCCTCTTTTGGTAGGAAAGCAAAATCCCATTACTTTTGAAAAATTTCAAGATCTGTCTGGTTGGCTATCCCAAACCAATTCATGGATACTCAGGGGTACCCGATACATTACTTCGCCTCTCCTTCGCCTCCGGCTCGGTTTAAATCCGCGCTCGCAAGATCTCGACGATATTGCCCCGCTTATTGAGCATCGGACTTTGGCGGAGACGGGAATAAGGCAAAAAACGTGTTAGGTTCCTGATCCGGGGGTACATAGGCCGGGGCCGCTTCCCCTCCGGGGCCAAGATACCGAATGAATTGATAGATGGCTTTGACATCTTCTTCTTGCATCGAATTGAGATTAAACCAAGGCATCGGAGGCCGAGTCTTAAGATTACGTGCCATCCCTACCCACTGTTCTTCTGTAATCCCACTGACAAGGAGACGTAGGTTAGGAGCATAGGTAGTTCCCCATGGTCCCCGCCATCCAAAATTGTCTCCTGTAAGCCATAACTGTTCCGGCACATTTCCTTCTGAAAGCATATATCCCGAGGTGTGACAGTCATTGCACCCGGCTATCTTGGAGAGATACCGCCCTCGCTCCACCTGTTGCATGTCAATGTTACCTGCCCGATCGCCAACAGGCACCACCTCCGCATGTCCGCTTTGAAAGAAAACGATCCCCAAAATCATTGAAACAAATAACAGACGGCACCATCCCTTACGTTCCATCTTGAGACTCCTTCATTGAAATTGATATGCCATTCACCATTATTCTTCCCTCCATCGTCCTTTTCAAAGTGGGGCATTACGATCCATTTGTTCCACTCCTATATATCACAGAACATGCTCCCCATGAGGGTGAATCATCAAAAAATTTTGACCGCATGAAAAGAAAAACAGTCCCCCGGAACGAGCAACGTGCCGATGCACGTAGTGCGCTGAGTTCTCCCTGCTTGGTGGTTGGGAAATCGGCAAAAGATGAAGCATAAATTCAGCCACAGTGAAGGCCGGATCACAGTCTTCTGTTGTTACCTGCGCCGGCACAGTTTCCATTTCGATCCAGTACCGCCCTCCCCATTTGGATCCAAATTGCCCTGCGAGTTCCGTGAAGTGAAAACGATAGCCGAAAAAATGTCCCAACATTCGCATACAATCCGTGCTGTGGTTCTGAACCACCACAATCAATACCCCATTGGGAGCCACCCACGTTGCGAGTGTTTCCAGAATATTCATCCATTCGGCTGCATCAATGTAATACAACACAGGTGAACACAGCACCAAGTCAGCGCCAACCGAAAGTCAAACATCCAGAATCGTTTGACAAAAAACTTCGGCGGTCGGGCAGGTCCGCCGAAGTTCCTGGTAGAGGGAAGGACTGGGTTCAATGGCAAATGTCCGCCTGAAATCTTTAAGAAACCAAGCCGTGACCTTTCCATTTCCCGCACCGGCATCAACAGCTCAAATCCGGTTTTGTTTATAGGGAGAACAATTGGAGCATCTCATTCTTATTTTGCCAACCGGTTCTATCATCCATCGCGGCCAACAACTTGACTGTAATGATCAAACTGCGATTTTCGCCTTTGGAGATATGTGGGTTCACGATTTTGCCCGGGGCACCAGAGCCCTAAACCACATCCGTTATCATTCGAAGAAAACACGATTCTGGTAACCCTCATCCTCATAATTGACTCCCGACCCCTTTTGTCCATTTTGTGGATTGCCGGCCGACACCTTGTATCTCAAAGTGTTGGTTATCCATATGAGCTTCCGCACCAAAGAACAGGCCGGCCAACCATACAGCGGTTTGCACATGGCCGGTCACCGCGGGCACCCAAAAGGTACTGGTCCCCTCAGCCAAGGCCGCAAAGGGAATAATTTGATCAGCCGCAAATCGATCCAGACTAGCACCGGTCTGCCAATCAGCCAAAAGTTGCGTGGCCACAAACCGGCCGATATCCTCTGATCGCCGGCCCAGCGCACCGGCACAATCCGCCCCGAACCGTACCCCCTCCCCACACTCCGCAAACAGCGCCAAGGCGGCTCCTGGTTGCTCCGCCGACGCATCCTCCATAACGGCAATTTCGGCATCATAGCCCACTCCAGCCAATTGCTGCACTACCGACTGAGCCATTCGCTGGGCCACCCGCCGTTCAGCGAGATGAGATGCCAAAGCCACACCCCAGATTCGTTTGATCGAACCGGCCTGCTTCATTGTAAGGGGGTGCAAAACGCAAGGCAGGGGCTTGACCTCCAACACCATTTCCCCTTTTCCCCTCGGCACATATCCAGGCCGCTTCAATTGGATCGTCGCCTCAAGTCCCATTTTTCGTAAGAGCGGCAACAGGACATGCTGCATATGAAATAAGGAGGGGGCGAAATCCTGAAAGAGTCCCCCTCGAATTTCGACAAGGGTAGGCCTTCGCCGAAAAGCCAACACCGGAAGAATGGCCAATGCCAACATGGTGGTGGATCCGGCTGATCCGATATCCCAACAAAAGTGCCCCCTTTCCTCTCTGTGATGAGCCCCAGGATGAAAATGCACTTCCCGGGATCCCTCGAAGGCCCCTTCGGCCTTCCCATCAACCAGCTCACAGATGGCTTCAACCACCCGGACGTGCTGACGACGAAGCCCGGGCTTATCCCGCTTTGCCCGTGCGTTAACCAGATGAATAGATTCCCCGGTCAACGCCCCAAAAGCCAGAGATTGCCGAACGATCGAGCCGCTGCCGGAATAAAGCGATCCATCAATCGTAATCATCTCTCAGCTCCAACGCCCAACCCCTTCTTGCCTGCCTATAAGACGCTCATATCAAACCCGTTCTAGGGCATTCTCAATGCCAATTTCTTTTGCTTGTATACCAAACCCCAAAAGTTGTCACGCAAGGACATCTTCAATTGTAGAAAATTGGCACTTTTTGCTGCCAGCATTTGTCCACAATTGCCCCACTAGTTGGAACATGAATATGACTACTTAAAATCCCCCCTCTACACTATTGTTTCTTGTACCTTTTTCTCACCGAACGGATTCATGAAAGTTGGAACTACTTTTGCTCATTCAATCAACAGCGGACAACCCATGAGTTGAGGCAAAATCCAATACATTTCCTATTGCATGAAATTGAGGAGACTTCAATGAGAGTAATCACATGAACAGTCATGATCTGTTTGATTGTTCTCACCGGATGTAGTACGACGGGCAACATTGGAGTTGTCGCAAGAGGTAGCGCAGATCCGTTAACCATGAATTTAGCGATCCGGGTGTTGTGAATACGGCCTCACATAGAGACGAGCCAATCACGGGATATCCGGCCAAATACTGGCATCGGCTGGAGGATGGCCGTATACAATGCGATCTCTGTCCACGGTTCTGTCAACTCCAGGAGAAGCAGCGGGGCATGTGTTTTGTCCGTGCCCGCGAAGAAGACCAGATCATCCTGACGACTTATGGCCGCTCCAGCGGGTTTTGCATCGACCCGATTGAAAAAAAACCCCTAAACCATTTTCTCCCCGGCACCCCAACCCTCTCCTTCGGGACAGCCGGTTGTAACCTGGCCTGTAAGTTTTGTCAAAATTGGGACATGAGCAAATCCCGTGAGATGGATGTCCTGGCTGATACGGCCACACCCACATCCATCGCCCATGCAGCGGGGTCTTCCGGCTGCTGAAGCGTGGCCTTTACGTATAACGATCCGGTCATCTTTCATGAGTACGCTATCGATGTCGCCCAGGCCTGTCACGACAGAGAGGTGAAAACGGTGGCGGTCACGGCCGGCTATGTCTGCCCGGTACCGCGAGCGGAGTTCTACCAATACATGGACGCGGCCAATGTCGATCTCAAGGCTTTTACGGAAACCTTTTATCACTCCCTCACAGGATCGCATTTACAGCCGGTTTTGGAAACCTTGGAATATATTAAACACCACACAAACGTCTGGCTGGAAATTACAACCTTACTTATCCCCGGACACAATGATTCAGAAGCCGAATTACAGGCCTTAACCCAATGGATCGTGGAACATCTAGGACCGGATGTTCCGCTGCATTTTTCCGCATTTCATCCGGACTACAAAATGCTGGCGACCCCTCGTACCCCCTTTACGACCCTGGCCATGGCCCGGGCCATTGGCCTCGAAAACGGTTTGCGCTATGTCTATACCGGAAATGTGCAGGATAACGAAGGCAGGAACACGTATTGCCATACCTGTGGACAACAACTGATCGGGCGGGATGGGTACACACTTACGGGATGGAATCTCACCGGCGCCGGTCTCTGTTGCTTTTGTCAAACTCCGTGCGCCGGGGTATTCGAACCGAATCCCGGCACTTGGGGTTCCACTCGTCGACTCATCCGCCCTGGCTCATTCCCGGCAGGTACCACGTAAAAAAAAAAGAGGAAGGCATGCCCCATCATCTGCTGCTGACCGGCAAACCAGGGGTCGGGAAAACCACGGTCATCACACAACTGTCACATGGCTTGGCATCCTATCATCCCGACGGCTTTTTCACTCAGGAAATCCGGGTCAATGGAATCCGTCGAGGGTTTGAGGTGGTCACGCTCGATGGGCGTCATCAACTCCTCTCGCACGTGACATTTTCAGGCCCCTTGCGGGTAGGACGATATGGCGTGGATCTCGCGGGCTTTGAAAAGTTACTCTCAGACCTTGACCTGCGGCATTCACTTTCCGGGGTGGTGATAGTGGATGAAATC
>JBDIVP010000235.1:0-5766 GCA_039794325.1 Candidatus Inrsubterrania sp.
GGCAGGATACCGGCGGGTTTCTTCACAGGAGAGTCACCTACTGATACCTATTCCGAATAGTCTGCAAAAGTTTTGACTTGCTCCACTTAACAAAGTCTCGTAAAGTTATCTTATGCCGCTTGATCGCATTCAAATCGACCCTCAGGTTTGTCAAGGTAAACCCACTATTCGTGGGCTCAGAATTACCGTGGATTTTGTCCTAAAACTCATGGGTGAGGGATATTCCGTGGAGCAAATCATCCAGGAATACCCCGAGTTAGAAAAAGAAGATATCTATCAAGCGGCTAAATATGGGGCGTGGCTGGCTAGTGAGCGAACCTCTGTCGTTTCATGAAGTTGCTGGCGGATATGCACATTGCCCCCCGCACAGTGGCGCATCTTCGGCAGCTTGGTCACGACGTTCTCAGAGTCGATGACGTCCTCCCTCCGACGGCTTCGGACCCGCTCATTATTACCACTGCAAAAGAAACCGGCAGAATCATTTTGACCCAAGACTTGGATTTTTCAGCTCTGATCGCTCTTTCGGGGCATAATTCCCCTTCTCTAATTTCCCTTCGCCTGGCCTCAGTCCGGGTGGAGTATGTCAATGCAGTCCTCCAAGAGGTCTTGCCTCAAATAGAACCGGCCCTTCAACAGGGAAGTATGGTCACAATTGAAGGCCATGCTGTCCGAGTACGCCCTCTTCCGCTCGGGTAAGTATTTCGGATATCACAAGAGAACGGCCATAATCGCCGGGGGGCGACTGGGGGCTGGATGGCAGGCACATGCCCTGTCTATGACGACCCTTTGTGTGGGGTCCGTCATCAAACTCCTCATGTTTAGGTTCCACTTTTCCCAAAGGGCTCATTCCTCATGGCACAGACAGTTGCATCCGTGCGAGATGGAGAGTTTTTCGAGACTGATGGCCATATAGTAACTATGACCATATACAGCCTTTTTTATGACCGGGATTGCGTATGCATAGTGTGATAAATTTGACGCAAAAACTTTCTAAAAGGATGGAATCAATAGAAGCGATGGAAATAATGAAAATCTGACAAAGTTCTGATTTTCTTGTTAAAAAAGGAATCAGTTGGAAATAAAGCCCTTAAGGTTTTAATAAAATTTTCACCTTCAATCAGCGGGTTATACCATTTTGATAGGAATAGATATCGGGGGGACGTTTACCGATTTTGTGGTCTATTCCTCGGGGGATCAAGTTCTGAAACGGTTTAAGATCCTGTCTACCCCGCATGATCCGGCCGAAGCCGTTTTGCAAGGATTGGCCGAACTCACGCCGAAGACCAATCGCCATATCGTCCATGGGTCGACGGTGGCCACCAATGCCATTCTGGAACGGAAAGGCGCACGAACCGCCCTGGTCACCACGGAAGGATTCCGTGACATATTGTCGATCGGACGCCAGAACCGTCCGGCGTTGTATGAGATCGTTCCGGCCGGCCCCGATCCGCTGGTGCCGCGTGAGTGGTGCGTGGAAGTCAGTGAGCGGATCGACCATCGGGGACAGATCGTGAAGCCCCTTCACCCCTCCTCACTCGAGGCTGTTTCCCGAACGCTGAAACGGGCAGGCATCCAATCGGTAGCCGTCTCTCTTCTCTTCTCGTTTGTCAATCCTTCGCATGAACAGGCGGTTGCGAAAAGACTTCGTGAGGCGGGGTGGTTCGTGACGGTCTCCTCGGAATTGCTTCCCGAGTTTCGGGAATATGAGCGGACAAGCACCACTGTTGTCAATGCCTATGTGTCTCCGGTCCTGGATCAATATTTGGGCCGCTTGGACCGTGAAATGCCGTCGACCGAGTTGCACATTCTCCAGTCCAATGGGGGACGGATGTCTGTAGCGCAGGCCCGGGGGCATGGGGTGCGGTCGATTCTGTCGGGCCCTGCGGGGGGAGTGGTCGGGGCGCGGCATTTGGCCGGCCTGGCAGGATTCCATCGCCTGCTGACATTTGATATGGGAGGCACGTCCACGGATGTGTCACTGGTCCATCACGACATTCAAGTGACGACCGAGGCCGAAATCGGTGGATGTCCGATTCGGGTGCCGGTGATCGACATTCATACCGTGGGGTCGGGAGGAGGATCGCTGGCCATGGTGGATGCGGCCGGATTGCTGCGGGTCGGTCCACAGAGCGCCGGGGCCGACCCGGGGCCCGTGTGTTACGGACGGGGAGGCACGATTCCGACGGTGACGGATGCCAACCTGATGCTGGGACGGTTGCCGGCGGACGGATTTTTGGGAGGCCGTATGATGTTGGATATGGAGGCGGCGGTTCGAGCCTTTGAGGCATTAAGTCGTCAGGTGGAGGTGACTCCGCTAGCAGGGTTGGACAGGAGGCAGACGCTGGCCTTGGGCATGATCCGAATCGCCAATGTGCATATGGAGCGGGCTCTGCGGGTGATGTCCGTGGAGCGGGGCGAAGATCCGCGGGATATGGTGTTGGTGTCGTTCGGCGGGGCCGGAGGACTGCATGCATGTGACCTGGCCAGAGCCCTGGGGGTGTCGAAGGTCTTGGTGTCACCCATGGCGGCCACATTGTCGGCATTGGGGATGCTGGCGGCCGATGTACAGTTGGATTATGTGCAGACGGTGATGTGTCCGGGAGACACGCCCTTTGAAACGGTTGAGGCGCACACCCATGAGTTGGGGCGCCGAGGCGTAGCAGATATGAAACGGGAGGGCATCGCGGCGGACCAGGCCGTCATTCTCAAGTCGGTTGATATGCGATATGCCGGGCAATCGTTTGAATTGGAGGTTCCATTGACCCCGGATTTTCGGGAACGGTTTCATGCTCTGCATGGCGAACGGTATGGGTATGCCCGGCACGATGCTCCGTTGGAAATCGTCAATGTGCGCGTTCGTGCCGTCGGACGGGGCCTGCCGCCCCGGATGGCTAAAGCGGCCATGGAGTCGGCGGATGCCTCGCAGGCCAAGTGGGAGGAGCGGCCTGTCGTGTTGCCGCAGGGCATCCGGCCGGTTTCGTATTACCGGGGTCATGGATTGCGCCCCGGGAACGTCCTCGTCGGCCCGGCGATAATCGTGCTGGATGACACGACGGTATATCTTGGGCCGGCCGATCGGGCCACGGTTGATGCATATGCCAATATTCTGATTGATGTCGGAGCCGCCGGTGGAGCTGCCGATGGATGATCCCATTCGTACGGAGATCATCAAGCATCGCTTGATCTCGGTTGCTGAGGAAATGGGCGCCAGATTGCAGCGGGCGGCTTATTCCCCCAACATTAAGGAACGCTGTGATTTTTCCTGCGCCGTGTTTGATGTGTCAGGTAATCTGGTGGCCCAGGCAGCCCATATCCCCGTGCACCTGGGAGCCATGCCCCTTTCCGTGCAGGCCTGTGTAGAATCCTTGATCTTTCATCCCGGGGATGTGGCGATTGTGAACGACCCCTATCGAGGGGGAACCCATCTGCCGGATCTGACCGTCGTCTCACCGGTATTTGTCGAATCGTCGTTATCTGAATCACAGCCGAGGCTTGTGGGATTTGTGGCCAACCGGGCGCACCATGCCGATATGGGAGGCCTGTCGGCAGGCTCGATGCCGCTGTCTCAGGAAATTTATCAGGAAGGATTGATCATTCCTCCGGTCAAACTCATGACCGGTGGAACTCGGAACGAGGATGTTTGGCGGATCGTACTGGCCAACGTCCGGACTCCTGAGGAGCGGACCGGTGATCTGCAGGCCCAGCTGGCCGCCAACCATGTCGGGAGCCAACGGTTGCAGGACTTGGCGAGAGGGGCTGGGGTTGTGGCGTTTCAGGAAGAGATGGAAGCGCTGTTGCGATACAGCGAACGGATGACCCGGCAACTTTTGAACACCATCCCCAATGGCTGCTATCGCTTTGAGGACGCGTTGGATGACGATGGATTCACCGGCGAGCCTGCCGGGATTCGTGCCGCGATCACCATTGAGGACGAACAGGCCACGGTGGATTTTTCAGGAACGGACCGGCAACGGCCGGGAGGCATCAATGCCGTCTATCCGGTGACGCTCTCGGCGGTGGCCTATGTGTTTCGTTGTGTCTTGGGCTTGGATATTCCCGCCAACAGCGGATGTTTGCGCCCGATCCGGATTCTCGCACCGGAGGGGACGTTGGTCCATGCCAGGCACCCGGCGGCCGTGGCGGCCGGGAACGTGGAAACCTCTCAACGGATCGTGGATGTTTTGCTGGGTGCCTTGGCGGAAGCCTGTCCCGACCGCATTCCTGCTGCGAGCCAGGGCACCATGAACAATCTGAGTATTGGCGGGTGGGATGAACGGCAAGGGCGCCCGTTCACCTATTATGAAACCATCGGGGGCGGAATGGGAGCAGGCCCGCAGTCGGATGGATGCAGCGGCCGGCACTCGCACATGACCAACACCCGGAACACGCCGATTGAAGCGTTGGAGTATGCCTATCCCTTTCGTATTTCACGTTATGCCCTTCGGGACGGCTCAGGAGGAAAGGGACGACGTAACGGAGGTGATGGGCTGGTGCGGGCGTATACCTTCCTGCAGCCGGCCGAAGTCACGGTGCTTTCCGATCGCCGGGTCACCAGACCGTATGGGGTGGCTGGTGGTGAACCCGGACAACCTGGCTGCAATCGCCTGAAGCAAGACGGCGTGGAAACCGACCTACCGGGAAAAAGGACCTTTTCGGTCAATGCCGGCGATGAACTCATCATCGAAACCCCCGGAGGCGGCGGGTACGGGCAAATGTAAACGGTTGCAGAATTCCGTTTTGCTTCTTGCCCTTTCCCGATCCTACGTGGAAATTCTCGTTTCTTTCCTGCACGTCATTTCGGCCAACGGGAGAAATCTATCCTGCATCTTGGGGATCAGATTTTTAACTCCCCTCGAATGGATTGGCGGCCAAATGTGTACGGGTCTCAAACCCAAGGCCAAATACACACGTAAAGCATTTCCAAGTCCATACACTCAAGCGCCGCGCAGAATTTAGTTTCAGGCGGCCACAAATGTACATTTTGAACATTTGTGTGCTTTGTGATAGCGTTGAAAGGATTCCTTATCATTACAAGGAGAGGACTGATGAGCCGCTTATCAATTGAACTCACAGCTGAACAACACCAACGACTAAAGGCGATGGCCGCGTTACAAGGCAAAACCATTAAGGAATATGTGTTGGAGCGGACGTTGCCGGATTTGGCGAACACCGAAGACTCTATGACTGATGAAGAAGCGTTGCACCGACTTGAACAGTTTCTGAAACCCAGGATTGATGCTGCTGAACAGGGGAGTCGCTCCTCCCGCACTCCCAGCCAGATTGTAAAGGATGTTCAACGGAACCTTGGGTAATGGCCAATTATGCCATCACCCAGGATGCCGATACCGACCTTGAAATCATCGCCCGCTCTACCATTGAGACCTGGGGGTTGGAGCAAGCGGAGCGGTATCTTGATTCACTCCATCAATGTTTTCAAAACATTGGCGACCGAAGAGTACAAGGACGGGCCTTTTCAGAACTTTTCCCTCACGTCTTTGTGACGCACTGTCAACACCACTACATCTTCTATCTAACTCCGGACAATCAGAAACCCGTAATCTTTGCTGTGCTTCATGAGCGGATGGATTTGTTGGTTCGACTTAAGGAACGCCTTTCTTAACCCTGAAAAAATAAAAGGTGCCAGGAACCTTTTACGGTGATTTTCTCTTGTGGATTAGCAGATTGCTTCCGGGCGAGAAGGCTATGTTGGGCTACGGTAGGGGAATTATTTATCAAAGTCGACGAATGGGTCGGGAATGAGTTTGA
>JBDIVP010000236.1:0-5731 GCA_039794325.1 Candidatus Inrsubterrania sp.
ATGGTCAGTCCGGGAAAGAGAAGGTCAAGATTGGCGGCGATGATGTCTTCCAACCAGACATAATTGGTGGCTTCGGTTCCGCTTCCCAACCCCAGCTGCTGATCGTCCAGGACTTGATGTTCGTCGGGAATCCGCACGAGTCGAGGAAAGGTGTTGGGAACCTTCAGGCGGGCGAAACATTCTCCCCGATCGGGATCTTTGGCTACCACGGCCAGATTCACCGTCAAGTTGGAGATATGAGGAAACGGATGACTGGGATCGAAGGCCAACGGGGTCAGGGCCGGGAAAATTTCTTTCCGGAAATACCGGCGGAGGAGGGATCGTTGTTTGGGTTTGAGGTCCTGATACGCCAGAACTTTGATGCCGGCCTGGGCGAGCTTGGGCAACAGATCTTCCTGCCAGCAGTGGGTGACCCGGGAAAAGACCTGAAGCAGGGCTTCGCGAATCTGAGCTAATTGGTCCGAGGGACTCCGCCCGTCAAGGGCGGCTTCCAAAACCCCTCCGGAGAGCTGCTCCCGAAGGCCGGAAATCCGGATCATGAAGAATTCGTCGAGATTGTTAAAAAAGATGGAAAGAAACTTGACTCGCTCGAGGAGCGGGAGTTGCGGGTCTTCCGCCTCTTCCAGGACCCGTTTGTTGAATTCCAACCAACTGAGTTCCCGGTTCAAATACCATTCGGGATCATCCAGATTGTGAATCCGGGCAACGGGAGAAGACAATGTGCCGGAGGAATGATTGGTCATGGTGCAGTCTCGTGGTTCTCCCGATCCATGATTTCGGAAGAAGGTTAGACTTTACACGATAGAACTCCCTATGACAAACCAGTCAGGGTGTCCTTGCTCGGGGCCGTATACAGGGTTACAGGCATGTTCCGATTTTGTGGAGTTTCTTCCATTCGCGGGGAATACGCCGGCAGACCTCCTCGCGCCCCGTTCGTAAGCGTTCCAGAATGGCACCGCTCACAAACGCCACGCTGGTCCCTCTGGAACGGGGCTTGACCGCGAGAAGTCTCTCTTCGGCCACAACGGCGTCCTGGTGTTCTCCCAGCAGTTCCTGCAGAAGTTTGGCCCGGCGGAGGAACCGTTTGGCGGATTTGTCGAGGAACGGTTCGGCCAATTCGACGGTGTACCGGGCCCGTTTGAGCAGGATCCGTGTGCGGTGCAGGTCGTTGGAGGGAAATCGGGTTTCGGATGCATGGATGAAATCCTCAAGTTTGCCGAAGGCTTTTCGGGCCAGCGCGGCAATGGTGGGTGGATCCGGTTGAAACGGAAGTTGTCCCAAGGAGGATTCCAACAGATTCAGAAGTTCGAGGTACCGTTCACTCCGCAGTCCGTCCAGGAGCCGGCTTCGTGCAATCGAACGGGACTCTTCGAAATGTCGGAGTATGGTTTGGAAGGCGTGTTGATCCCGTGCAAACCTTTCGGAAAATTCCCGTCGGAAAAATTCCAACAGGACGTCCCAATCTCTCACCTCTCCCAGCAACGATCCGATCCACCCGATCTCCTGCCTCAAGGTGGTGTTCCACACCGGTTCGAAAAAGGGTCGAGTGGCGCGCAAAATGGCGCGAAGGCGACGGGTGGCCACCCGCATTTGGTGAAGGGCCTCACTGTCACGTCCCAGGCGTGTGCCGGGATCGTGCAGCAACATTTGACAAAATTGCCTGTGGAGACGTGTCCGGATATGATCCGTAGGGGATGTCTCAGTATTGGCTGAGGGAAACATAACCGGATAGGGGAGGGACAGGGCTTGAAAAATTTTGGGTTGGAGAACCTTTTCGACCGCTCCTGCTTTTTGTAAGGCTTTACGAATCGGTTTTAACCGGCTCCGCCCGCCCTCCTTCAATTCAAGCTCTATCTCTTCGAAACGACGGATGATTTTTTGTTCCCTGAGAAGGGCGACGGAGTCTCGTGAAATCTCGGCAATGATGGTGCCTCCCTCCTGGATTCCGATCCGGGTTCTCCGTGTTCGCAGTTTGCCCACTTGGACCGGTTCCTCATGACGAAAAAATGCAGTAAGGAGATCACGAAACAGCAAGGGAATCCGGCGGCTTCGGGATTCGATCGCCAGTTCGATCCGGTCCTTGCCGCTTGGGATTTTCAATTGCCAGATGCCCTTGGCGCCTTCGACCCGTTTTCGAAGAGTCAGGCCGAGCTTTCCCAACCGGTGCTGTTTCGAATCAAAATAGGTTGAAGTGAACACTCGTGGAGGAAGGGGAGGCCCTAAGTGTTCGGGGATGTGAAACCGGGGAGGGACCTGAAATTTTATTTCGTGCTCAGGGGCCTGGCGGATCGTTCCCATACGGTCATCCTGAAGGATGGCCGCATCCATTGGGGAAGGATCCTGTGAAGGTGGATGTGAAGACATCATTCAATCCAATCGAGCTACCAATCCAATCGAGCTACATTTAAAAAACGGGCGGACTCGCAGTCTCCCCCCAAAGATGTGCGGGTAGGGGCCGGAATCTTGTGATGGCCGGAAAAATTCGAACGCTATTAGACAGGCCATTAATTGTTGCATGACGCAACCTTTCCAGTATAGATGAAGGACCGGTTAAAAAAGTGTGAAATTTTTCCATTTTATTTCATTCAAGAATAATGCCCTGATAACCGCCTTTTGGCCTTGTGGGATGCATTTTCTGATAGAGTTCTCAAATATAATCGTCTTTTGGACATATTTGTCGTCATTCGCTACAGGAGGGGTAAGGTATTTGTTGCTATGAAGGGGTGCCGGTATAATCCCGGACCGGTGCCGGGTATGGTGAACTGTTGAAAGGAAACGCGATGCATGGGGAGTTGACGGCTGAACAATTAAATACCCTGTTGAAGGTGGCGATTGAAGCGGCTCAGGCCGCAGCGATACCGATTCAATCATATTTTCAACAGCAGGACCTTCAGGTGATGGGGAAGAGCGATGGATCACCGGTGACACAGGCCGATCGGGAGGCGGAAGAGGTGATTCGGTCGCATTTGCTTTCACAGGCCGTGTTGGGACCGCTGGATATTCTGGGAGAGGAGGAAGGCTTTCGGGGACAGGGCACACGATGGCGATGGATCGTAGATCCCATTGACGGGACCAGGTCCTTTGTCCATGGGATTCCTCTGTTCGGGACTATCATTGCTTTGCAGGATACGCAGAGTCGGCATCCGCTTCTCGGCGTCATTCATCTTCCCATGCTCGGCATGACGTTCGCGGGTGCAAAAGGGCTGGGCGCAACTTGTCAGGGGAAACCGTTGCAGGTCGTGCAGGATGGGCTTTTGAAGACCTCCATCATTGCCGTGGGTGACCTTGCTCAGTTTATCAGTGCCGATCGGTTGGGTGATTATTATCGATTGCTCACGCTGTCCGAATATGTGCGGGGCTATACGGATTGTTTCGGGCATGGATTGGTGCTGAACGGGTCGGTTGGAGCCATGCTGGATCCTGCCCTCAATCCGTGGGACATAATGGCGACGCAGGTGCTGGTTGTGGAAGCCGGAGGGGTCATGATCCTGCGCCCCTCGTCCGTTTCCGGAAAAGTGGATGCTTTGTTCGGCAACCCTTCCCTTGTTCAACGTCTTGCGGAGGAATTGGCATTTTGATGGCCGGTTCCTCCGCTGCGGGGCACCGCCGGTTTTCATGTCCAGGGTCGCGTTGGCGGTTGACGGCAACCCGCGTGCAGGATTTACCCATCCGTAACAGCGTCATAACTCCCATGAAACCTCCGCAGGCTAGATTGTTCCGGCAGGGTGCTCCCAGCGGGAGCGTGTGTTGTGTGGAGTCCGGTCATGTCTATGAGCCATCCGAAGCTGGATCCGGCCACCGGCTACGTCCATTTCGGGTCGAAGTCCATCCGCCTCACCAGGATCGAGTTTGAACTGTTACGCCAATTACTCGGACGTCATGGAAGGTTGTCGGCCCGGCAGGAATTGTTGGCGGCTGTGTGGGGGGGCAAGGTCTCGGTAGAAGTGCGGACCGTGGACTCGCACATGGTGCGGCTTCGAAGAAAATTGAATCAATTGGGTGAAGCGGGATTGGCTATTGAAACTGTGTGGGGTCTGGGTTATCGTGTCATCACTGCCGATGATCTCAATTCAAAGTAGTCGGGCGCATACTCTCAATCACAGATACTCGTGTGGCGTCTCCCGTTGGCGCAGGGGCCGGGGGAGGAGCGTGGCATAGTCCAAAGGGGAATGGTGACGGCATGAAACGACTGGCGGTAATCGATATCGGTACCAATTCCATTCATATGGTATTGGCGGAGGTCGGGAAGGATTTATCGTATAAAATTGTGGATCGGATCAAGGAAATGGCCAGGTTGGGAGACGGGACCTTCGCCTCGCACTGTTTGTCGCCCGATGCCATTGAGCGGGGCATGACGGTGTTAAAACGGTTCACTCTGTTGGCGAAAAATAAGGGATTCGACACCATCCTTCCCGTGGCCACCAGTGCCGTTCGGGAAGCCAGGAATGGAGGGGAATTCTTAAAGTTGGTCAAAAAGGAATTGGGATTAAGGATTCGGGTGATTACGGGAGAGGAGGAAGCCCGCCTGATTTATTTGGGAGTCCGGCATAGCATGGATCTGTCGGATTTTCCGGCGATGATTGTGGATATCGGGGGAGGATCGGTGGAACTGATGGGCTGTACCCCGAAACGCCTGCAATTCGTCCGCAGTTTGAAATTGGGCGCCATCCGCTTAAAGGATCAGTTTTTGAAGGCTGATCCTCCCGACAAAAAAATGATTCAGCGCATGGAAGGGGCGGTGAATCAAACGTTTAAACGGGCGCTCTTGAAGGGCATCAGAGGCGTGTTCAAGCAGTTGGTGGCGACATCGGGAATGGTCGGCAATCTGACGGAAATCATTTATTTGGCCAGGACCCGCCGGCCGCTTTCCCAAATTGATATGGCCACGATCGAGTTGTCCGAAATTAAAGAGGTGGAGCAACTCCTCCGGACCAAGGATACCCAGGGACGATTGAAGATCCTCGGGTTGGACCCTCGGCGTGTAGATACGCTGTATCCCGGTGTCATGGTCTTGCGTCTTTTGATGGAGCGGATTGGGGTCAAAGAGGTCAGAGTCAGCGATAAGGCCATTCGGGAAGGCGTGATCGTTGATTATATTCACCATCATTTGGAAGGGTTGAAGGCGGAGGATGAAATCCCTCATGTGCGCCGGCGGCAGGTCTTGTTGTTGGCCCGCCGGTTTCAATATGCCAAAGTGCATGCGCATCATGTGGCCAAACTGGCTTTAAGCCTGTTTGATCAGACCCACGCACTGCATGGATTGGGAGGCACGGAACGGGAATGGTTGGAATATGCGGCCCTGTTGCATGATATCGGGCACCATATCCGCGAGAATAAGCACCATAAACATACCTATTACTTGATGATGCATGCCGATCTTCCCGGTTTTTCTTCCGATGAAATCGCGATTATGGCCAATGTGGCGCGATACCATCGCCGGAGTGTGCCCAAGGTTCGACATCAGGGATTTCGGCGGTTGAGCCCTGAGCATCAGCAAATCGTGCTCTACCTGAGTGCGATCTTAAGGATTGCCGATGGGTTGGACCGCAGTCATTTTTCTATTGTGAAGGCCGTAAAATTTTCACAGGAGCCTCTCATGCGATTGCAGGTCTTCTGCCGGTATGACCCGGAACTGGAATTATGGACGACTGATCGCCGGAAAAAACTGTTTGAAAAGGTCTTTCATTCCCCCCTCGAACTGCTGGTGCAACGCGTGAAAATGAAGCGTGCC
>JBDIVP010000237.1:0-5720 GCA_039794325.1 Candidatus Inrsubterrania sp.
GGCATTTTCGCATTAGGCACCCTCCCCTCACCTTTCCCGGCTTCTTCTATTTCTTTGGAATCCTTTTCCTCCTATCCGTAACGACCGCTTGTAACGGATCGGATCCCCCCCCTGTTTCTCACGGGGGACCTGTCCGCGACCATGTCAGCTTGATCGATGCCATGAGAGCACAAGGCCTGACAGTCGAACCGACGGGTTCCATTACCCAACCATTTTTCCCGGTCCCAGGACATGGCCTGCTGATCGATGGTGAAGACCTTCAGGTCTTTGAATTCGATAATCCATCCTCGGCAAATGCGAAGGCCAGGGAAATCTCTCCGGATGGCGAAACCATCGGGAAGACCGTCGTCCAATGGATCGCCCCTCCTCATTTTTTCTTGTCTGGCAAAATCATCGTACTGTACCTGGGCGATAACCCTGAATTGTTGAAGCATCTGGAAACGGCTCTGGGTAGGCCAATCGCCGGTGCCCATTTCTAACTAACCAGAAAGGACCGGCATACCCATTCAAGAAGGAATCCGTTCACAGCGTTTCACAAAACCATAGTATTTATCAACAAAGGAGGTTGCACATGAAAGGGAAAATCCTGACCGGATTTCTTGCCGTCATCGCTCTCGGCCTATTGGCTTTGAATGTTCAAGTCGGCAATGCCCACCAATGGGGAAACTGGCATTGGGACAAAAAAACCATCAGAATGTGGGTGTGGGGATCTCATCAGAACGAATCCAGAGCGGCGATTAAGGATTGGAATGACAAAACCAAATTGACGTTGCCGCTGTGGTCATCTCATACCGATGTCAGCGTATTTGGCGCCAATTCAGGGAAAACGGGATGGGCCGGTCTGGCCTCGATTAAAGAGTATGAATTCGATTGGTGGCATAAATGGTGCTGGTGTCGCATCAAACATGCCCATGCCCAGTACAATTCTTATTACAATTATTCCAGCGCCAACGTGCAAGGCGTGCAATGCCAGGAAGTCGGCCATACTTTCGGCCTGGACCACAGCAATACCGGCGGCTGCATGGCCAAAGGCTATTACAGCCCAAGCAGCAATTTCACCAACAGCCACAACTGGAACGATATCAATGCCATGTACTAACCCTCGCTCCATGAACCATTTGGACAACTTTCCAAGACATAAAGGAGAGCAACCATGAACTCACACACACTTAACCGGGTTCTCCTGGGAACGATTGCGACGCTGTTCGTCGCATTCGCCGGACAAGTCGGCTATCAATACTGGTTTAACAAACCACAACCCGTTCTGATGGCCGCGTGGGCCTTTGAACCCCGAACGCTGGCGGAAGCCAAAGGCTTAGCCGAAGAAGTGGTGGAAGCCGAAGTGACAAAAGTGGAGCGGGGGGACGATCTGGTCATTCCCGCACCGGGGGAACCGGGCGGGGAGGAACGCATCGCCATTGAAGTGGTAAGCATGAAAGTGAAGGGAGCCATGAAAGGCAAACCAGCTCAGGAGATTAAGGTGTTTCGTACCGCTGGCATTCCCGTCACCCGTAAAGATATGCCCAACATGAAAGAGGCACCGCCCAAACCTAAAGGAGCCTCCGATCCTCCTTCAAGACCGACACCGTTCATTGAAAACACCATAAACATCCACGACGATCAGGACTATAAGGTCGGTGAAAACTACGTCATGTTTTTGCGGGACGGGCCACAGGTCAAAATTAAAGGCCGAACGGTGGCCACGAAGAGTTTATTGAATCCCAGCACCCGATTCCGAGTGGAAAAGGACAATAGGGTCACCCCTCTCATTCCGGATGGATTGGGCCAACAATTCAAAGGGAGAGGATTACAACAATTCAGGACCGACATTCAACAGATTGCCGAACGGGCTCCCGTTCCCGGCAAACTCCCAGGCCAAATGGTCCTTCCCAAACTTAAAATTCAGCCCGGCATGTTACCTCAGGGCGCTATTCGACCTCGTGGTATCGAGGGAGCAAAAATCCCGGAGGGAATGGAAGCCGAGTTGGAGGAAATGGAAGTTCCCACCGAAGGTGAAGCTCCGCAACTGAAATAATCATACCCTTTCGATTTTCGTTTATCAGGTGAACCTCTGGGAAGTGATCTTTCTTTCCCAGGGGTTCCTTGCTCCAGTTAATCCTGCCGGCACCCCATATTCCATTAGGGGTAGAAATAAAGGGCCTGATTTATCTGAACGGATACACAAGTCCGGGGCTTTTTTTACTCACCATCCCACCCCACCGCACCACACCCCACATGAGTTTTCCTGTGCCAGCACTACTCGATCACCTTCTAAGGCATATGGTCACTATTTGATCCCTTGCATGGTATGCAATTTGCTTGGTTTAATGAAAAAGTTGATATTGAAGAGAATTCACTCTTTATCAGCAATTTATTGAAGGAAAAATCCAACATGACGAGTCATTTATCAAACAGATTTCAATTAAGGAGGAGGTCTGCACATGGTAGCCAACAAAAGAAAAGCATCGACTATTTCCCTGCCCACCTGGGGACATCGGGGAACAGCCGGGTTGGTTGAGGAATGGGAATCCCGCGTGCCGCTTCCGGAAGGAACCCGTTACGCCCGGCCGGCCAAAAAGGTTTCAATTCCTCCACCAACCAAATCAAAGCAGGAGGGTGAAGAACAAAAGACCCCCTAACAGGTTTCGCGTTATTTTTTGCTCCTTCATTGGGTTTTGTTTCCAGTTTCCCTCACGTAACCGCATTTCATCCGTCCCCCAATCGAAATCCGCAGCCAGCGTTCTCCGGCATTTGCTTAAAACCTGACAGTCCGGTTCGCGGTCCTAACCGTATCCTGACGGCAGGGTCCACTCCCGGGTTTCCTTAAAAAGTTCATGAACCATCCATGGGTTGACCGTGGAACAGAGCGCCTGATTTTCATCAACCAACTGAGAACAGGGCCTTATGTTAGCAACCAATTGCACAAGCTTTTGCATTTCCCTTAAGGTATGACTTTGAAGTATTCCCTTCTTAGGTTGGGAGTCACACCATGAAATTCCGCTACCTCGCGATTCGATGTGTGTGGTGGTGCCTGGTGGGGTTCTACCCTCTTCTTCTTTGGGCAGCTCCTCCCAATGTCGTGCTGAATCAATCCCTGCATTTTCCCAGGCCGGATGGCACATCCGTCATCATCGGCCCCGGAAAATTTCTGGTCGAACAGTCAGGACCGAACGAATTAGCTCTCACTCCCGAAGGAGGGCAAGCCCGGTTGACCATTCAAGCCCAATCCCTGACGCACGAACAGTACGAACTCTTTTCTCCCATGTCTCTCACCCGACCTCAAAAAGAAGAAGAATATCTCGTTGAACTCTTGTTACCAGGAGGGGTCCTCCTTCAAGCAAGAGGAACCACAACTCCCCCTTCGGAACCGACCACCATCGACAATCACGATCCTGCCCCCTCAGTCCAGCACATCCAAGAACCGGAGGAGCCGTCATCCACATCTTCATCGAGCATCAAGCCGCCCCCGTCACCACAACCAGAACATGAGACCACGGACAAGCCGAAACCCACATTTTCAACCATAGAGAGCCTCCTTTTCTATCGTGCCCCCAACCTTGCTACTCAGGGAACCCGAGTCGTCATTGACAAACATGAATCGGGCCATACACCGTTGTATCTCGCCCCCTTATCCCCAGACCACATTGGATTGACCATGTTCGAGCAGCCGGCACTTTTTTGGTTTATCGCTCACCCCACCACTCAACCTGTAGATCTCCGGATTACGGATGAGGAAGGAACCCACATGGTTCTAGATATCCGCATGCTCCCACCCATTCAACCGGGCATACATAAGGTGGCCTTGAAGGATTACGGAATTCGCCTTCAACCCCATGTCACCTACCAATGGAACATCATCCTTCAGGGCGCCAACCCGGGAGAACACCACTCAACCACCGGCTGGCTGATGCGCATACCTCCCCCATCGGACGTGGCCACCATGGCACACCTTCCGGTCCTCGACTCCACTCCTGCCGAACCGCTGATACAAGCGGGGCTCTGGTATGACGCTCTATGGGCTTTATCGGAACGCATCCGTTCTCATCCGGCTGACTTTACGGCTTTGATGCAACGGGCGGCTCTTTTCGAACAAGTCGGACTTCTCACCCCTGCCCGACAGGATCGTGCCCGCATTCCCGTCCCCTAATTCCTACATCGTGAAACATGAAAGGGCAGGCGACAGGCACGGTAACAGCCTGGTTCGCTTTTCCGTCGAGAGGGATGCTCCTAAAAGGGGCTTGTAAAACGTTTACGCTATATCCCCATCTTTCTCCACATCGGCTCAAGTACCAATCCTTTTGCGTTAATCACATCTACGTAATTTAGAAAAAAACCCGGGAAAAATGTGAGAAAGTTTTTGTTCACCCACTCTTTTCCCTTTTTATTTTTGGACACTGAGGCTACACTCACCCCCAAAATCAGCACGTCATGAAGCAACAACCGTTTTTCATTTCGAACCAGAGACGTAACAGTTTCGACAGACAGAATAATTCGGATAAACATCAAAAGGAGAAACACCATGCTCAATCTTTATCTGGCCGTCATCGTCACAACTTTGTTCCTATTGCCATTGACTCCGGCTATGGCTGCCGACCCGGCCCCACTACAACCCAGACAACTCCCCCAACGAGACCTCCAGCCACTCCAGCGAACCCCGGAGTCAATCCAACGCACAGCCGGCTCCCTGGACCAGCAGGTTGCCGCCCTGCAACAGCAGGTCCAAACCCTTCAAACGCAGGTCCAGGCACTTCAGTCCGTCATCCAAATCACACAACAGGGCACAACCATTCAGGCCGGTAACCTCTCCATCATGGGACAACATAGTGTGACCGTGACCTCACAAAAAGATCTCCATTTCAGTTCAGGGGCCAACCTGCATGTCGAAAGCGGCAAAAATCTTTCCTTCAAAGGTGGACATACGATCGTCTCCGAAGGAGCCAGCCAATTACGGCTGAAAGCACCCCTCATCATCTTGAACGACGGAAACCAACCCATTGCTCTGAAAGACAGTCCGGTGGGTGGCGGCAAGGTGCTCTCCGGAAGCCCCACAATATTGGCGAAGTAAGTTTCGACGATTTTTTGCATTCCACATAAAAAGTTTTTACTCAAATCACCCGTGCACCTTATTGTTAGGATATGTTTCATGAGAAATGTCAGACATTCGCTATTCTTTTTAAGCCTCTGCCTCACACTGCTGTTTTTGGCCGGTTCGGTTCATGCGGCATCCACCGACCCTGAACGTACCATCGAGCTGCATTCAACGGTACATTTTTTGTCTCCCGACGGGAGCAACATTGAAATTTCACCCGGCTTGTATGAAGTGGAACCTGCCGAGGGGTGGATTCGACTAATTCCCGGCGAAAGACGTAACGCCCTACTGATTGAGGCCAATCGCCGCTCCCACTCCCTTGAAATAGAAAATCCATTGGCCATGACCTTCCCGGGGGATACCCCGGAAGAAGCCGACCTGCATTTTGTCCTGCTGCTGCTTCCCGGAGGGCAAAGCCTGGAGGCGACAGGCACCTATAGCGGCATCCGCCCCCGAGGTTTTAATGTCGGGCAAGCGTTGAACAACGCAAAAAAAACCGCGACCGCGGTTCACCAGCAAGCAAAATCCACCGCAAAGCAGGCCGGCTCCGCCGCAACCCAAGCGGCACAACAGGCTGCGAAGCAAGGCCAACAGGCCACCCAACAAGCCCAACAACAAGCCAAGCAAGCCG
>JBDIVP010000238.1:0-5686 GCA_039794325.1 Candidatus Inrsubterrania sp.
TTCTGGTACTTTGAGGAAATTATCAGGTTTGGGAATAAAAAGGTTGGGTAACCCGTAGCTTGCAAGGGTTTCCAAAATGTCAGGAATTTGTGAGGGGGCCAGGGTGTGCAGGACAATCAATTGCTCCCCCTTTCGTTCGTCCGGGATCCCCGTAGCCGCCATGACCAAGGTGTCGGATCCCGCAGCTTGGTTGAGAGCTTCCTCAACCCTTCCATGAGGAACCATTTCTCCCCCGATTTTTGAGAATCGTGAAAGACGGTCGGTAATAGTGAGAAAACCGTCCGTATCCAGCTGAGCAATATCTCCCGTGACATACCAGCCGTCATGCAGTGCAGCTGCCGTCAAGTCTTCCCGATCCAAGTACCCACACATGACATTCGGGCCTTTGACCAGCAACATACCTGGCCGTCCGACTGGCAACGGTTCAAATGTGTCCGGATCGACAATCCTGACGGATACGCCAGGAAGCGGCTGTCCGACGGTGCCCTGTCGAGATGCAGGTAGACAGAAGCCGGCTGCCCGGAAATCCGGACAATTCACGGCAATCACCGGGGAGCATTCCGACACGCCGTATCCTTCAATCGGCTGTAACCCGAACCGTTGTTCGAAAGCTTTTGCCAACCTTTCAGGTAGTTTTTCGGCTCCTGTAAGTGCAATGCGAAGGGAACCGAACTGGTTCTGGAGGCAGCGCCGGACATATAGCTGAAGAAATGTCGGGGTAGCCAGAAGGATGGTAACCTTGTGCCGGAAAATTAATTCGCCAATGGCCCCGACATCAAGGGGAGAGAAATGAAAGACGACCCCGGCACCGTGAATGGCGGGGAACCACAGGGTGGCGAGGTACCCGAACGAATGAAAAAATGGAAGGATGCCGAAAATTTTATCCTCCTGATCGACATGGAGGACCTGTGCGACCCCCTCCACATTGGAATCCACATTATAGTGGCTGAGCATGATCCCTTTAGGGTCCCCCGTGCTTCCGCTGCTAAATATGATGGTGACCAGATCTTCCACTGTGGGGCTGGTAATGGCCCCACACCTTCGTTCCAAGAGGCGAATTGGGGCGAACAGGGCTAAGGCGATGGCGGTGATTTTATCCTTCAAGGAAATGGTCTGACGAATATCTTCCAGCCAAATAGGGGTCAGGTTGGAGGGAAGTTCCAGATTTCCTTTTTCGATGAACATGCGACTGGTGACGACCGTGGACAGTCCGGCTTGCCGGGCGCTGGATTCCAATCCCTGCTTGCCTACCGTGTAATTCAGATTGACGGTCGTTCGTCCGGAGAGGGTTGAAGCCAAATTGGCCAATGCGCCCCCAACGGAAGGGGGCAAAAGAATGCCGACGGTATGTTGCGAATGCCAATGGGGGATGAGGGCTCTGGCCAGGGCGATGGATCCAATTAAGGCCTCCAGGCAGGAAAGACGTGGGCGGGTGCTGTCTGCAAAGGCGAAGCGAAATGGGTGTTTCCGGACCGCCCAAACATACGAATGATGCAGTGGACGACAATCGGATTTTCGGAGTTGCCAGGCCTGTTCCCCCAAATCTTGTATGATGAGTCGGAGATCCTCCGGGGAGGTAGTTGAAGGAACCGGGTATCCGATGGAAATGGTGATGGGGTAGGGAACCCGCGTCGGCCATTTGACAAAAAACCGCCCCCGGACAAAACTGAAATAACTTCCCCATATTCGAGTCAGATGGATAGGAATAACCGGAACATTCCGGCCTTTTACCATTCGGGTGAATTTGGAGCGGAAGGGGAGCAGGTTGCCGGTTTTGGTGATTTGCCCTTCAGGAAACATGCATACCATTTCACCCGAGTCCAGGGCTTGTCGGGCTTTCTGTAAAGCCCGGAGAATGTCCCGCGGCGAATCGGCGGCCGAAATAGGGATAGCACCCATAACTTTGGCAAACGGATGAAAAATAGGATGTTCATAATAGGAGCGATCCATAAGGAATCGGATGGGGCGATCGGTTACAGCTATAAGCAACATCCCATCAAAAATAGAAACCTGGTTGGGAATCAACAGTGCACTCCCTAGATTGGGAAGGCGGTCGCGTCCGGTGACAGTAAGGCGATAGAGGGTGTGGGTCAACAGGACCAGGAAAAAACGAATGAAAACTTCAGGGAGATACCACAGCGCCCAGATAGTCAGGGCTGCAGTCCCCAACCCGGCTATGAGAAAGATGGTGCGGGCACTAAATCCCATGGCCGCAAGCAGGCCACAGCCTATCGTTCCGGCCAGTACTCCTCCAAAGACGAGGGTGTTGGAGAAGGCAATGACGGCTCCCCGTCTATCAGTCGATGATCGCCATTGAATCAGGGCATTCAGGGGGACGACTACAAAGCCACTGGATAGGCCCAGGGTACCCATGGCGATCAGGGTACCTGTCAATTCAGGCCCCGCTCCTCCCAAAGCCAGCAAACAGGCAATGATACCGAAGCCGCCAAGTGGAACCCACCCCACCTCGACTTTGGCCGATGAAAGGTTACCGGCAAGAAGGGATCCGATGCCGACACCCACCCCAAAGGCCGCAAGAGGTAAGCCCGCCAGGGTGTCGGACAGGTTAAGGGCCGCTTTGGCATAAATCAGCACATCCTGACCGACCAGACTCGCTAAGGTCCAAAAGGCAATGGACCCCAGCACCCCAAGTTTTAACGTTGGATCCTGGCGGAGGGCAGTGAGGGCGGCTTGCCAGGTTTCCCGGATGCCCCCCTCGCTGCGCGCTCTAGGGACAGGAGGAATCTGGAGTGAGGCCGTGAATCCGGCAATGGAGAGCAGGCAGAGTACAAGGCCAGCCAGCCAGGGAGACGGCCAGGAGAGGTCCAATAACGGGCCGGCTATTGCTGTTCCGGCAATGATGGCTACAAAAGTCCACAATTCCAATTGGCCGTTTCCCCAGGAGAGTCGCTGGTGGGGGAGCAATTCCGGAAGAATGCCATATTTCGATGGGCTGAATATCGCACTTTGCGCACCCATGGCGGCGAGTACCATAAGGGGAAACACGCCCCCCGCAGGATTCAAAAACAACGTTAAGGTTCCGGCTGCCATGAGCAGGATTTCCGCCGTTTTCATGGCAATGATGACGGTTCGTTTGCTGAATCGATCGGAAAATACTCCTGCAATCCCTGAAATCAGCATGAGGGGAAGGGTAAAAATCACAAACACTTGCGTGGTTTTTCCCTGAGCTGCAGCCTCAAATTCCGTTCCCGATAGACCGGAGGTATCGGCCAATTGCCTGATGGCCAGGAGGGCGACCATCAACCTCCAGGCATTGTCGTTGAAAGCTCCAAAAAACTGGGCGATCAGGAGCCCCCGAAGTGCTTGTGGAGAAGCCGAAGCAGTGGATGAAGTGGTGTGGTCTGAAGCAATCGAAGAAGAGTTCACCGGATTTGTCGTTGGTCCGAAGAGATGAAGGTTAAACCGTGTTGACCATCGGTCGTCATGAATAGGGCTGATGGAAAATGGTCTTTGCCCGAAAAAAGGGGCTGAATAATTTTGCCACTTTTCCTTATGAACTTACCGAACGGCAAGCAGGAGTGTACCTGTTCCGACATGGTATTGAAAATATGAACTATAAAATGAACAGAGGTTGCCGCAAGTGATCCGTCAATTGGTGAGACTCATGTTAGCACAGGGATAAATACTTGCCATCCCCAAAAAACTGCACTGGAACTGGAGGCAGGCCAAAAGGGCAAGGTTCAGGTTTTTATTCCGGGTCAGGGGAGGAGATGCGACTGTTGCGGCACGTGTTGGGAGATTAGGGGGACCTGTTAGGTCAATCTTTTCATGTTCCCTTAAGTTAACGCGGAACGTTCGGGGACCATTTGTTTGATGAATGGCCCGCTGGGTTATTCGGTTATTTTCCCATTCGACTTGCTATCAAAAGTCGACGGAAGGGTGACTGCCGCGTCGGGTGGTCATGGAAAGGCTGGGAAAGGAAGGGAAGTGCGGGGGCTAAAAAGTTCATTGAGTGGTCTGAAATTCGTTTGTGCCTATCATAAAATGTGCGCTGTGACACCGTTCTCATAAAAGGATGGTGCCGTAAGCGATTATCGGTTAGGAGACGGGTGGAGTGCGACCGGCTTTCTCCCTGGTTTCTGTTTTTTCTTGTCTTAAGGTTCTTTCTTGACTAACCGATTGATCTCCTATGGTGAAGCCCATACCGGGCGCCGGTTTGTGGAATGTCCGCGGGTGCTGTTTTGTGAGGGTTCAGGCAAATTTGACCTTTTTCACATTTTTATGACCCCCATTTCGATCAGATGACCCCTGCCATTTTCCATGAATCCCATCCTGAAACTTTCGAACCGGCCGGAGGTGAATCCCTCTTTCACAAGATGAGGAATGTTCTAAATGGTATTCAGGTGTCGACGGGGGTGATTCATCAGCACCTTCGGGAGTTCCATCTTGAGGATTTCAGGCGGGTGGCGGATATGATGGAGGCGCACGAGCCGAATGTGGGTTGGTATCTCAGTCAGGATCCCAAGGGAAAAAAGATTCCACGGTTTCTTGGGCAGTTAAGCCAGGGGTTGGTGCAAAAGCATGTGATGACCATGACGGAACTCACTACGCTTCAGTCGAAATTGGAGCAATTGGAATATTTATTGACCGTTGCTCAGAAGCCGGATCGGGCTGGAGGTTTCAAGGATACGGTCAAATTTTCCATGATATTGGAGGAAGCGACGGCACTTCACCAGCCTGAGTTGGACCGGCTGCAGATTCGGGTGGTTCGAAATTATCAACCGGTTTCCGAGGGGACGCTTGAGGTATCCAAGTTATTGTCGATTCTTGCGGATCTTCTTCGAACAGCCATCAATGCCATGCGGGATTTGCCGGATCGTGCCCATTGCCTGACATTGCATGTGTTGCCCTGTCCGGATCGGGAGCGATTTGTTCGTATGCAGGTGGAAGATACCGGAATTGGAATTCCCATGGAGAGACTGACGCAGGTATTGGCCCCGTCTTCGACCTTGGCCGCCTCGAAACCACGGCCGCCCAATCTGCATATCTGCGCTTTGACCGCAAAGGAATTGGGGGGAGCGCTTCGGGTGTGGAGCGAGGGGCCGGGCCGGGGGGCGATGTTGACACTCGATTTGCCAGTTATCCAAATGGAGGGAAAAAGAGCATGAACATGGAGCAGGACAACCGACGGATTTTGGTGATTGACGATAACGTGGCCATCCACGACGATTTTCGAAAGATTCTGACGCGTTCGCTGGATACCACCTTGCTTCAGGAGGCTCGTGCGGAATTATTCGATGATATCGAGGAGCAAGCACAGGTGGAAACCTTTGAAGTGGATTGTGCCGATCAAGGCCAAATGGGCTATCGAATGGTACAGGACGTTATGAGAATGAATCGACCTTATGCGGTGGCCTTTGTGGATATGCGCATGCCGCCCGGATGGGATGGCGTAGAGACCGTTGAACATCTTTGGGAGGTGGACCCGGATCTGCAGGTGGTCATTTGTACCGCCTTTTCCGATCATGCTTGGGAAGATGTCATCAAGCGATTGAATAAAAGCGATAAACTCCTCATTCTGCGGAAACCGTTCGACAACATTGAAGTTTGGCAGCTCGCCAATTCCTTGACAAAAAGGTGGGCCGAAGCGCGGCAGGCTAAATGTCAATTGGATCTGCTGGCCAAATGGGCGGAGGAGCGAGCCGAGGATGCCGTCAAAGTCGAT
>JBDIVP010000239.1:0-5675 GCA_039794325.1 Candidatus Inrsubterrania sp.
CAAGACCTGGTGCCTGACGGGAATGCCACGTTCGGCCAAATAGGTTTTGGCCTGTCCGATGGAGTAGGTTTGATAATGAAAAATCGACGCCGCCAGCACCGCATCAGCCTTCCCCAGGCCCAACGCTTCATACAGATGGTGAAGGGTTCCCGCACCGCCCGAAGCGATGACCGGCACGGTGACGGCATCGGCAATGGCGGCGGTTAACGCCAAATCATAGCCATGTTGCGTCCCATCCTGATCCATACTGGTCAACAGGATTTCTCCGGCCCCATACTCGGTCATGCGTTTCGCCCACCCCACGGCATCCAGGCCCGTCGGTTTCCGTCCACCGTGGGTAAACACTTCCCATTCGCCTCCGTCGCCGTCGCAGGAAGACATTCGTTTGGCATCAATGGCCACCACGATACATTGAGCCCCAAATCGATTGGCGGCCGCCTTCACGAGGGCGGGATTCTGAACGGCGGCGGTATTGATGCTGACCTTGTCGGCCCCGGCTTCCAACAAGCGACGAATATCTTCAATCGTTCGGATCCCGCCTCCCACCGTCAAAGGCATGAAGACCTGCTCGGCGGTGCGAACGACGACTTCCAGTATCGTGTCTCGATCTTCGTGGGAAGCGGTGATATCCAAAAAGCACAATTCGTCAGCCCCTTCCCGGTCATAGATCTTGGCCACATGGACCGGATCTCCGGCATCCCGTAAATTGACGAAGGACACCCCCTTGACAACCCGACCATCCTTCACGTCCAAACAGGGAATAATCCGTTTTGTTAACACCGGGAGTCGGACCTTTCGGAATCGGCGACGATGTCCAACGCCGCCTGAAAATTCAAGGTCCCCTCATACAGGGCTTTTCCGATGATAATCGCCGAGATATTCCCATGCAAGGCATGGATGGCCCGGACATCTTCGAGCGACGTCACCCCTCCAGAGGCAATGACCGGAAACGGTGACGTATCGGCAGCTTCCTTCAAGGCCGAAAGGTTGGGGCCCTTCAACATGCCGTCACGGGCAATATCGGTAAAGACCACTCCGGCCAAAGGAAGCCCTCCGACCTTCTCGAACAATTGCCGGGCCGTCAACGAGGAGACTTCTTTCCATCCATGAACCGCAACATAGCCGTTCCTGACATCCATGCCCAGAAGCACTTGCCCTGGAAACGCGGCGGCGGCCTCTGCAAGAAATTCCGGATTCCGCAAGGCGGCCGTTCCAACAACCACCCGTCCGATTCCCCTGGACAGATAGGCTTGGACGGTAGTCAACGTACGAATGCCGCCCCCCACCTGCACCGGGCAGGAGACACGCTTGGCGATCGCTTCAATCTGCGACAAATGGCGGGGCTGACCATCCACCGCCCCGTCCAAATCCACCACATGCAGATAGCGGGCTCCCAATTGTACCCACTGTTCGGCCATCCCGACCGGGTCATCGGAATACCGGGTGACCTGGTCCATTTCCCCTTGCCGTAATCGAACACATTTTCCGTCTTTTAAATCAATCGCAGGAATCAACAGCATATCATTCGCCAACGTTCCCTCCACCATCCGGAATGGACGACCTTCAGTCTATTTGCCGACCGGAAAGGCTTTCATCACTTTCTTCACGCCAATGGCCGCCAACTCTTCCACCGTGACAAACCCAATCCCTTTATCAAAAATGCCCAGGATATCTTCGTTCAACGGTTTTTGTTCCTCAAAATACTCTCCGGCCCATAACACCTTCCCATCAGTCGGATTGAGCAAATACAACTCAAACCCTACCGCCGCAGGCTTGGCACCCAATTTACTCCCTTCCCGTTCCCGATACGTCCGCACCAATCCGACCAGGACCCCATCCACCCTGAATAAAGCCCCAGCTTCTAAAGCCATGGCTTTCCACAATTTCGCAGGATCGTCGGCCGCATTTTCCTTAAACACCACATCAGTGTCCGGAGGCCCCACCACCCGCAAGGCCGGCCGATCCACCAAGGCGGCAAGCACCATATCGGTTATTCGCCTGGCTCCCTGCTCCGGGACCACATAGAGTTTCCGTCTGGAGGGGGGCTGTTCCACGTGATCCGTTCCTGGAAGACTGAACTGCGGAAGTAATTCTTCAATATGCCTCACCCCCTCGCCGGGACTCCGACTTCCCCATTGCGGCGTGTCAATACTGCGAAAGGACAACAGCGCCACACTACTGATGGCAGAAGGCTCGAATTGCGGAGCCTGCCGGGTTTGAACCTTGGGAGGCACACAAGCCACGGTCAACCCGAGGCCCATCAGGAGAAAGCACCAGGCCAGCACGGACCGGACGGCTTTGTTGACCCCCACCGGGTCCACAAGGCGAATCATTGCCATGCTCCGAAATTTTTGAGAATCCGCAATCCCACGTCCTGGCTTTTTTCAGGATGAAATTGAGTGGCGAAAATCTTGTCCTTCCATACGCTGGAAGCAAAGGTCACCCCATACTGCGTTTCGGTACACGTCAATGAGGATTGGGCGGGCTCAACATAAAAGGAATGGACAAAATACACAAACGATCCGCTGGGGATGCCTTGCAGAGGCGGGGCCGGCCGACACACCTCAATGGTATTCCACCCCATATGAGGGATTTTCAGAATGGGTTGACCGGAGTCTGCCCCGCGGAACGCCCGAACGGTTCCCGGTAAAATACCCAACCCCTTATGCAAGCCGAATTCATGACTTTCGTCAAATAACACCTGATATCCCAAACAGATCCCCAAAAAAGGCTTGTCCATTCGAATCGCCTGTCGAATCGGATCGATCAACCCGTATTTTCTCAGATTATCCATGCAGTCTCCGAACGCCCCCACCCCCGGCAACACCACGTGGGATGCCTGCTCAATGACGGCCGGATCACGTGTCACGGTGGCCTGATGGCCGACCACCTCAAAGGCTTTTTGAACACTCCGGAGGTTTCCCATGTCGTAATCAATGATGGCAATCATACGGGTCTCTCATCTTGGCCGCACAAGGCGGGAACCCCCTGACAATGGCTCCACTCGCCGTTGATCAGGGACCTGCCCCCATAGGGCACTCCCTATAAGGCCCCTTTGGTGGACAACACCCCCTGCAACCGGGCTTCCCGCCTCACCGCCTGGTCCATGGCCTTGGCCAATGCCTTGAAAATCGCCTCCATCATGTGATGAGGATTTTTTCCATATTGGAGATTGATGTGCAAATTGAAGGCGCCGTGATTGACAAAGGCCTGAAAAAAATCTTCAAACAGGCCCAGATCAAAGGTCTTGATATAGCGGACAGGCAGATCGACCCGATACACCAAATAGGGCCGGCCGCTTAAATCCACCGTCACCTGCGCCAGGGTTTCATCCAACGGCACCGACGCCCAACCGAATCTGGCAATGCCTTCCTTGTTCCCTAAGGCCCGGGTGAGGACCTGCCCCATAACAATCCCCACGTCCTCAATCGTATGATGGTCGTCGATTTCAATGTCCCCTTTGGCGTCTACGTCCAAATCAAAAAACCCGTGTTTGCCGAATAACGTCAGCATGTGGTCTAAAAAAGGAATCGAGGTCTGCACCCGGGTGCGACCCTGGCCATCCAGATTCCACTTCACCTTAACAGCCGTTTCCGACGTGTTCCGCTCATGATCGGCGGACCTGGCATTCATTGGTTGATTCATGTCCATCGACTCTCCATCGATTGGCCGTGTGCATCCAACCCCTCCAAGGCGGCAAGTCGCACCACGGGGCCTCGGGCCTTGCGCAGGGCGGCCTGGGAATAGGCCACCACATTGCTGATTTTCATATAATCATCCACATTCAAACACGAAAAAAACCTGGCGCTGCCTCCCGTCGGCAGCACATGGTTGGGGCCGGCCACATAATCCGCAACGGCCGGAGGAGTAAACCGCCCCACAAAAATCGCCCCGGCATGCCGAACTCGATGCACATATTTTCGCGCATCCTGAATATTCAGGGACAGATGTTCGGCGGCGATTCGATTGGCCAAATCGAACGCTCGGTCCAGGGACGGCACCACGAAAGCCATGGCATAGCGTTCGATTGATTTCGTCACAATGTCGCGACGGGTGAGTGCCTTCAACCGGACAGCCAATCTGGCCGCGACCCGGTTAGCCAACGATTTCGACGTGGTGACCAGATAGACCCGCGCTTCTTCGTCATGCTCGGCCTCGCATAATAAATCGGCCGCGACATGATCCGCATCGCTCATCTTGTCGGCCAGAACCAGCAACTCACTGGGTCCGGCGATCATATCGATATCAATCTGTCCATACACCAACCGCTTGGCCGAAGCCACATATTGATTACCGGGCCCCACAATCTTATCGACCGGCGGAATGGTTGCTGTCCCATAGGCCATGGCTCCGATGGCCTGCACGCCCCCTACCCGGTAGATCTCATCCACTCCCGCCAACTCCGCCGCCACCAACAACGCCGGATGGATCCTCCCCCCAGGAGTCGGAGTACACATGACGATCCGGCCGACCCCCGCCACCTTGGCCGGAATGGCATTCATCAGCACCGAGGAGGGGTACAAGGCCTTCCCTCCCGGCACATACACCCCGACGGCATCCAACGGAGTCATCTGCAACCCGAGTTCAATGCCGTTGCCGCGGCGGGTCCACCCTTTCCGCCGTTGACGGCGGTGAAACGTACGAATACGCGCGGCCGCATAGGTCAGCGCCTTCACATCCGCAACCGGCAACAAACGGAAGGCCTGTCGAATCTCATCACCCGTGATCCGCAGATCCTGCGGCTTAATCCGAACCCGGTCGAATTTCCAGGTGTATTTTTGCAGGGCTTGATCACCCGTCCGACGGACCTCCTCAAGGATGGCACGAACGGTGCGTTCGACCGCCGACGGGGCCTGCTCCCCACGACGGCAGACCGCCTCCACCGCGGAAGAAAATCCGGCATCCCGACTGGAAAAAATCTTCATGATCGTTTGCCCTTTGGCGCGTGGCTTCGCAGACTTTGCCGGAGGCGGGCAATCACCTGATGAATCGCTTCATGCTTCATTTTTAAACTGGCCCGATTCACGATCAGGCGTGCGGTTGACCAGGCAATCACGGATTCCTCCTCCAAATTATTGGCCTGCAAGGTTTTTCCGGTGGAAACCAAATCCACGATCCGGTCGGCTAATCCCACCAGCGGTGCCAGCTCAATCGAGCCATACAGTTTGATGATTTCGACCGGCAACCCCTGTTGATTGAAATACCGTTCGGTAATACCGGGATATTTGGTCGCCACCCGCAACGTGGACGAAAGCCGTGGAGAAGAAGTCTGCCCTTTGGGTTTGGCCACCACAAGCTTGCACCCGCCCAACCCCAAATCCACCGGTTCATACACATCGGGATGCTGCTCCAGCAAGACATCCTTCCCGACCACCCCCAGATCGGCCGCTCCATATTCCACATAAGCCGGCACATCGCTGGGACGGACGATCAAAAAACGATGCCCGTTCTTCGGCTGCTCCCAAATCAACCGGCGATCGTCCTCCTGAATCGGACACCCGGCATAGCCGGCCCGCTGAAACAAGGCCATGGTCGGCTCCAGCAATTTGCCTTTGGACAAGGCGATCGTAATGATCTCTTTCATCACCCTTCCCGAACCCGTTGAATCTCGGCCCCCAAACTTTCCAATTTTTCTTCCAATTTCTCGTACCCCCGATCCAGATGATAGACCCGAG
>JBDIVP010000240.1:0-5664 GCA_039794325.1 Candidatus Inrsubterrania sp.
GCCCGAAAAAATCCTCAATGTATTCCAGCGAATACACTTCCGGTTTTTCCGGCCCTGCGGCCTCGCACCGAACCCCGGCTCCTTCGCCTCGTCACGAACGGCAATGCCGGACCGGCTCCTAACTCCAACCGTTTCGTTTACCCCTTTATCCGACGATTCATCCTTTTCCGAAACACCTCACGTCTTCCGGGCTGTCCCCCCACCCGCAAGGGCCTTTTTTCAGCATAACCTTGAAATGATTTCCCCTGTGGTTATCTGAAATCCATACGACTCATTGAATACCCTTAAGAGGAGGCGTCCACATGGACATGAATCGAATGACCGTCAAAGTTCAAGAAGCCTTACAAGCGGCCTCGGGGATCGCCATGAGACGGAACCACCAAGGGGTGGACGTCGAGCATGTCCTGTTGGCGTTATTAGAGCAGGAAGGCGGCATGGCCCAAGCCATTCTGGAGCAATCGGGCTTGTCCGCCTCATCGGTCCGTAATGCGGCCGAACAGGCGGTGCAAAAAATCCCGCAAGTACAAGTCAGTGGAGCCGGTCCGGGGCAGATCCATCTGACTCCGCGATTGGGCCGGGTGTTGTCGCAGGCCGAGAACGAAATGAAAGGCCTCAAGGATGACTATCTCAGCGTCGAACATCTGTTGCTGGCCATGGTGGAGGAAGGGGGAATCTTCCGGTCGCTCGGCTTGAAGCGGGATAAACTGCTGGCCGGCCTGCAGCAGGTCAGAGGCAACCAACGGGTGACCAGTCAGGATCCGGAAGGGACCTATCAGGCGTTGGAAAAATACGGGCGGGATCTGACCCGCCTGGCCGGCCAGGGCAAGTTGGATCCGGTCATCGGGCGTGATGACGAAATCCGGCGAGTCATCCAAATCCTGTCACGGCGAACCAAAAACAATCCCGTGCTGATCGGCGAACCCGGCGTCGGAAAAACCGCCATTGTGGAGGGTCTGGCCCAGCGCATTATCAAGGGGGATGTGCCGGAAGGGCTGAAGAAAAAACGGGTGGTGGTGTTGGACATGGGCGCCTTGATTGCCGGCGCCAAATTTCGTGGCGAATTCGAGGAACGATTGAAGGCCGTCCTTAAGGAAATTCAATCCTCACAGGGACAAATCCTGTTGTTCATCGACGAATTGCACACCGTCGTGGGAGCCGGGGCCGCGGAGGGCGCTATGGATGCGGCCAATCTGCTGAAGCCCATGCTGGCCCGCGGCGAACTCCATCTGATCGGCGCAACCACCTTGGATGAATACCGCAAACATGTTGAGAAGGATGCGGCGCTGGAGCGCCGGTTTCAACCGGTGCTGGTCGATCAGCCGTCGGTGGAGGATACCATCTCGATTCTGCGCGGATTGAAGGAACGCTATGAAGTGCACCACGGCGTCAAAATCAAAGACTCGGCCCTGGTGGCGGCATCCCGGTTGTCGCACCGGTACATCGGCGACCGGTTTCTGCCGGATAAGGCCATCGATCTGATCGATGAAGCCGCCGCCCGGTTACGGACGGAAATCGACAGCATGCCCGCGGAAATGGACGAGATTTCCCGGAAGGTCCTTCAATTGGAAATCGAGCGGGAAGCCCTCAAAAAAGAAACCGATCCCGGCAGTCAAAGCCGCCTGTCGTCGTTGGAACAGGAACTGGAAGCCAAAAAGCAAGCCTTAAACGAACTAAAAGTTCGGTGGGAGGCCGAAAAAGGCTCGGTCGGCAAACTGCATCAAATACGGCAGGAAATCGAGCAGGTCAAACACCAGATCGAACAGGCCGAACGGCAATATGATTTGAACCGGGTGGCTGAATTGCGCTATGGCACGCTGCCCAAACTGGAGCGGAGCATGGCAGAGGAGGAAGAGCGCCTCTCCAAACAGCAGGGCGGAAGCCGGCTACTGAAGGAAGAAGTGGATGAAGACGACATTGCCGAAGTGGTGAGCCGGTGGACGGGTATTCCTGTCAGCCGCTTGCTGCAGGGCGAAATTGAAAAACTCCTCCATCTGGACGAATGGCTGCATAAGCGGGTCATCGGCCAGGATGAAGCCGTGAAGGCGGTGGCCGAAGCCGTCTTGCGGGCCCGGTCGGGGATCAAGGACCCCAATCGCCCGATCGGCTCGTTCCTTTTCCTCGGGCCCACCGGGGTGGGAAAAACCGAACTGGCGCGAGCCCTGGCCCATACCCTGTTTGACGACGAAGCCAATATGGTGCGCATCGATATGTCGGAATACATGGAAAAACATACGGTGGCCCGGTTGATCGGCGCCCCTCCCGGCTATGTCGGTTACGAGGAGGGCGGGCAGTTGACCGAAGCCGTGCGGCGGCGGCCCTTTTCCGTCATCCTCTTCGATGAAATCGAAAAGGCGCACTACGATGTCTTCAACGTGCTGCTGCAGGTGCTTGATGACGGCCGGTTGACCGACTCGCAGGGCCGAACCGTCGATTTCAAAAATACCGTCTTGATCATGACCTCCAACATCGGCAGTCAGGATATTCTGGAAGCGCAACAGCGTAACATGGATTATGAAAGCATGCGGGCGGTGGTGCTCAAAGACGTGCAGCAACACTTCCGGCCGGAATTTCTCAACCGGGTGGATGAAGTCGTGGTGTTCCACGCCCTGACCCGTGAGGAACTGGGCCAGATCGTCAACATTCAACTGGACCGGCTGCGGTCCCGACTGACCGATCGGCGCATGACACTGGAACTGTCACCGGCGGCGGTGGCCGATCTGGCCGGCCGCGGTTACGATCATGTGTATGGCGCCCGGCCGTTAAAACGGTTGATCCAGCATGAAATTGAAACGCCTCTGTCGCGCCTCATCATTCAAGGCAAGGTGGCGGACGGGCAGACCGTGATGGGCGATCTGATCGACGGGAAGCTGGCCTTTACCGTCAAAGAAACCGCATCGAACTAGAAAGGATCAAGGCCGACCGGCCATGCACAACCGCCGGTCGGCCGTCTCCGGCCTCCTTACCCGCACCAGAAGGCCAGGAACTGTCCTCCTCAAAACACCTTCGTAAAGCTTAACTTATAAAAATCGGCATCCCGGTGGAGGTCCGGACCGCCGGTAAACCGAAAGGCCATGGATCCCGGCAGCTTCACCTCGATATAAGGCCCCAGCCATTGATACAGAACGCCGGAAGTTCCCCCGCCCACACGGGTGGAGCGGAGTTCTTCATAATGCCCTCCGATAGAGACATACTTGTGCACCTGCACGCCGCCGTTGGCCCAATAATGCAGAAAGTCCCAGGTGCCTGGGCCGGTGCCATCCGGGACTTCATTGCGAATGGCCTTGTAATACCCCGCGTAGATCTCTCCTTCCAACCGGCCGTCTGCGTAATTCACCGTGATATTCGGCACGATGCCTTCAAACGCGGTTGCGCGCCCGGCCGTGTTGAAATCGGCTCCGGCCACCCCGGGCCCACGGGACAACAATTGCCCATGCAGGGTGCCGACCATCGGCGTAATGGTCAGGGCTTGATTCAAAAATGACAATTGCACGCCCGCGCCGACTTCCGTCCAGGGATTGCCGCCCACGCCCGTATCCATCCCTCGCACATCGGTCCAATGAATGCCGTAGAGGGCGACGGCCACATGTTCGTTCAAGGCATAGGTGCCGTCGACCTGAACTTGAAATCCGAAAAAGGTATCCTGCCGCACATCCAGCGACATGGACAGCGGCGACTGCTCTTCGTCTCCCTCTTCGGCCCCCGCGACCTGGACCCATCCGCCGCCTATCGTCAGCAACCCGATCAAAAACCCATATCGCACCCACCGCAAGGCCTGTCGTCGTATCATCTGGCTTTTCATCTTGTCTCCTTGTTATGCGGACATCGGGCCTTTGAAGGCCACGAATCTCCGTTCGTGCCGAACCATGAACGATGGCTTCCGCTAGAACGGGCCACCGGTTAATTTCGTTCCCGCTTCCTATTTGATCGGAACGCGGACCTTCTGGACCGGTCATTCAGGCAACACTCTTTCCCTTTCTCATAGGAACTCGTCACACGTCGTTGTGTCCGCTTCCGGCTGACCTGAAGGCTTCCGGCAGGATTTTCCCCACCCCCACGGATATGGAGGCAAAAAAAAACGCCCTTCCGGTTTCATGCCCTGAGGAGGCACAAACCGAAAGGACGTCATCGTCCTTGTGTACTATTTAATCTGTGAAGGAGGAATGACGACGCCGTTGTCGTGCATTCCTAACCGTGGGCGGTTTGTAACAGAACCCCCCAAACTTGTCAACACAATGACAGGAGTAAAATGCCGAAAGCATTCTGCGCTCATGATCGGGCAAACCGATCAATCAACAAGGGAGGGATTGCCTCAGGCAGGGTGGGCATCGCCCGTAAGAACTCGGGTAGGGTGATATTGCCCAACAAAAATTGGGTAGCGGGCATTCCCCGCAAGTCCGGCCCTTATCATGTTCGAAAGGGGGTGGTTCCCCCATTGGGCGGGATCCATATGCCTGAAGCCGGATTACTCCTTCTGCCCGGTTTTCTTAATAATATGGTATCCGAACTGGGTCTTCACCACCGGGCTGATGCTGCCATGACTCAAACGTTTCACCGCCTCTTCAAACGGTTTAACCATTTTGCCAGGGCCAAACCATCCCAGATCGCCGCTTTTGGACTTGCTGGGGCAGGTTGAAAATTCCTTCGCCAACTCCCCGAATTTCCCGCCGCTTTTCAGGCGTTTTCGAATATCATCGGCCAACCCTTTGTCTTTCACTAAAATATGACTGGCTCGCCACTCCATAGTTCCTCCTTTGTCATGGGCCATTGCCGTTCATCCAAATCATTCACTCCAACTGGAGGGGGATAATTATATGACTTCCCAAGCCAAAAATGAAATCTGCCATGACTGGATCATGACACAAAAGCTCCGGCACCAAGAGGCCCTTCAACCGGATGTCCGGCCACTGTGAGGCATTCTCGGAGTCCCCGTTGGCCTTTCAACCCGAAAGGCATTTTCCCTCCCGTTCCCCACTCCCAATTCCGACCCCATATCATCCATCGGAATATTCCGGTTTATAGAATGGGAAGCCGACAACCGGACAGCGGGTTTTCTTTAAAGAGTATCGGCATCACTCCAGGTTAACCGTCTTTCAATCAGCCAGTAGGTGATTCCTAAAGCCAACACCACGGCAGCCGTGGCAAAAACATAGAGCGGGGTAATCTCTTTGAAATCGAAGATGATGACCTTTCTGGCTATGGCCATCAAAGCCGTGGCCACCACTAATTTTATGTGAATGACATCTTTGCGGATATAAAGAGTAATGTTGATGAAAATTTCAATGGCGATGAGTACCGCTAAAAAGGCACCGAATGTGCTGACGATATCCCTGATGGTAAAGGTGGTGAAACTGGGAGAGATCAGTTTTTGATAGATGATATACACCACATCAACGACCCCCCACAAAATAGTAAACACCATCAGAACAGCCAGTACTTTGACGGCGGCCCGAATGGTCTGGTGCAGAATTTGAATGAGGCGGTCTTCATGATCGAGGGATAATTCTTCTTGTCCCTTTTTCCTTAGCTGGTCTTTGCGGAAATGTTCGATCAAGGACTCGACAATTCGTGCGTGGCTTCCCAAAAAGGTCGCGTTGAAATCCTTCTCAATGAGGTGTTCGAGGCCTTTGACCGCCTGAAATTCCTCACCGGAGACTTGTTTGAAGC
>JBDIVP010000241.1:0-5579 GCA_039794325.1 Candidatus Inrsubterrania sp.
GACCGATACTGCGAATGACAGGGTGTGATTCGCAAACCAGGGCTTATAGTGGTGATTTTGAAAGTAATCGGGAGGCAGGCGAATGAGAATGGCCGGGATAGCGACGAGTGTTCCCAGAAACGCCAATACGGAAAATCCGATCAGGCCGATCCACACTTCCCGTGGAATCCAGGTTTCCAATTCATGGATCAATTCGGTAATTTCAGCGATCATATCCGGTAACGGTTCGGTCTCAAGTCCGAGAATAGTCGATGGGGTCAGCTCTATCGTGGTCTGCGTTTGTGGGTTCGGTTTGTTCCGGTCCGTTTTTCATCTTATAATTCCGGGGAAAGATTTGCCCGAACGACTTGGGGTGATGGGATAGCTTTCTGTATAAGGAAATCTCTTTATGGAGCAGTATTGGTTATTCAAATCGGAACCTTCCACGTTTTCCATCGATGATTTGAGCGCCCTCTCCAGGCAGACCACCTGTTGGGAGGGGGTGCGTAATTATCAAGCCAGAAATTTTTTGAAGTCAATGCAAGTGGGGGATCTTGGGTTTTTTTATCACAGCAATGCCCACCCGCCTGCGATTGTGGGCGTGGTGAAAGTGGTGAAAAAAGCCTATCCCGACCCGTATGCGTTTGACGGGCGGAGTCGCTATTTTGATCCCAAGAGTACACCCGACAACCCTCGCTGGTTTGTGGTGGATGTTCGGCTGGTCCAAAAATTTTCGCAGGCTCTCAGCCTGGAACAATTGCGGGCGATCAAGGGCTTGGAGCGCATGTCTCTGCTTCAAAAAGGGTCTCGTTTGTCGGTCCAACCGGTGAGTCCAAACGAATGGAAAATTATCATGCGATCGGTCTCGTCCTCGGGGCACGAATCATTCGGATGAGAGCGATGGGCGTCGGTCCTTTCACGGCTATTCCATTTGAGGGAATGGCCGGTCAGTCGTGGCTGCTGATTCGGGTTTCGGCGGAAACACCTGGAGAAACGGGTGAACGGTCACTTTTTCAAAGACCCCATACACATGATAAGGGTCCTCCCGGGCAAAGGCTTCGGCTTCCTCCTGGGACTTGGCTTCGACCACGATGAGACTGCCTGTTTTGTCGGCCAAGGGGCCGGCAAGGAGTATCTTGCCTTTTGCCCACCAATCTTGCAGTCGCCGTAGGTGGGCTGGTCGGTGTATGGGGCGCAGGCGGGCCCCCTCCGGGCCGTCGACGCCCAAGATCACAAATGTCATAGGCAGTATTGAATCAAAAGTTCGTTTGCGGATTAATGTAATCGGTCCGTCAGGGGTTTGCGGCTGGCATACCCACTGTCGATTTCATGCCACCATTGAATTTCTTTTTCTCCGCACTTCCAGCAAAGAAAGACCAACCGGTCGTCTAGGAGGTGAGGAAAATCACAGAGTCCGATTTCCACGTCTTTGATGAGAACACCAAGATCTTGTATGGCGTGCAGGCTACTATTGATATCTTGTAGGCCTTTGATGTACTTCACGCCTGCGGTTGTCCCTCCTCCCAGAGAGGCATTGGCGCTGGCTTTTTCCACTTCTTCTTTGGTTTCAATGAGAAGCTTTTTCCCGAGTTGAATGGTTTTCCATAATTGTTCCAATTCGGGAATGAGGGCATTAGCCTCCGATACGGAAAAGATTCTATCGTGGGGAAACGGTGCGCCAGGTTCAGACATGAATTCACGGCTCCTCTTTATTCCAGACTTCCATTCACGGACTTCTTGGTTTACCATATTAAGAAGAACGGTGCCAACAACCCGGGAACGGTGGAACAACGAAGAGTTATGACGGTGAAGGATGGTAGCGTGAATGAGGCATCGTGAACAGAAGGGAAAAGAATACGGTGAGAATACACGACTGAAGTTTTTTCATGGACCGGCCGATACCGACTATTGACAAATAATTCGGTTGTAGGCTACATAGATAACTAGACCTGCCCAAAAGAAATTGATCTATCCGCCGTAATGGCTTCCCGGATCCACAAGTTTTAAGTCAGAACTGATATTTACGACACTATCGCGACTGTTCAGAAGAATGGTTCTTCGGTTTATCTGATTTTTATCCTGACACAAAACATCATACGAGTATTTCAGGCTGATTGGGTTTGGGCAGGTTTCCCGATGAGCCGCTATGAGCAGAAGCTGGAGTATTAACCATATGAATGCCTTCAAACGATCACGAAGTTTGGACGCGACCCCTGATCAACTCTTCCGTACAACGAATGGAGAACGTTATGCATCTTGCTGAGCTGAAGCAAAAGTCCATTGGTGAACTCAATGAAATTGCCCGTGACCTCAAAATCGACGGGGCGCCGAACTTGCGAAAGCAGGAACTGATTTTCTCCATTTTGCAGGGGCAAAGCGAAAAAAACGGGGTGATTTTCGGCGAAGGGGTGCTGGAAACGTTATCTGACGGCTTCGGGTTTCTCCGCGCGCCGGATTCCAATTATCTGCCGGGCCCCGATGATATCTACATCTCACCTTCCCAAATTCGGCGATTCAATCTTCGGACGGGGGATATCGTCAGCGGGCAGATCCGTCCGCCCAAGGATGGAGAGCGTTACTTCGCGCTGCTCAAGGTGGAAAAAATCAATTACGACGAACCGGAGGTGCAGCGGGATAAAATTCTGTTCGATAATTTGACCCCTCTGTATCCGGAAGAACGGATCAACCTGGAATTTGATTCCGAGGAATATTGTACGCGAGTGATGGAGTTGATCACTCCCATTGGAAAAGGGCAACGCGGATTGATTGTCGCCGCCCCTCGAACCGGAAAAACCATGTTGTTGCAGGCGGTGGCCCGGGCGATTATTGCCAACCATCCCGAGATTATCCTGATTGTGTTGCTGATCGATGAGCGCCCGGAGGAAGTGACGGATTGGCAACGGCAGGTCAGGGCGGCCGAGGTCATCAGTTCAACTTTTGATGAACCCGCGCAACGGCATGCTCAAGTGGCCGAGATTGTGATGGAAAAGGCCAAACGACTGGTCGAACACAAGCGGGATGTGGTGATTTTGCTCGACAGTATCACCCGATTGGCCCGAGCCTACAACACGATCGCGCCGCCGAGCGGAAAAGTATTGTCCGGCGGATTGGATTCCAATGCGTTGCAACGCCCCAAGCGGTTTTTCGGGGCGGCCCGAAATATCGAGCATGGCGGCAGTTTAACCATTCTCGCTACCGCTCTGGTCGATACCGGAAGCCGGATGGACGATGTGATTTTCGAGGAATTCAAGGGGACGGGGAACATGGAGGTCCATCTGGACCGGCGATTGGCCGACAAGCGGCTGTTCCCGGCCATCGATATCAGCCAGTCCGGGACCCGAAAGGAAGAATTGCTGGTGGACCGGGATCGTTTGAACAAAATGTGGATCCTCCGAAAGGTGCTCAGCCCGCTGGGAACCATGGAAGCGATGGAGTTCCTGATGGATAAGATCGGCGGAACCAAGAACAATAACGAGTTTCTGCAGTCCATGAATCGCTGATTCACAAACATCATCCGACTCAGGTACAATCCGCTCCGACCATTTCCAATCAATCCGTGAATCCGGCGAAGGAGGTTTTATGAAAAAAGATATTCATCCCCAGTATCAGTTTGCCACGGTCAGTTGCGCCTGCGGCATGACCTATCAAACCCGCACGACGGTTGGAGATTTGAAAGTGGATATCTGCTCCGGCTGCCACCCGTTTTTCACCGGTACGCAGAAAATCGTCGATGCCGAAGGGCGTGTGGAGCGGTTCAATAAGAAATACGCTCAAACTTCCAAGACTGCGAAGACTGCGAAGACCAAAGCCAAAGCCTGACTGGTCGATCACGCCTCTCTGAATGCCTGCTTGCGTCCTGAAGCTGAGTGGGCAGGGGTAAGCTCATGCCCGATGTAACCAAAAGCGATATTCGAGAAGGGGGGCTTCTGACCCGGTGGGAGGCGGCGGCCAATAAATACGAGACCCTCAATGATCAACTCGCCGATCCGGCCGTTCTTTCCCACCCCTCGCTGCTGGTTTCGCTGACCAAGGAACGGGCCGAACTCGAACCTATTGCCCAATTGTTTGTCGAACATCGCCGTATCGGGCAGGAAATCCTTCAAGCCCGGCAGATGATGGAGGACCAGCATTCCGATCCCGAAATGCGGAGTCTGGCGGGAGAGGAATTGGCGAGTTTGGAATGCCGCCGTGACGCGCTGGAGCTGCAGGCGATCGAATTGTTGTGCCCCGAAGATGAGGGCGACAATAAAAATACGTTTATCGAAATCCGCGCCGGAACGGGCGGGGGGGAAGCTGCCTTGTTTGCAGGTGACTTGCTGCGGATGTATACCAAATTTGCGGAGGCTAAGGGCCTGCGAGTGGAGTTGATCGAAAGCCATGAAACCGGCATCGGGGGCATAAAGGAGGCTGTCCTGCTCGTCGAGGGGAAGGGGGCTTACGGATTCTTTAAATATGAAAGCGGGGTCCATCGAGTTCAGCGGGTTCCGTTGACCGAAGCGAGCGGCCGCATTCATACGTCGACGGCCACGGTCGCCGTCATGCCGGAGGTCGAGGAAGTAGAGGTCCACATCGATCAGAAAGACTTGCGGATCGATACCTTCTGCTCTTCAGGAGCCGGCGGGCAGAGTGTGAATACGACCTATTCGGCGGTGCGTATCACCCATCTCCCCACCGGGGTGGTGGTGACCTGTCAGGATGAACGGTCTCAGCTCAAAAACCGGACCAAGGCCATGCGCACGCTCCGCACGAGGATTGCCGAGGCCGAGCGGGAAAAGCATGAAGCCTCGATTGCTCAGAACCGGCGATCGCAGGTTGGCACCGGCGAACGGAGCGAAAAAATCCGGACGTATAATTTTCCCCAGAATCGAGTGACCGATCATCGTGCCGGTGTGACCCTGCATAAGTTGGATCGAGTCATGGAAGGCGATTTGGACGATTTGATCGCCGCCTTAAAAGCGCAATAAGCCTGTCCTGACCCGTGCGTCCGGTGCCCATCGGGTTCGGTTCGAGACGCATGGTTTAACCGATGACGCTCCCCCCAATATCCTATTCGCAGTTCTATCGAGAAGCCGTGGAAACCTTGAGGGACGCCGGTGTGGCGCATGCCGAGCGGGAGGCCCTCTGGGTCCTTGAACATGGCCTTCGCATTGATCGATTGGACCTGCATGTCCGCTCGCATGATTCGGTCAACCCGGATGCGTATCAGCGGACATTGGCGTTGCTCCGTCGCCGGGCATCCCGGGAACCCTTGCAATATGTGCTGGGGACCCAGGAGTTTTGCGGGCGGGAGTTGGCGGTCGGGCCCGCCGTGTTGATTCCCAGGCCCGAAACGGAGCTGATCGTCGAAGAAGTGCTGGCACGGAAAGCCGGGATGCCCCAGCCGTTGATCGTGGATGTGGGAACCGGCTCGGGGTGTTTGGCCATCAGCCTGGCGTCGGAGCTGCCTGATGCGGTGGTGGTGGCCAACGATCGCACTCCGGATGCCTTGTGGGTTGCCCGGTCCAATGCCGCCCGGCATGACGTCGCGGATCGCATTGCATGGATCGTGGGGGATTTATTGACCCCCTTGTTATCCGGTGAAGCAGCAGGTAAAGTGACGG
>JBDIVP010000242.1:0-5539 GCA_039794325.1 Candidatus Inrsubterrania sp.
CCAGAGAGGAAATGGAGCGACTGTTTCATATGAAAATATTCTTGAAAATTTGGGTCAAAGTGCAGGAGGGCTGGCGTGACGATCCTCGGCTGTTGTCGGCGCTGGGCTATGGTGAGGGGGACGTCCGCCTTGAATAAATGGACGATAAGATTGAGCTGATGGGTGTGCTGATATGTCCTTGCTGAAAACCAGGGCGGTTATTTTGCGCAGTATGCGGTGGGGGGATGCCGACCGGATTGTGACGTTTTTTTCGCAGCATTATGGAAAAATCCGAGGTGTGGCACGCGGAGCGCGCCGTATGAAATCCCGCTACAGCGGGGTGTTGGAACCGTTCGGCGTCGTCGATGTCACCTTATTTCAAAAGACGCCGGATTCCTTGGGGGCGATCAGTCAAATTGATCTGGTTTCCAGCTTCAGGTTCATTCGCGAGGATTTGGTGGTCATGACGGCGGCTGCCCGAATGGTGAGGATGGTCGAGGCTATAACGGCCGATCGCGATCCGAACCACCAGATTTTTTGGACGTTGGTGCAGTGCCTGGAACGTCTTGAGCCGAAGGCGGACCTGTCCCTCACGGGGTTGCTCTTTCAAATTCATATTCTTGGGCAGGCGGGATTCAAACCACAGATTGAGCAATGTACGGAATGTGGCCGGTCGATCCATGCCGATCCCTTATGGTTTTCTCCCCGGTTAGGCGGTATCGTCTGTGAAGGATGCGGGCGTCGGGGAATAGGCCGGATTATTCCCCTTTCCAGAGGGAGTGCCGCCTTTATGGAGCAGGCCAGAAAACTGCCCGTCACCTGTTTATCGAGGTTGAAAGCGGTCGGAAAAATCAGACTGGAGGTTACGCAGGCGATAGAGTCGTATTTTGAAACCGTCGTCGGATCTTCACTGCCTGATTTTGAACCCTGGATGTCGCCGGAAGCTTAACATATATAAGGAAGGAAGCATGGAAAAGGCACTTGAACCGCAGGATATGGAGTGGCTGGATAAGGGGGTTCTAGGAATTACCTGGAATGACGGGCATCGCGGAGTCTACCCGGTCCGGTATCTTCGCCAGCATTGCCCATGCGCCGGTTGTGTCGATGAATGGACGGGCGAGCGGCGGATACAGCCGGATGCCATTCCCTTATTGATTTTACTTGAAGATATTGAGCCCGTCGGACGATATGCGTTTCGGTTCAAATGGAGTGATGGGCATGATACGGGCATTTATTCGTTTACGGCACTTCGCAAGATGTGCCAATGCGACATTTGTCGCCCCGATAAGCCCAAGAAGAAGGAACTTCTTTAAACCGAGGTGAAGATTGCTTTGAGAAATCCTCTAGGGGAGTGTTGAATAGTTGAGATTTTCAAGAGCAAATTTTCTCAGGGCTGGTTTGATGAGAAAAGGCTTTGGGTCGGTTCAAAAAAGTCAGTCCAGCAAGGCCGCAGCTGTTTTTTCGGGCGGAGCGTACGTTTAGTACGTGAGCACGGAAAAATGGCGAGAACGCCGCTGGCGGCTTTTTTCAACAGACCCTCTATTGGATAAGCGCGTCACGAAAGGAAAGTGAAACCGGTTGTGCCATTGTCGCAAATTGCTTCAATGAAAGTTCGGCCTTTGAGACATAATAGGCGTATTGTGGCTCATGAAACTCACGGGACATGCTTTTTAAGACATTGAATGCGGTTTCCATGTCCTGTGCATCCAGCGCTACGTCAGCAAGGTGAATGGAGCAGGAAGCCGCCATGGCTCGAGGGTCCACTGCCAAGCGAGAGCTACGAGCACTCGTTAAGTTTTTGATGAATTTCGGAATGGGAATTGGTGCATCATCCAGGGACATCGGCTTGGGTGCGGCGTAAAGCTGGTTCAAGTGTTCTTGAATTTCCCAGATATTCTGCCCGGACATGCACAGGTTGTACGTGTCCCACAAATCAATGAATTCACCATCCTTCATGGCCAATTCGCCATGGGAGACGTGCTGAAACATCCCCTGGCATCCTATGGGACCGAGGAGCAGAAAAAAGCAAACGATGAAGACTTTGGGTATAAATCGATTCATGATAATTCCGTCTTTTATTCTATGCCTCACGACCCGAGATTATATTTGGACTCGTCGTATATGGCTAATACCGATTAAAATGATGGAGCACTGGAACTATTTTACCTAGCAATTCCCATGCTATTCAGGCAACTTTTGCAAAATATCATTTTTTGGCATAAATTTGCATGAATATTAGAAAATTTTAAAAATATCGGCGGCCATTAAGTTTCGTTTACGCAACAATTTGTTGTATTTTTGATACAGATTTGCCTGTGGTTTGTTTTGGAGGAATGGCCATAAACTTAAAGGTGAACTTTATATTTCATCGAGAATCTCTATGCCGTCCTGACGGTCGAATTTCATATTCCCCAAACAACCGCTTGGTTTCGGGATGCAACCCGAAGCCCTTGCCTTGTGCAATATTTTTGGTTTGAAACAGCGGCACCAGTTGTCCGCTCGGGTGTAAGTAGAGTCCACGTAAAGGCACTGATCGTTTGGTATGACGGATCAAATGGCAAGGGAGTGGGCGAATAGAGGTCAACCATTGAGCCAATTCCTGGGGGTTGCCGATTGAGGCGGACAGCAAAAGCAGGCGGGATTGTCCGGGGCACAGGATGATGGTTTCCTCCCAGACCACACCCCGTTCCGGGTCCGCCAGATATTGAGATTCGTCCAGTATCACCAAGCCCAATGTATTGAGTCGAACGTCAATTTCTCCGCTGGCGGCATCGTACAGTAAATTCCTGAGAATTTCGGTGGTCATGATTAACAGCGGGGCCTGCGCATTGTCCCGTCTGTCCCCGGTTAAAATACCAACGTGTTCCGGTCCGAAAATCTGTGAAAATTCCATGAATTTGGTATTGGACAGGGCCTTGAGGGGCGAGGTGTAGATGATGGTTTGATTGGCAGCCATGGCCTGTTTGATCGCTTCCACGGCCACGTAGGTTTTTCCGCTTCCGGTCGGGGCGCTGACAATGACGTCCGAATGTGCGGAGTGCTCAACGGCTTCAACCTGCCATGGGTCAGGAACAAAGGGTGTCGGTTTCGGAACCCCGATGCCTTCCAGGACCTCCTCCAACGTTATGCTGGTCGAAGAGGATGTTTCCTGAGATGTTGGATGGGAATGATGGTCGGAAGGCTTAGGAAGGCTTGGACCCCGATGGGCTTGACGAGACGATTGGCGGCGGACGGGTTCTTCGTTCCGTCCTTCGGCGATCAGGCGTTGGAGTTGGATTTTAAGAACCGCCAATTGATCCTCGGGTAAGGCCAAAAACAAGTCGATTAATCGGCGTTTGCCAAGGCGGAAATGCCGATGTACCCGCCCTCGGGCCAACAGGTGTAATTTCCGGACCGGCAAATTCAGCAATTCCAGTTTCAACTGATCGTCATGCATGGGGGTTACGTTCCTGTATCTTAGGGAAGTTCTTCGAGCACTTCCCGCCTCATGGCTTTCATGGCCCCATGAGCGATATCGGCCAGGCCAGGATGGGTCTGTTTCAGTCCGTAGAGTTGGGAGAGAAACTCCAACGTTCTTGCCAATAAACGGTAGACATCTCCCTCCGCCATCGAAGTCGAACGGACCAGTGAAGCCCAGCTTAATTGGGGATTGCCGATCCACCGTTCCGCTAAGCCGGCTACATCGGAACGCAGGAGGGGAGGCGATTCATAGGCACTCAGGGATTCGGCGACGGCGCGGACCTGGGTCAGCATGGAGGCCAGGCCTGGACTGATCCGAACGAAGGACCCCGGCCGGTCATCATCATGGCAGATACTGGCCATCACTCCGGCCAGCAGATCGGGCGTACCGCCCGCGAAGGCTTCCATCCGGATCAGCTCGGTGATCAGAAGCGAATGATCGATACGAATCAGCCGTGCCCATTCCCCGGTGTCCGTCAATTGAAAGCCGGACGTCAAATAGCCGAATTTATGGAGAATGTCGGCCTTGAATTGAAATTGATGCCAGAGTCCGTCTTTCAACGCTTGAATGGTCTTTCCCAATTGTTGCGCTTTCAGGCGCAGACGGGACGCCACGGCATAATCTTTTTTGCAGGCGGCATGAGAGGGACAGGTGGGACACGGGAACTCATCCGTCAAGACCTCATCCAGGATAGCCTCCTCCTGATCGGAGTCCAACAGAATCGGGACCGTGGGGAGGCGTGCGGGCAATTGGGTCAAGGCATTGGTCAAATGAGCCAGGGTGGCTGGGGATGTCCAGGGAAATCCCCGAATCGGAGAAAATTCAAAGATCCGATCATAAACCTCCGTGACGGATGTCGCCGGGCATTCGCCGATGGTGCCTTTCACTTTGAGGACCGACAACATGGGGGTAAAGGTACTGCGGCTGCGGTACTGCCGGAGAATGATGCCGACACCCTTGGAAAAACCGATCAACCGGCCCGGCGTTAAGAATGGCAGGCAGGCCTTGAGAAACGGGGTGTCCGAATCGATCGCAGGCCGGCGATGGGACTTTCGGCGTCTGGCCAAATCGAAAACTTTCCATTGCGTGATCCAGTCTGCGCATTCCCGAGGACCATAGGGCTGTAATTGATCATGGATATCATCGAGATTGTTTTGATGCACCTCGGCTCGTTGATTCAATTGAAACTGCGCGAAACTTTTGGCCAGAAGTCCTTCGATTTGATCCAGTGAATGTGCCTTGAGCAGGTTTAAGACCATGGGGTAGGAAACCACAAACCGGCTGTCGATGGGTTCCGGGAAGCCTGTCAACCCTTTGGTCAACACCTGAAGGTCGATATACGGGGAGGGGGTGATGACGACAAAGCCCACAAAATCCTTTCCGCGCCGTCCACCTCGTCCCGCCAATTGCTGAATTTCGCTGATCGTAAGGTCGGTAAAGTCCTGGGACTTTCGGACGCTGGATTGAGTGACCACCACGGTGCGGGCGGGGAAATCCACCCCTGCCGCTAATGTGGTTGTGGCGAAGACGGCATCCAGATAGCCCCGCCGCATTAATTCCTCCACCGCGATCTTCCAGGAAGGAAGGTGCCCTGCATGATGGGCGGCTACTCCGTAGGTCTGTACCATGGGGATAAGCGGATGGTTTTCAATGCTGGGAAAATCCTTGGCAAACCCTTCAAGGAAGGTGTGAATCCTGTCGGAGCGTTCGGGAGGGAGGACGGACGGACTGTGGGAAAAGGTATCCAGGGCGTCATCGCAGGCCCGCCGGGATGTCAGGAAAATGATCGCGGGAGTCAAACGATGACGGCGAAGAATGTCGACTAATTCAATAGGATGGATGGCAGGAGCCATAGATGAACAAAATTGTAGCAGGAACGGCACGGTAAAAACACGATATTGACAAAATTCTTTCAATGGCCAGGAACGGACATGGAAGGAACGGTATGTACGATCCGCCGGGATGCATCGGCCCCATGAGACATGAGAAACCACTTAAGATCGGGAGATTGAGACCGATAAGCCTCAAGAAGTCGACAATCATGGCAATCGAAATCATTATACGGGGAATTCAAGGTGCGACGGTGGTGGATTTTCACGG
>JBDIVP010000243.1:0-5484 GCA_039794325.1 Candidatus Inrsubterrania sp.
GGACGGCTGCCCACGCCATGATGACTCCCCAACCGAATGCCAGTCCCAGAATGAGTTGCGGCAGGTGAAGATACCGTTTGCAAAAAGGGTAAATTCCAGCGAGAAGCAAGGCCATGGGGCTTAACAATAGGACCAAAGGAGGCAAGGCCAGTAGCAGCCCCAAGGCAATCCCCAGTAGAACGAGGAGGAACCCCACCGCCTGTCGGGATGAGAGTGAGCCGGTAGCCAAGGGCCGTAGCCGGGTGCGGTGTACTTGTCGGTCAAACGATTTGTCCGCTAAGTCATTCATGATGACACCGGCGCTTCGCATTACAAAAGATCCCAAAATAAAAATGAGCAGGACGTCAATGTCCGGCCAACCTTTCGAAGCAAGAAAGAGGGCCCATAAGGTTGGCAAAAGCAGGAGAATCGTGCCGGTTTGATTAAACAACCGAATGAGTTGGGCGAACGGCAACCAGGGTGAGGAAGGGAGAGGAGAGGCGGATTCGGGAAACAAGGGAGGCGGCATGACCAATGGGAATGGTGCGATGGGTTAAAACCGAAGTTCGGTATCCCCTTATCTACTTATGAGGGCTTGTTATCACCTTCGTTGATTGTCCCAACGATACTTTCAACATTGGACGAAAAAGGAGAAAATTTATCGTACGGTAAAACGGGTAATGCAAAGGATGCGAGCCGGTTCCTTTGATGGAGCAATGACTACCATCCATTCTCCATGATCCGTGGGGCGAAGGGTTCTGGCGCTCCATGTCCGGAATCCAGGAGAAGGCCGTATGTTCAAATCGATGGAAAAGACGGCCTGCCATTCTTCATCAATATGATGGTGCCAAGTGTGACGAATGGAGCCGGACAAGGTGGATTCTATTTTGGTCCAGACATAGATTTTTGAGGCCTGAGAGGATTCAATGACGGGAATGGCTGCTTTTCCGCTTTTATCCTTTTCGCAGTAAGCAGGGGGCGAAAAAACTTTTTGGGGATTTCGATCAACAATGTCTTGGGCCAGAACGACCTCTCGGACGGTAAAATCGGTCGTCCCCCATGCTGGTAACACCCCCAGGCAACACACTCCGATTGTCAGGACAAAAATCCTCATGGCACTCCTTGCAATAAACCTGTGAAGACAAGAGAGAATACCAAGGTAGGAGATCCGAGTATACATGTCAATCGGATTTGAGTATGGGAAATAAAGCTCCCTTGAGCGCATTTTCGAATTTATGAAAATTCCATGTGCTAGGCAAGTGGCGGACTTGGTTGACGCTTACCGGCGACGAAAGGTATAAACGTCCCTCTTGGTTCGTCAGAACCAGCCATGAGGAGGGCTTGGTACCCAAAGTTTCTTAATTTTACAAGCCGGCGTAGCTCAGTGGCAGAGCAGCGGTTTCGTAAACCGCAGGTCGGTGGTTCAATCCCACTCGCCGGCTCCATTTTTTCTTTTCCTCCCATGAAAATCCAATGCTTGTAGCGCTTTTGGGGTTCAAATTGTGGTCCAGCGTGGGTGGTGTCCCATAAAATGCGTACAAACGAGGTGGTTTCGGACCATAGAATGGGTTAAAAATTCTATGGTTGCAATACTCTGGAAATTCGGTAATCTTAAGCACGTGCATCACTTCAAGCGTTTTCCCCTTATGGCTGAAATATTTTGACTGGTTTTTGGGGTACGGCAAGTGGACTTTCATGGAAGGAGGCCCTATGTCGGTAGTCAAGGATGAGGTAATGGTATCCACGATTGGTTTTTCAAACACTTTGGGGTCCCAAAAGACTTTCTCAACTTCTGGGACTGTGATAGACGGAGCCCATGAAGTCGTGGCTTTTTTTGGTCCGGGAGTCGAATGCAAGGGCGAAATCTGGTACGAGGGAATCCTACAGATTGACGGTCGCTTGGAAGGGATGATTCATACAAAAGGAACGCTGGTCATCGGCGATCGGGCCGTCGTGAAAGCGAGTATCGAGGCGGGAACCGTTGTTTGCCGAGGGAACATTCAAGGAGATGTGCGTGCCAAAGAGAATATCAAGCTGTTGTCTCCAGGGTTTATTGACGGAACAATGACCACTCCCAGGTTGTCCGTGGAAACGGGGGGAATGTTTAATGGACGGGTGTCTATGAACGGGATTCCCAAGTCCAAGTTGTGAGTGTCCTCATCGATTGTTGTGAGACATCGGATATGCGGTTTTATGGTTGACGGTTACCTGCTTTACAAGTGAGCTTTTGGGGTAACTGGCTAATGCCGCTAATCTGATTCGTCCATCTCCTGGTGCCTTTGACTGGGCATCGGAGGCTCAATCGGATTGCCTGCTGTGCAGAATCCCATCTTCGGTCAATTCTCTCAACTCCAAAGATCCGCTGTTTTTTCTTTTGGTGATTTAATTCAATCCCACTGATAAACATTGATCGCGACAGGGTCATCGCGGATTGCTTTTTCATATTGATTCCCTTATCGGGAGTTGGCATGGAACCGTTAACCCCGTCCGTTCAATTCGCGGAGTTTTCCCTTTCATAATTCCAAGGTGTTGCCCGCCCATGTCGGACAAATTAACACCTCCTGTTTCATCCCACCTGGAGAAGGCTATAGGGCGTAATTTTTTTGAGCAGATCTGTGAGGGTTTCTGCCTTTTGTGGCGTTTTAATGGCCCTGGTACGAGTAGGCATGTCATTTGCTCAGTGACAGGGTCTGCTATCGATTCACAATATTTTCAAAGGAGCCCTATGGAAATATGTAAGAAATGTGGAGGGGTAATGGTCCTGGAAAGAGCTATAGACCTTGAGGTGGGGTTGAGTATTTTGTATTTCGCTTGTTTGAATTGCGGAAAGCGCATCCAGGCAGAATGTGAACCTCGTCCCCTTGTGAGTCATGAAGGTGGTCATCATAAACAATGGAGGTAATCATGCAGGAACGGGTTCGGCCATTATCGCACGATGAAAAAAAAGCTGCAGAAGCAGCATTTCGAGGGGCTCCCTTCGACCCAAAGTGGTCGGAGGCTGCCAGAAGGATTTATTTAGGAATTTCTACGGCTGTGGCCAATAGACGTCAAAATGCCTTCGAAAATATCAACTTCCCCAAAGCAAAGGCAGCAGGGAAGACCCCTGCGACGGCGACAAAGCCGCGGTCTCGAATCAAGACCTCTTTGTGGTAATTCCCCTTCCAGCCGGACAGCTGCCTATGTGGTTGTCCGGTGCATGCCACTTTCCTCGACAGTTTTCCGTACCAACGAATATAATTGAAATATCGATATTGTGAGACTTGTCCCAGCCTAGCAAGTCATGAGGTTCGTTGGGAGGGGGTGAGAGAGATTTGCTTTCGGTGTGTGCCTCGAATCTTGTCCTGCCAGTGGTAAAGAGTGAGTTAAACCCAAGTGGTAGAGGGTGTTCGCATTGTGGCGGTTCCCGGCGGATGCGATATTTCAAGTTAGGCGAGGGATATGATATCAGGAGGGTGAAGTGAAAATTATCCTAATATTGTTGTTGGTTGTGGGAAGTCCGGTTTTTGGAAAAGATTCCAAGGGATCTGGGTATGAAGAGGTGGCGGCAGATGCCGAGACTGCATGGAGGCAGGGGGCTTCCTCAAAAGCGTTGGAGATTTTGGATGAGGGCATCCACGCATTTCCCCAGGCGTGGTCTTTGAGAAAATTGCGGGGGGATGTTCTTGCTACGATTCGGGAACATGACGAGGCCCTTTCGACCTATGAAGACGCATTAGCGTTGGCGCCGAATGCGCAGGAGATCCGTTGGGCAAAGTGGAGTGTGCTGGTCCGATTGGGCCAAGGGAATTTGGCAATTGCCGAGCTTCAGCGGATTGCAAAGGATGATGCTCGAAATCCACTGGTGTTTCTCCGGCTGGCACAAGAACTTCGAAAGCTTGACCGTTTAGAAGAATCGGTTGAAGCATACCGCAAGGCCGTAGAATTGGCACCTGATTTGCCGAGCTGGCGCTTGGCGCTGGCTCGGGCTTTGTTCGATATCTTAAAATATGATGAGGCCAGAAAAGAAATTGAATTGGTTATGCGAACCGTTCCACAAGGTTCGCCGGCGGAAGCATCTGCCCGGAATTTGTTGATGATCGTCTATGGGGCCACAAAAGAAAGAGGGCGGCGGTTTCAATCCATTCTAAGCCCTGAAGGAACTTCCGCTGACAGAAAGGCATGGGCCTTGATACGTCATAAGGCGTGGGAGCTTTATGCCAATGGCCAGTTCCGAGAGGCGGAACCGGTCTTGCGGGAAGTGCTCATTCATCGTCCATCAGATTATCGGGCCACCTATGAGCTGGGACGGACTTTGATGGAACTCGGTCAGTATAAGGAGGCGATTGAATATCTGCAAAAAGGGATCGATCTTTCTCCATCCGGCGGCATCTATAATGAATTCTTTTTGGATTCAATATTTCAAATCGGACAAGCATTGGTATTTTTGGAGCGGTGGCAAGAGGCCCTTTTGCATTTTCAAATCCTTCAAGAGGTTGGGCGGGAGACACAAGGTATCGATGGTGAAGAGAGCAACGATGCGCAAACGGAAGCTAAAGAGGAAAATCCTGATGATCCTGACCCCATTCCCGGAATTCCGGTATTGGATCTGGAGAAAGTCGCCATGTGGATCGAGAAAATCCTGCCACATATTCCTGCCGAGGAACGTTCCTTTGGCGAATCGATGGCAAGCCCCTCGTCGCAGGAAACTTCCGGGGTTCCGACAACCTCGGACGATGAATTTGATCCGGCACCGCCAAAGGCTTTCGAACCCGTATTCGCACGGACGTCTTTGATGGGACGGGATGCGGATTTCAGTTGGTTTCGATTTGTCATTCCTTCCCAAAAGGTCATGCGGGATGATTTACTCATGGGGGCCCATGAATATATTCCCATCGACCCCGGCAACTCTTTTGGAAGCGGTCTGACGGACCTCTATTTAGTGTTTGCCCTGGTGACGCCGTCTTATGATGATGTGCCGTTGACGGCAGAATGTTTTCTTGAAACATCAAAGGTTAAAGCCCAGAAAACCGCATTAGCTCGAGATCAAGTGGTGATGTCTATGAATGAGCAATTTGGATATTTTCGCCTTGCACCTCCCTCCTCCGGGTGGAAACCCGGTCTCTATCGTTGTGGATTGTTTGTCGGGGAGGAAGTGTCTGCCTATAATCTGGCTGATGAGGTTAGATTCCGCATTGAGGAGCCTTCTGGTTAGTAGCTGACTGTGCATTCTCTATTATTCCCGCAAAGCCCCCCAAGTTCTCAAGAAACGCTTCTGAATAATCGGTTCAGGCCTGCCGGCTTGAAGTATCGCTTAAGAGGAGGCCGGCATTTTGGACAGATTGAGGCAGGGTGGTAGGTTCCACTGGTGAAATCCGTGCGCACGGAAGCATGCGAGGTCAAGGTGAGATCGTCAGTTGACCATGAGCGGCAATTACATGCGGGACTGGGACCTGGAAAAATGTTCCTTCGCCAGGGCCTTGAGGGCTCGGAGATCCAATTTACCGCTCCCAAGGATGGGGATTTCTG
>JBDIVP010000244.1:0-5483 GCA_039794325.1 Candidatus Inrsubterrania sp.
CTCGGTCGGCTTACAGGAAGCCCTGACGCTGGCGGATACCTTGGGCGACCTGCCCCACGACGTCATCATTTATGGCATTGAACTCGGTTCACTCGCGCCGGGGACCACGTTGTCACCAAAGGTCGAGGCCGCCATGCATATCGTGGCCGACCGCATTGCCGACCATGACTTACGCCTTTCCCCTGTTTGAGTTTCCCGCCCATCCCACACCCGGCATGGCAGGCTGCAGGATCAGCAAAGCCCGGTGAGGACCGAATCGCCCGACAACCCCCGAACGATGTCCTCAACAGCCGGACCGGAATTTTTGTTTTTTTCTTACTCTTAACCATATTTGATTTAGTTTCCTCCCCGGACATCCGAAATGACACTTCGGGTGTTAGCAAAATCACATTTTCTTATTCGGAGGAAGCGACGCATGGAAGGATCGGACATTGTTAAGCAAAGCTATGGGAGAGCCATCCTGAACCCTCAATTCTTTGGCCGGTTTTATGACATTTTTTTGGCCAGCCACCCCAGCATCAAACCCATGTTCCAGAACACCGACATGGCCAAGCAAAAGCAACTTCTGAAAACCGGAGTGGCCATGATGTTAACTCACCTGGAAGGCAAGGCAGCGGGCACCATGACCATGGACAGGATTGCCCAAAGTCATTCCAAGAAAAACATGAACATTCATCCAGGATTGTATCAGTATTGGATCGACAGCCTGGTGGCGGCAGCCAAAGAATGCGATCCCAAGTGGACGCCGGACATCGAGCGGTCCTGGCAAAAAGTGCTGCGGGCCGGTGTAGACTATATTACGGAAAAGTACGACAAACCATAAATTCCCTTTTCTCTTATCCGTTGAGGGCCCCTGACAGGCCGGCGCAGGGGCTCCTTTCCGGTTCGGGTACCATCAGACTTCCAATGTGGCTCTCATAATGATTGTGAAAACCCCGAAAAGATTTTTCGGTTAATGGAGAAAAAAGAATTGCGGGGAAAAGAGAGAAAGGCCTTACGGACCGGCAACTAAATGATGGCCGGTCAGTCCGTAGTAAGCCGCATCCAGAGTATCCACCGGCGAGACATGCATGAGAAAAGGCGTGCGGTAGTCGCCATCTTGAACGTCATATGCGGCGGGAACCAGCACCCGTTCAAAATGTTTTTCATACGCCGCCAGAATCTTCAGCTGCAATCCGCCCACCGGACCGATGGTCCCCTCCTTAGTGATCGTCCCGGTTAAGGCTCTTCCTTCCAACAGCCAGTCACCCTTGGCCATGGCTACCACACTCAACCCCACCATCGCCGATAAACTTTCTCCATAGAGGGTTTGCCCGTTATCAGGAAACATCAAAGATACCGTCCACCGGTCGGCATCCATGTGTGCCGCGTCAAAGGCACGGACAATGGCCTGGAGGATAGCCTGACGGGCAAAGGGAGAAAATCGGCCTGGTCTGGTATGGAACTGAACCTGCAACCCCGTCCGGTCATTTCGCTCATAGAGATCGATTTCCACATGGGTCACCAGTCCGATCGGTTTATAGTATTGATTCAAGGAGGTTCCCAGGATAGGAATGCTTAAATGAGGGATTCGTTTGGCAAACGGGCTAGCCCACACTTCTCCTCCCACCCCGACGAACCCCATGAGCCCCGAAAAGAGCACGACCCATATACTATGCTTCAGTATTTTTCTCATATTCCTTTTGCCTTTTCTTAATATAGCACGTTCCTTCATTCTATCAAATCCACAAGGGTTTTGACCAAAAACGGCTCAAATTTGCAGAAATCCGGCCTACGGCACCACACAAATTCCAAATATCAGGAAGGAGCTCCGACCCGATCCTCTCCCTGAAAACGGGAGGGGATCGGGTGGTTAGGAGATTACCGTCGTTGACGGGAATGGAAGGAAACGGAAAGGAAGACTAATGGCAGGGTGCCGCGCACCAAAACATGATATAGAAAAAAACCAGGACCCCGAGGACAATGGCCCCGATCAGATAGTGAGTCGTTTTTTTCATATCGACATAAACTGCCTTCTTCGGCGGTTTACCGGACGATTAGAATCGAGCAATCCGTTTGATGCACGACGGAATGGGATACACTCCCCAGGAAAAACCGGCTGATCCCGGAACGACTATGTGGGCGCATGATGATCAAATCCGGCGCAGTCTGTTGCACATGTTCGACAATGGTCCCGGCTGGAGCCCCGACAAGAGCCAGCCCTTTGGCCTGATGTCCCAGTTTTTCCAATTCCTTACTCAACACATCCGCAAATTTTTCGGCATAGGACACCATTTCTTTGCGGAAATCCGGAGGAATCAAGGCCCCCATAGGCCAAACCGGCTCGGAAAGCGGCAACACATTCAGAACGATAATGGATGCCGGCTCCCTGAAGGGTTGTTTCTTGAAAAATCCGGCAATGACATCGGCATCATCCTGGCTTGCAATGGGAATCAGAATATTCTGAATCTTTCTAATGGGTTTTTTGATGATCAAAGTGGAGCAGGGAGCCTGAGTCATCACCCGATGCGACACGCTTCCGAACACCTGCTCCCGGATTTTCCCCAATCCTCGGGCTCCCAGCACAATCAGGTCCGTCCCCTTCTCCTCAGCCACCTTAAGGATCATCTCAAAGGGCGGTCCCGATTCCAGCCGTTTTTCGGTAGCCCCGATATGCAGCGGGAGAAGGGAAACAGCCTGGTCGATAATGCGCTCACCTTCCTCATTCATGGCTCGTTCCACGGTCACCGACAAATCCTTGGCCACCCCCGCCCCCATGGCCGGATAGGGGATGCCCGGAACATTGACGGCATTCAGCACCACCAGATTCTCCGCCGGGCTCAGAGCCTCGAACACCCTGGTGGCATCCAACGACTGATCCGAGCCATCCACCGCCAAAACATATTTCATAAGCATTCCTCCATATGAGAAAATTTTGAGAAGTAAAAAGTCAGGAGTGAGGAGACCTCACGGAACAACCCCTTTCATCGGACATGATAGCCTGCAAGAGCCAGGAGGACGACGTTGAACAATGATGATCAGGCAGCCGCGCCACTTTCGCGATCGATCACCTGATTTCTTTGACCATATCGATGGCGCCGCAGGGACATTCCTGCGCGCACATTCCGCACCCTTTACAAAAGTCCTCGTTAATCTCGTAACGCCGGCCGGGCCCCAGTTTGATAATGGCATTGTCGGGGCAGACGCCATAGCAGGTATCGCATTCGAAACAATTTCCGCAAGACAGACAGCGCCGGGCTTCAAGCAACGCCGTCTGTTCATCCAACCCGCCCTTGATTTCCTCAAACCCCGATTGCCGTCTGACCATCGCTAATTTGGGCTGATGGGCTCGATCCGCATCCGTATAGTACCAGGTATTCAATCGGTCGAAGCCGGTTACAGGGTTGGACGGTTTTTTAACATACCGGCTTCCCCGTAAAAAGGCATCGATATGCCGGGCGGCCTTCTTGCCATGGCCGGTGGCCACCGTGACGGTCCGCTCGGCGGGCACCATGTCTCCTCCTGCAAACACTCCGGCCCGGCCGGTCATCATCGAATCATCAACTTGAATGGTCCCATCGGCATCGATCTCCAACCCGGGCACCCCGTCCAAAAATCGCGTATCGACTTTTTGGCCGAGTGCCAGAATCACCGTATCGGCTTCCAAGGTCTCGACCTCTCCCGTCGGTTGAGGGAAGCCATGCTCGTCCAGCACCATTTTTTCCACGGTCAGGGTGGTGTCGTCCACCTCACGGATCGTCCGCAACCATCGCGCCACGACACCCTCTTCAAGTGCCTCCTCGACCTCAAAGTCATGCGCCGGCATATGTTCCCGATCGCGACGGTAGATAATCACAGTCTCCTGCGCCCCCAAGCGCTTGGCCGTGCGGGCGGCATCAAGAGCGGTATTCCCGCCGCCATAAATCACGACCCTCCGTCCGATTTGAGGAGTGGCTCCCTCTTCAGTCCCTCGTAAAAATCCCAAGGCATCCAGAATCCGTTTCGAGTCTCCGCCGGGTATCTCAACCCGCTTGCTCAAATGGGCTCCGATGGCCAGAAACACCGCATCAAACCCCTCGGCTTTGATGGTGGCTTCCAGATCCGTCACAGGATGATTGACCTTCATCGTCACCCCCATGGCCAGGATTTGGTCAATTTCCTGATCAAGAACCTCACGAGGCAGGCGATATTGGGGAATGCCGAATCGCATCATCCCACCGGCTTTGGGACCGGCTTCATAAATCGTCACCGCATGGCCGAACCGTGCCAGATGATAGGCTGCCGACAGTCCGCTGGGCCCGGATCCGACCACCAACACCCGTTTCCCCGAAGACTTGCCCGGTTCGATGCGCCACCCCTCCCGAATGGCCTGATCCCCCAAAAACCGTTCCACCGCATGAATCCCCACGGCCTCATCCAATTGGCCCCGATTACAGGCAGGTTCACAGGGATGGTAGCACACACGCCCGTGAATCGCGGGAAAGGGATTATCCTCCATGAGAGCACGCCAGGCCCGTTCATAATCACCTTCCTCCGCATGGTACAACCAGGCTTGAATATTTTCTCCGGCCGGACAGGCCTGGTTGCAAGGAGGCAGATGATCGATATAAACCGGGCGCATGGTACGCCAGTTGCCGGTGTGATTTCTCAGGCTGGAAGCGGGATCGAGGGTAATGGCAAAAGGTTTTCGTTCCATAATCAGGTAAGATCTTCCACTAAGCGATAGATCCGAATATTCCGGTCCGCCAGCGCCTGAATCGCCTGAAGACCCTCTTCGTCACGCCGGGGCTCAAACAAGTGGCGAAACCGTCCTTGCAACTGTAAATACCGTTCCACCGGCACCTGCCGTCGAATCGGCGTCCGGTCGGTTACCTCGCCTCCTTCGGCTTCTAAGAGCGGGAACAATCCGCTTTCCACCGCCATCCGGGCCACTTGAATCGTCTGGGCCGGGTTCGACTTCCATCCCAGTGGACAGGGTACATGCACATGCAGATACCGTGCGCCCCGGAAAGTCATGGCCTTTTTCGTTTTGGCTTCCAGATCATGCAGGTCGGCGACAGAGGCTGTCGCAACATACGGAATTCCGTGTGCCATGGCAATGCGTGGCAGATTTTTTCCGACGCCGGACGGATTTCCCGGTTCCTGCCCCACCGCCTGGGTTGTATTGGTCCAGGCACGAGACGGCGTGGAACCCGACCGTTGGACTCCGGTATTCATATAGGCTTCATTGTCATAACACACATACAACACATCATCATTCCGCTCGAACATACCCGACAAACATCCGAATCCGATATCCACCGTGGCCCCGTCACCCCCTTGGGCCACCGCCCGCACGTGGGTTTGCCCCTTGGCCCGCAAGGCCGCCGCCACGCCGCTGGCTACGGCAGGGGCGTTGCCGAACAGGGAATGCAACCAGGGGATTTGCCAGGAACTATCCGGATAGGGACTCGAAAAGACTTCCAGGCAACCGGTGGCATTCACCGCCACCATCTGATTGGCGG
>JBDIVP010000245.1:0-5476 GCA_039794325.1 Candidatus Inrsubterrania sp.
AGTTGCTGTTGAAACTGGGGGGAGCAGCGCCCGAACAGCCCTCCGACCCGTCAACGGCAACGGGGGTCGCCGAGCGCCAGGAGGCATGAGGAGGGAAACGGATTAGGGTTGATTGGTGATAAGGTCTTTTTTCCGCTTGGCGAAGGTTTCAACGCGGTATTTGGGTAGCTCGTAAATCCAGCCCTGCACGCGCCGGTTGAAGGCCTCCACTTCCTGCCGAACTTCTTCCGGTGTTTTGAGCAGTGATTCGGCCTGAGCGATGGAGTCCGGTTTGTCTTCGGATGGGGCCGATTCGGACTCCCCCCCTGCTCCTTCTTCCGTTTTCTCGGCTGGCTTTTCAGCATCGTCCTTCGATGAACCTGTTTGTGTGGATGTCCCGGTCTTGTCCGCCAGGACCGGATCGAATTCGGCGGAAAATTTTCCGAACACCGTTTCTCCTTCCTGGGCGGTTTGAACCTGCAAGCGGAATCCATCAAAGGTTTCCACGACAGCGGTCACACCACTTTTGGGATCAAAGGTCACATCCGCTTCCTTCCTGACATCCTCAAGAGACATTTGCGCCAGCGTTCCCACAACATTGTTGAGATTAAACGTGGAGGCTACTTTATAACCCACGGGAATGGACTCCAACTTGAAATCCATATCCTCCGGCTTCTCTTTGGACAGATGGAGGACTTCGCCATCCGGATGCATCACCCGCACGGTTTGCACCCGCTTGGAGGGAAGGGCGGTGATCTCCTTATCCAGCCATTCCTCCGGCAACCGGTCCACACGAAGATTGCCGATGGCCAGCCAGGTTTGGGGATCTTCCGGTTTCCGGATGTACATTTCACTCAGGCGCGGATTGCTTTTGGACGGCTTTTGGGTGCCGACAATCACGTGCGCCACCGGGGTGTCCCCGCCAGTCATGAGGGAGATGGTGACCGAGGTGGAGCCCTCTTGATCTTTACCCAACAGTCCCAGCCGGTCGTACAGCTCGGGATTTTTGGTTTTTGGATCCTGCAGCCGCAATTCGGCCAACCCTACCAACACCCCTTTGACTTTTTCCACATCCGCTCGATACCCGCCTTTCTCCTCCACACCCCAACCGTCATCACTCCGCCGTAAGGTGATGGTTTGCTCATGGGTTTCGATCTTCATGTCCGTAATCCCGTTGATCACGGACATGAGCTGGGGGAACACCAATTCCCCGCTCTGCGGCACGCCGGGAAGCGGTTCACGATTGACGACAAACGCCAACACCAAGCCGACAAACGTAATGGAGGCAAGGATGGCAATCGATTTGGCTTTCATATGGATAACGTTAAAAACGGATCAGATTACGGTTGGGCCTTCTGCCGACGGGCCCGTTTGGTGCTGACCCATAGCGCAGCCACCCCAATCAGCAGGGGAACCAATCCGATATTGATGAATTTGATGAAACTTTCCAGATTTTCTATGTTCTTGACCAATTCGCGCTGCACTCCTCGCAATTCCTTTCGGACCTGCACGAGTTCCTGGCGGAACTGGTTTAAGGCCTCTTGTTGCTCCGGGCTCATGATCAAACTGCTGCCTTCGGGTTTTTGACTTTGTAGCTCCTGAATTTTTCGTTCGGTGGCCTTGAGGCGATCCTGCAAGGCCTGCTCTTTTTGACGGAACCGCTGGTCGGCTTCCTGTTCCAACACCCGCAGAAGGGTGAAGGGACGGGAATACCCGGCCCGGCTTCTCACACTGATGAGATCATTGCTGCCGGTGAGATTATCGAGTGCATTGGTGACAAAGGTGCCGTTGCCCGACGTGGGGATGCCGATTCGTTGTCCGAAAAAGTTTTGAACCTGGACCCAGAATCGATCCCGCAGCAGGTCCGTGTCCGCCACCACAATGACGTTGATCGGTTCCTTTGATTCGGCTAGATGGGGCCTGGCCTCCGTGGACTCCACTTCTGGAGATTCCGGCTCCTTATCCTTTTTCTCGACCGGCGGCTTTCCATCCGGAAACGCGGTTTTGACCGTGCCGGTAATCCGAGCGGCAACCATCATGCGTTCCCCTTCCGGTTTATACCCGCTGAGCAGTGCCGACGGGTCCGGCATAAACGACACGCGCGAAGCTTCCACTTTCATGGCCCTATCATCCGACTGGATGAGCGGCTGAATTTCAGTGCCGGCCTCACCTTTCGGCCTGAGAATCCCCGCCGAGGCCACCGTAATTGTAGGAACTTGAGCCGTGACGATATCGTCCCGGTTGAAATGTTCCTGACGGAAATCAATCCAGACCGGATAATCCACCACTTGCATGCGGCCCTGCGGTTGCACCTGGACTTTTTTGGCCAATGGCAGATCAGCGAGAACCTTTCCAGGCACCAATTCGAGGCCCCACACCTCAAATAATTTCGGCATATTAGAATCCTGAGGCCCGCCCCCGCCAAACGGGCTCATGGAGTTGGCGCCACCCCGGTCGGCTTCCGCCAAAGGATCCACAAAGATCAGGGCCCGGCCACCTCCCAGGACAAACTGGTCGATGGCATAGAGCGTCATATCCGTCAGGGATTTGGGATGGACGATCATCAACACACTGACATCTTCGGGGATAACCGTGGCAGTGGGTTCGATGGTTTTCAGTTCAAAGAGCTGTTCAATATGATTCAAGATCAACCACGGCTGTCCGCCGCCCATTTGCTGCATTAACGGGTTGGCGCCGCCGCCATCCATAGGCAGCGTACTCATGAGACCCACCACCTGCTTTTTGGGATGGGCCAGCGTGTTGACCAGTTTCGTCAGGTCATATTCCAGAAACTCTTCCCGCTCCGGTTGGAAAAAGGGAATCACTTCCTGATCATCCGTCGAACTGGTTCCCGCCAGGCCGAAATAAAAGTGCGTGGCGCCCCCGTCCAATGGAATGCCCTGCAAGCCGAATCCCACCGCACGATCTTCTTCCTCGGAAAACGGCTCGGGATCCAGGACGTGCAATACGAGATTCCCTCCAGCCACCTGCCGGTATTCTTCCAACATCTCTTCCACCCTGGTGGCATATCCCTTGATCCCGGGCAACCCGGTAGCCAATTTTTTGGAAATATAAAACCGGAGGGTGATGGGTTCGGGAAGGTTCTTCAGCACATTTTTCGTCCCTTCCGACAGGGTATACAATTTATGTTCGGTCAGGTCGAAGCGGGCGGAACTGAAGACCGCGCTGCTGACGATATTAAACGCACCGAACAACACGGCGGCCATCACTAAACCCGTTCCCGTCAACACGTGTTTCTTCATGCACGCACCATTTTGAACACCCCGATTCCTTCAACCCACCCCGCTATGGCTACGGAGACGCCGTTTTTCTCGCCACCCATTATTCGGCCTTTTTCATCTCGATGACCGTCGCGGTCGCAAACAACCAGAAGGCCATTAACGACAAGAAGTAAAAAATATCCCGCAGGTCCAACACGCCTTTGTTGATGGATTGAAAATGCGTCAAAAAGCTGAAGGAACTGATGGTACTGATAATCACCTGGGGCGCCCAGCCGCTAAAAAAATCCAGTACCAATGGAAATCCGCTTAATATGAATCCCAGGCACACCACCACGCTGATCACGAACGCGATTACCTGGTTTTTGGTCAAGGCCGACATGCACGAGCCGATGGATAGAAACCCTCCGGCCATGAGGAAACTCCCGAGGTAGCCGGCCAGGATCACTCCATTATCCGGTTCTCCCAGCACGTTCACGGTGATCCACATCGGAAAGGTCAGCACCAGTGCAATGCCGGTGAAACACCAGGCCGCCAGAAACTTGCCCACGACCGCCTCCCACATGGTGACCGGGAGGGTCATCAACAATTCGATCGTGCCTGATTTCCGCTCTTCCGCCCAGAGCCGCATAGCCAGGGCCGGAATCAGGACCAGATACAACCAGGGGTGAAAGTCAAAAAACGGGATGAGATCCGCCTGCCCTCGCGGGAAAAAGTTGCCTAAATAAAAGGTAAACGCGCCGCTGAGCAACAGGAAAATGACAATGAAGACGGCAGCGATCGGGGTGGCAAAGTACCCGGCCAATTCCCGTTTAAAGATCACCCGAATACGATCCACAGTTCCCCCATAAACCTTATTTCTTCTATTACGTCAGCGCCTGGGTGGATGTGGTCAGCAGGCGAAACACCTCATCCAATTGCCCACGGTCCACATACAATTCCTGCACGTCCCAATTTTGATCACGGGCGCACTGCCCCACCTCCGGGAGGATCCACCGGCCGTCTTGGGGATAAATCCTGAACCGCACAAGATCCCCCTCAGTGCCCATCTCCTCCACTTTCTTGACCCCTTGCACCATGGCGAAGCGCTGTTGGACCGTGTGAGGCTCCACTCCTCTAACACTCATCAGCACCGTATTGTGCGTGGGCGCCTTCCCTTCCAATTCCGCCGGGGTGCCGTCGCTCACAACCTTACCTTTCGCAATAATCATGGCCCGGGTGCAGACGGCATGTACTTCTTCCAGAATATGGGTGGATAGGATAATGGCCTTGTGCCGGGCCATGGCCCGAATGAGTGTTCGTACTTCGTGCTTCTGATTGGGGTCCAGACCATCCGTCGGCTCGTCCAAGACCAACACCTCAGGATCGTGGAGAATGGCCTGGGCCAGCCCCACGCGACGCTTGAATCCTTTCGACAGGGTCTCAATCGGTTGTTGCAGGACGGTTTGCAGGTTCACTTTTTCCACGGTTTCCGACACGGCCTGTTGAAGGGCCTTGCCGCGAATCCCCCGCATTTCGCCGATGAACTGTAAAAAGGAGGCCGGGGTCATATCCCCATACCCCGGGGCCCCTTCCGGGAGATATCCGATTCGTCTTTTGGCTTCGAGGGGATGCTCTTGTATGTCCTGCCCGCAAATCCGGACAGTTCCGCTGGTGGGAGTCAAAAATCCGGTGATCATTTTCATGGTAGTGGATTTCCCGGCTCCGTTGGGCCCCAGAAATCCCAGCACTTCTCCCTCTCCCACCGTGAAGGACACCCCATTGACGGCCAGAATAGGGCCAAAGGATTTCTGCAGATTGTCGATTTCAACCATGGATGGCATATGACCCTCTCACACAGACAGTTCCCTTCCGCTGCTCCCTCTTCTTGCGCCCGCAAGGTGGCCGGAAATATCCCCTTAACACAGCCGACAGAGCCGGTCCTTCCACCCCCGCAGGGTGAAGGCCGAAGACCTACCCATCCTGTCCATTGACCGGGGGACGTGTAATGACGGGTTGGAAGGGAAACCGGAGACATTCACATTCAGACATGGGGTTAATGCGACACCCAGCCCCACATGTCAATTACCAAAGCCCGGTTTCCCACTATTGATACCGAGCGTGACTCGAGGAGGCAGAGACAACAATCTGATCCATTCATTTTACATGGGTTCCGAGGTTTCTTTTACATAATAATTCACCAATCCCAGGAGTCAAGGGAAGTTTTCAGGTCGATTACACAACTTTTCCTCGTGAGTCTTCGGAAACACGTTTCCAAT
>JBDIVP010000246.1:0-5456 GCA_039794325.1 Candidatus Inrsubterrania sp.
GGCTACGCTACAGTCATCAATCGGTCGCGGTGCCCGGGACCGTGGCCGGGTTGGTCGAAGCGCTTCAAACCCATGGCACCATGTCGCTCAAGGACGTCATGGCCCCGGCCATCCGGCTGGCCCGTGAAGGGTTTATCGTGTCCCGTGATTTGTCCCGGACGTTGGAGGACAAGGCGGAGCACCTGGCACGTTGGCCGGTCACCAAACGGATTTTTTTTCGACCGGATGGCGGGGTGTATCGTCCGGGGGATCGATTAGTGCAGTACGATCTGGCTTGGTCGTTGGAGCGCATTGCCGAACAGGGACCCAAGGCCTTCTATGACGGGCCCGTCGCCGAGCGGCTGCTCGCGGAAATGCGCACCCATGGAGGGTTGATCACGAGGGAGGATCTGCGCGGGTACCGTGCGGTCTGGCGGGAACCGGTACGGGGAACTTACCGCGGCTATGAGGTCGTGTCGATGCCTCCTCCCAGTTCCGGCGGGGTGCACCTGATTCAGATGTTGAATGTGCTTGAGCCCGAGCCGCTTCGTGAGTGGGGCCACCACAGTGCCGAAACGCTCCACCGGCTGGTGGAGAGTATGAAGCTGGCGTATGCCGACCGGAGCCGGTGGCTGGGCGACCCGGATTTCGTGAAAGTCCCGCTGCAGGGTTTGATCTCCAAGGACTATGCGAACCGCCTCCATGCCCTGATTACCCCACGGAAAGCGCGTCCGTCGGCAAGCATCCGTCCTTCCGATCCCGTACCCTACGAGGGGGGGAACACCACGCACTTTTCGATCGTGGATCGGGAAGGAAACATGGTCTCGAACACCTACACGCTGAATTATACGTTCGGCACCGGCATTGTGGCCGACGGAACCGGAATGTTGTTGAATAATGAGATGGACGATTTTTCGGCCAAGCCCGGAACCCCCAATGCTTATGGTTTGATCGGCTCGACGGCCAATGCGATCGAACCGGGGAAGCGGCCGCTGTCTTCCATGACGCCGACCATGGTCTTCCGGGAGGGAGAACCGTTTTTGGTGACCGGCAGCCCGGGCGGCAGCCGCATCATCACGACCACCCTGCAAATCATTCTGAACGTCATCGATCATGACATGAACCCGGCCTCCGCCACGGCGGCTCCGCGTGTTCATCATCAGTGGTTGCCTGACGAAGTTCGGGTGGAGCGGGGCTTCAGCCGGGATACCTTGGATCGCTTGAGGGAATGGGGGCATACCATAACGGTCGGGGAAACCATGGGCGGAGCGCAAAGCATTCTCAAAGGGCCGCATGGGTGGTATGGAGCATCGGACCCTCGCAAGCCGGACTCGCTGGCGGCCGGGTATGAGGCTGACAATGTGGATTTAAGGGGAGTAGAGTAGGCCTATACGTTGTCTCACCCTCATTCCGGGAGGTGGCCATGCTGGTTCATGAAGTCATGTCAACAGGTGTGCTGACTGCGTTTCCAACGGATTCCGTCCGATCGGTCGTCATCAAAATGCTGAGCCGGCATTGCGGAGCGATTCCGGTTATTGATTCACACCAGAACCTGATCGGGTTGGTGGCCCTTCGCGATGTGATGCTCCCCCTCTTCCCCAATTTCGGAGACTACATCCATGACAATGTCCATAGCCGCGATTTTACGGAAATGGAAGAGGGCTATCCGGACGTCTTGAAAAAAAAGGTGGAAGAGGTGATGAGCCGCAATCCCCTGACGGTGACTCCTAAGACGCCGATCTTGGAGGCGGCATCCTACATGGGCATGAAGAACTTCAGGCGCATTCCGGTGGCGGAAAAGGGAAAATTGATGGGCATGGTGAGCATCGGCGATATCAACCGGGGGCTGTTTTTCGAACGGGGATGTTAGGAATTCTCCCTGCGCGTTTAGATCATGTGCAGCACGCCGGCTCCCTGAATGTTACCCTTTTTTAACTGTTGGAGCGCCAGATTGGCTTCCTCCAGTTTGAAGGGGACCGTGTGCGTGCGAATGGGAATTTCCGCGGCTTCCTTCAAAAGGTCCAGCCCGTCCTGGCGGGTGTTGGCTGTCACACTCTGGAGCGTGCGTTCCTGAAACAAATCCTTTGTATAATCCAACGCCGGAATATCCGTCATATAAATTCCGGCCAGGGCGAGGGTGCCCCCTTTTTTCAAGGCCCGCAAGGCGGGAGGAACCAATTCGCCGGCGGGAGCGAACAGAATGGCCGAATCCAGCTTGTCCGGCGGCATGGCCGAAGCTTCCCCCACCCAAACCGCACCCAGTTGGCGGGCCAGTTCCCGATGTTCCTCCCGAAGAGAGCAGACATAGACCGAACAGCCCCAATGCCGGGCGATTTGAATCGTGATATGCGCGGAGGCCCCGAATCCGTACAGCCCCAACCGTTGGCCGGGGAGAATCTGGCTGCGGCGTAAGGCACGATACCCGATGATGCCGGCACACAGCAGCGGTGCGGCCTCCTCGTCCCTGAATACCGGAGGAATGGGATAGGCAAAGTGCTCGGACACCAGCGCATATTCCGCATAGCCGCCATGGACATGATAACCGGTAAAGACGGCTTTCTCGCACAGATTTTCCCGCCCGGTCTCGCAAAACTCACAGGCGCCGCAGGTGGCTTGCAGCCAGGCGATGCCGACCCGGTCGCCTTCCTTAATATGACGGACCCCTGGGCCCACCTGATCTACCATGCCGACGGCCTCATGGCCGGGCACAATCGGTCTCGTCACCGGAGGAAGTTCTCCCTCCACCACATGCAAATCGGTCCGGCAGACGCCGCAGACATGAATTTTGACACGCACCTGCCCGGGACCGGGTACGGGTATGGGAATGTCACGGGCCCGCAAAGGCCCCAGGCTGACATCGGCATCCTGCTCGAGAATCATCGCGTTCATGAAAGTAGTCCGTCCGTCTGTCATCCCGAGCCAACGGCGAGGGATCTGTTCCTCAAGTGATTTCTCCTGCGGATGACCCCAAACCCCGTTGTGAGTGGTCTGTGATTCCTCACGTGCTTACCCCTGCTGTGTCATCCCGAGCCAACGGCGAGGGATCTATGCCCTAACTAAAAGGCCTCGGAATATTGGCTAAATACCCACACAAGATAAAACCCTTGATCCCCCTTGTTTCCGGCTCCCGTTGAAGGCATCATCATAGCTCATTTACCCGAACAGGTGAAGGTCGGAACATTCCATGGCACGCGCACGACAGAGAACAGCCCACATTCGAGGCCACAAACCGCTATGGCGGATGAGCTCTGCCCGCCGGGTTCGGCCCAAACGAAAACGGGGCAAGGTCTTCAAAGTGGTCTTGGCGGTCTTTGTTACTTTGATCGTGGTGGAATTGTTGACGCTCCCTTTCCCGGCCGTGTGGCGATTACCCATCCATAACCCGTCAGGCACCGCGCTCATGCAACAACGATTGGCCGAAGCCCGGGAGCAGGGCCAACCTTTAAAGATCGATCGCCGCTGGGTTCCCCTGTCGCAAATCCCTCAGCATGTGCGAATGGCTGTGTTGGTGGCCGAAGACGGCGCCTTCTATTCGCACGCCGGCGTCGATTGGTATGAAGTCCGTCAATCCATGGCGGCCAATTGGGAGGAAGGCCGGATCGTGCGAGGCGGGTCGACCATCACCCAACAACTGGCCAAAAATCTGTACCTCTCCACCTCACGCGATCCGGTCCGCAAATTCAAGGAACTGATCCTGACCTGGTTCATGGAAATGCGATTGAGCAAAAGCCGCATCCTGGAGGTGTATTTGAACAGCATCGAATGGGGCCACGGCATTTTCGGCATCGAGGCCGCGGCACAACGCTACTTTCACAAACCCGCCTCCCAACTCACCACAGACGAAGGCGCCCGACTGGCTTCCGTCATCCCCAGCCCCTTGCGCCATCGCCCCACCGACAATAGCGACTATGTGGTGAAGAAAAAAGACCTGATCCTCAAACGCATGGCCAGTCGGTAAGTGGGTGTGCATCCTCTGCCCATGAGATGGATAAGACGCCGATTGTCCTCTTTTTCTTCCCCATTTCATAATGGCCTCGATCCTTTCGAATGAGGAATGCCTGCTTGACATATCTTCCCAATTGACGAAGAATCTGCTTGATCTATTTCACAAAAAAGAAAGGTTGTTTGCTGCATCCAGGTTTTCTGATCATATGAGGTGATTTTTCAAAACACGAGTGAGGTGATGGCATGAAACTCAAAGTCATTATTCATGAAGCGGAGGAAGGAGGGTTTTGGGCCGAAGTTCCCTCCATTCCGGGGTGTGTGACTCAAGGCGAGACGTTTGATGAACTTCTCGGAAACATTTACGAGGCAGTCGAGGGTTGTTTGTCCGTAGACATCAAGGAGGTGCAAATAACCGACAAAGACAAGGTCATGGAGATTGCGGTGTGAGGGCCATATCAGGGAAGGATTTTGCCAAACTTCTTGAAAGGAAAGGTTGGGAATTGCGAAGAACGAGGGGCAGCCATCACATTTATGTAAAGGAGGGAAACCCTGTTCGAATTTCCGTGCCAATTCACGGAAATTCGGCACTCAAGATGGGTTTGCTAAAACACCTCATGAAGCTTGCAGGAATTGAGGAAAGCGAGATGTGATCGTTCGGACACATATACCTTCTCTGCTTTACCATTCCTAAGCCTCAAGTTACTTTCCCAACCCATGATGGATGAGAAAACCCGTCTGGCCGCCATCATCCCACCGACAATAGCGAGTATGTGGTCAAGAAAAAAGACCTGATACTCAAACGCATGTCCTCCCGGATGTGAGAGGATGATCTGCCAGTGAATACTCAGCTCACGTTTGGAAGATTCAGCCTAAAAACTGTAGTTGGCCATCCGGGACCTCTTCAACACCCCGTTCGTGCTGAGCCTGTCGAAGCATGAACGGGCGAGCGGCCTTGTAACTGCCGTTTTTAGATTCAGTAGTGAAAGCGCAATTGCACGATCATGAGGGCTTCACCTTCCACGCGATTGAGAAGACGGCGGATATAGTGTGGGTGTATACTTCGGTCCACGAGGTGAATTATGCGCAAAGTCGAGGAAATTGAAGAGGAGATTCGGAATCTGTCGGGGTCGGAACTGGCCGAATTCCGAAAGTGGTATGCCGAATTCGATGCTCAAGCATGGGATCGGCAGTTCGAGGCAGACGTGAAGTCCGGAAAACTTGACGCTCTGGGCGAAGCCGCACGTCGTGCGCGCCGGGAAAGTAAGAGCACAGAGCTTTGAAGCACTTCGCATCTCCGGAATTTTGGTTTCACTACCGCGCCCTTCCTGCCGAAGTGCAGCAGCTTGCCGATCGGTGTTTTGCTCTGATGAAAGATGACCCGCGACATCCGTCCATTCACCTCAAACATGTCGGCGAGTTCTGGTCCGCTCGAGTTGGCTTGCATTACCGGGCCATTGGTGTCGACGATGGAGGCGGAATCTCGTGGTTTTGGATCGGCAGCCATGCCGAGTACGACAAGCTTATTGGATAGC
>JBDIVP010000247.1:0-5403 GCA_039794325.1 Candidatus Inrsubterrania sp.
CTCTTCGTCCTCTTGAACCGGCCGCGGCGGAATGTCCACTGCCCGATGGCCGCGCCGTTTTTCCTCCGGTAGCAGGGCGATGAACGCGGCTTCCAAGGAAGACGTGCCGGTTCGTTCCAGCAGATGTCGGGGGGGCCTGTGGCCAGCACTCGTCCGGCGTCCATTGCCGCCAACCAGTTGAAGTGCGAGGCTTCTTCCATATAGGCGGAGGCCACCAGGACACTCATGGTCGGCCGGTTGTTTCGGAGCCCTTGAATCAGTTCCCAAAACTGTCGGCGGGAGAGGGGATCGACCCCGGTGGTCGGTTCGTCGAGGATGAGCAGATCCGGGTCGTGGATCAGCGCACAGCACAGACCCAATTTCTGTTTCATTCCCCCCGACAGATTGCCGGCGGGTCGGTCGAGAAATGGAGCAAGACCCGTGGCCCGGGTGAGGGTTTGAATGCGGTGTGTCCGTTCGGTCCGGTGGTGACCGAACAGCCTACCGAAAAAATCGATATTTTCCATCACCGAAAGGGTGGGGTAGAGATTCCGGCCGAGACCCTGCGGCATATAAGCGATACGGTGGTAGAGCATACGGCGGTGGCGAGCCTGGGCCATATCGCCGTCCAGAACTTCGAGCCGTCCGGTTTGCAGGGCACGTGCTCCGGCCACCAGCGCCAGAAGACTCGACTTTCCTACGCCGTCGGGGCCGATAAATCCGGCGATGCAGCCGGCAGGAATGTCCAAATCGATACCGTCAAGGGCTTGGACCTTTCCATAGCGGAGGCCGACATCGCGCAAACGGGCAATCGAGGTGGCGGATGTGGCACCATTCATTGCGGAAGTTTGACCTGCAGGTTAACCGGCCATTCCGCCTGAGGGTCCAGCCGCACATACGCCATACCGGGGAGGCCGGTCTTCACCTGGTGAAGATGCCGGCGAAGCAACTCGGGGGCGATGCGCGCGCGGATGCGGAACATGAGCTTCTGACGTTCGTCGGCGGTTTCGACGGTTCTGGGTGTGAATTGGGCGACATCCGCGACAAAGGAAATTTCGGCCGGGATGACGAATTCCGGGGCGGCATCCAGGACCAGGCGGGCTTCGGTTCCAAGTGCCAGGCGCCCGGCCTGGGCGGTCGGCAGGAAAAAGGTCATGTAGACGTCGGTGATGTCCACCAGGTTCAGGACGCGGCCGCCGGCCTGGAGCACTTCGCCCGGCTGCGCGATGCGATACTGGACACGCCCGTCCCGCGGGGCACGCAGCTCGCTGTCATCGATATCCACCTCAATACGCTGGATGGTGGCGCTCATGGCTTCGACAATGGATTGGGCCGCGATGACCTGGGACCTGGCGAAAGCCAGCGCGGCATTGGCGGCGGCCACCTGCGCTTCGGCCGCGTTGACGGCGGCGGTGGCACTTTGAACTTGGGCGCGATCGTCGTCGAGGGCTTGGGTTGAGACGGCACCCTGAGGCGCCAGCTCCTCCGTCCGGGCGAGCCGCCGCCGTGCGGCGTCCAGTTCGGCGTTCCGCTGGGCGACGACCGCTTGAGCAGCGGCTTTCTCCGCCTCCCGTTGTGTGACTTGGCTTTTTGCGGTTTCAATGCCGATCCGGGCCTGCTGCAATTGGGCCTTGGCTTCCCGGAGTTGGGCTCTCAACGTAGCGGTATCCATCCTGGCCAGGACTTGCCCGGCCCGCACGAGGTCGCCTTCCTGAATAAGAATTTCTTTGATCCGGCCTGCCGTCTTGGTGGCAATATCCACCTCCACCGCCTCAATGCGTCCGTTACCGCCGGCGAAGCCTTCAGGCAGTCCTTCCGGCTGGAGTGTGTGCCAGCCGGCATAGGCGGCGATCCCTAGAATGGCCACGATGACGATTCGGGAAAACCAGCGGCTGATCGGTTTGCTCATTCGTCCCTTGTCGTCGTAGAGGAGGTGGTTATGTGGATTCGACATGCGGTCAGCACAAAAGCCAAACGCTCTCCACCGGCAGGGCCATGCGGGGATGAATCATACCGTATTGGAGCCTAATCAGGCGAAGCAAAGGTGTCAAGTTGAGGGTGGGACCGGTGCCGTGTGCTAACCGACCACGATCGCTTTTCGAATCAAAGGGCCTGCCATATGAGGAGTGCCTGCTCCTCGGAGGAGGTGCCCATCTTTCAAAGAGGAAAAATCCTCCCGGGCAACCTCCGTTGGTCATTCGTTGTCATCGCCGAAGCTGATATGATCCTGGTACATGGAAGCAGGTCGGATGGGGGCAATTGAAGATTCAGCCTAACGGAGGATGTCGCATGTTCAAAACGATCATTGAACCGTTTCGCATCAAGATGGTCGAGCACATTCGGATGACGACTGAAGCGGAACGGCGAGCCTTGATTGAAAAGGCCGGCTACAACGTGTTTCGGCTCCATTCGGACGACGTGCTGATCGATCTTCTCACCGACAGCGGCACGGGAGCTATGAGCGCCAGGCAGTGGGCCGCGATGATGCGAGGCGATGAAAGTTATGCCGGCAGTCCCTCGTTTTACCGGTTTGAAGCGGCCGTCCAGGAACTCATGGGATTCCCCTTGATCATCCCCACTCATCAGGGAAGAGCGGCAGAACGCATTTTGTTTTCCACCGTCTGCAAACCCGGCCATGTGGTGCCCAACAACACGCACTTTGATACCACCCGCGCCAATGTGGAATTTGCCGGAGCCGAGGCGGTGGATCTGCCCTGCCGGGAACTGGACGATTTGTCCAGTGAACATCCCTTCAAAGGCAACATGGATGTAGAAGGATTGAAGAGTCTCTTTGAACGGGAAGGGCGCGAGCGGATTCCCCTGGTCATGCTGACCGTCACCAATAATTCCGGAGGAGGCCAGCCGGTTTCGATGGCCAATGTCAAAGCCGTGGCTGCCGTTTGCCGGGCCTATGACCGGCCGCTCTATCTGGATGCCTGCCGGATATCCGAGAATGCCTATTTCATTAAATTGCGGGAACCGGGCTATGCCGGCCAATCGGTTCGTAAGATCGTCCGGGAAATGTGTGATTTGGCCGATGGCTGTACCATGTCCGCTAAAAAAGACGGCATCGTCAATATCGGCGGGTTTCTGGCCACCAGAAATGCCGAATTGGCGCAACAAGAAAAAAACTTGCTGATCCTCACTGAAGGGTTTCCCACGTACGGCGGGTTGGCCGGGCGGGATTTGGAGGCCATGGCCGAAGGGCTGCGCGAAGGCATGGAGGAAGATTATTTGCAATATCGAATCACGTCCACGGGATATTTGGGCGATCATTTACATCAACTGAGGGTGCCGATCTTGCGTCCGCCGGGGGGGCATGCCGTTTATTTGGATGCTTCACGCTTTGCCCCGCATTTAAAATCTCTGGAACTTCCCGGCATCGCGCTGTGCGTGGATTTGTATGCGCTCGGGGGGATTCGCGCCGTGGAAATCGGCACGGCCATGTTCGGAAAGCACAATCCCGAGACGGGTGCGGAAGAGGCCGCCCCGAGGGAACTCGTGCGGTTGGCCATTCCCCGCCGGGTCTATACGCAAAGCCATATGGATTATACCGTGGAAGTGGTGGAGGCGGTTTTTCACAGGCGGGAGCGATTAAAGCCGTTCCGCTTCCTTGAGCAGGCCCTGTTTCTCCGTCATTTCACCGCCCGGTATGAAAGAGTGGACTCATTCCGGTAAGTCCGGCGGCTGGGGCACTTTTGGGAATCTTATTCCCAGTCGCCTTCGCCATGGTTTTGCGATATCGGGTATGGTCCGATCATCCAAAGCATTTTCAACTGGAGAAGTTTGTCCGGAACCATTAAAATTCCACCCGTTGAATTGGTCATAAATGGAGCGAACCGCCACTTGGTATGGCATGGTGGCAGGTTTTTCGATCAACACATCCCTTGAACCACTCATCGGCCTTTGAGCGTTTGATATCCCATCCTTTGCAAAAGGAGTGACTCATGTCCGTCATGCAACGACCGTTCTATCCCATTATTTACGTCCGTGGATATGCCATGACCCAGAGCGAAATCGAGGCGACCGTGTCGACGCCGTACATGGGGTTCAACCTGGGGTCGACCAAGACCCGCCAGAATTGGGAGGGCAAGCCCACCCGGCATATCTTCGAATCGCCGTTGGTGCGCTTGATGAAGGATTATGGGTACCAGGACATCTATCTGGAAGGGCGGGAGAAATCGGATCAGCTTCCGGCCAAAAGCATCATTATCTATCGGTATTATGAGCAAGGCGATCGTGATTTGGGAACCGGTCAGGCGCCAAGCATGCTGGAGGCGGCCCAGGGGCTCGGGGATCTTATCCTGCAAGTGCGCGATCAGGTGTGCGGTGGGGACAAAGAGGCCTTGGGGGCCTTTAAAGTCTACCTGGTGGCTCATTCCATGGGGGGGTTGGTATGCCGATGTTTTCTGCAGAATCCCAAAGTCGGCACCGCCGCCGTTCGCCGGCTGGTGGACAAAGTTTTTACCTATGCTTCCCCGCACAACGGCATCGACATGGCGGGGTTCAATATCCCGGGGTTTCTGAGTCTATGGGACATGAACAATTTCAACCGCACGCATATGGCCGAGTATTTGAATCTTCCCAAAGGCGGGGTACCCAAAAACTCGGGCCGTGTCGATTCGCTGAATGGCGCGTTTGACCCGCACCGGTTCTTTTGCCTGGTAGGGACCAATCATCGGGATTATGCGGCGTCCGGTGGCATGGCCCGTCTGCTGGCCGGTGAAATGAGCGATGGGTTGGTCAAAATCGAACACGCGTCGGTGCAGCAGACCCCCCGCGCCTTCGTCTATCGGACGCACAGCGGTCCGTACGGCATCGTCAATTCCGAAGAGGGCTATCAGAATCTAGTCCGCTTTTTGTTCGGGGACATGAAAGTGGAGGGCAAGCTGTTGGTGGAGGCCCTGCCACTGCCTCCATCTGTCCAAAAGGCGCACGATCAGGGCCGCGAAATTCGCGCTTCCTATCTGTTCGAGGCGACGGTTTCTCCCCGCGGATCGATGACGTACAAACTCACCGAACGCCGGAAGGAAACGTTCTCAGCCGTATTGCGGAAATTCGATGAATTGCTGCGTGTAGACAAGGTCAAGGGTCTGAATAGCCCCCGGTCACCCATGCTCTTTTCGGTGTTTCTCAGTACGAAAAACATTACGGTCGGCAACACTGTCGTCTTTACCGTGGATGTGAGCGTATCGACCACGGGATATGAAATCAACGGATTTTTGTTTTTGAATCAACACCTCCCCGGTGAAAATCTGTACCGGAATACGCTCACCATCCGGGCTACTCCGCAAAAAGATGGATGGAGCCTGCGCTATAACCTGACGGACGATACGTGGGGTGAGGCCAGGGGGCGTGAAGTCAAACAGGATGAGGACGGCTTCTTTATCCCATTGGAATCAGCCAAAGGGTTCAAAGGCAAAC
>JBDIVP010000248.1:0-5387 GCA_039794325.1 Candidatus Inrsubterrania sp.
CCTTCAGGACTGGGCTGAACAGTTCCGATAATGGCGCTTTCTTTTCCCATCGGATGTTCGCGCATAGCCGACAGAAGGGCGGAAACCCTCTCGGCGGGCACCACTGCCACGATGGTGCCTTCATTGGCCAGATACAACGGATCCAGCCCGAGAATTTCACAGGCTCCCCGCACCGACTCTCTGATCGGCAATCGAGCTTCCTGGATGTGCAGGCATACATGGGAAGCCCCGGCAAATTCATTCAAGACGGTAGCCACCCCTCCGCGGGTGGCATCCCGGAGACAATGGATATCCGGGCAGACATCCAGCATATATGCCACCAGGTCATGGACGGGCCGGGTATCGCTACGCACATCGGATTCCAACCCCAGATCATTACGGGCCAGAAGAATCGCCACCCCATGATCGCCGATATACCCGTTGGTCACAATGGCATCCCCCGGCCGGGCTTTGGTCGCCCCGAGAGCAATGCCTTCCCTAATGACACCAATACCGGTTGTGTTGATAAAGAGTTTGTCGGCTGCCCCTTTTTCAACGACCTTGGTATCTCCCGTGACGATGGTGATACCCGCCTGGTCGGCCGCCTGCTTCATGGCGTAAACAATGTCGGTAAGAGTTTGCACCGGCAATCCTTCCTCCATGACCAGCCCACAGGATAAAAATAAGGGGCGGGCACCGCTGACGGCCAAATCGTTCACGGTGCCGTTGACCGCCAAGTCTCCAATATTCCCTCCAGGGAAAAACAAGGGATCCACCACAAAGGTGTCGGTGGTAAAAGCCAGCCGATCGCCATACTGAAGCAAGTCCCTCAACGGAATCACGGCCTGATCCTCCATGACTTCAAGCCAAGGATTGTTAAAGACCGGCACCAGCAGATCTTGAATCAGCTCCCGCATCGCTTTGCCACCGCTCCCATGTGCCAGCGTAATTCGTTGATCGCTCAACCGGGACCCGGCAAGCGCCCGGCTTCGATCAGCACTCCAAGGCGAGGAGGATGGTGATTCCGGACTTGTCATTTCCACTCGTTTCCCTTCGGGACTTTTCACACGGAAGTGTGTTTTGGACGAAGATCTTCTTCAGGAATCCAGCCGTAATGGTAATACGCCGCACAAGCCCCTTCCGTGGACACCATCAGGGCTCCCAAGGGATTCTGAGGAGTGCAGGCCTCACCAAACACCTTGCATTGAGGAGGCTTGATCACCCCTTTCAACACTTCCCCGCATTGGCAGGATGTAGGATCGGCAATTTTCAGATTGGGCATCGGAAATTTTCGCTCCGCGTCAAAGGCGGAATAGGCGTCCCGGATGCGAATGCCGGAATGATTGATCGACCCCAATCCCCGCCATTCGAAAAATTCCCGCAGTTCAAACACCTCCTGAATGGCCTGCAAGGCTTGCCGATTCCCATGCCGGGGCACGATCCGGGTGTATTGGTTTTCCACTTCACAGCGTCCTTCAGCCATTTGCTTGAGAACCATCCACACCGATTGCAACATATCCAGCGGTTCGAACCCGGCAATGGTGATGGGCTTTTGATAATACCGGGGGATAAAGGTATACGGTTCCAACCCGATGACCATGCTCACATGGCCCGGACCCAAAAAGCCGTCCAACTGGAGATCCGGCGAATCCAGAATGGCTTTGATGGTGGGAATGATCGTGATGTGATTGCAAAAGATGGAAAAGTTCGGGATTCCCTCCCGTTGGGCCTGCAGAATCGTCAGAGCGGTGCCGGGCATCGTCGTCTCGAATCCCAGACCGAAAAACACCACTTCTTTTTCTGGATTCAACCGGGCCAGCCGTAAGGCATCCAGCGGCGAATAGACCATGCGCACGTCGGCTCCCTCGGCTTTGGCCTGCAGGAGACTGTTCCGTGATCCGGTCACTCGCATGGCATCCCCGAAGGTGGCCAGGATCACCTCACGGCGTTCGGCCAAGGCCACGCAATCATCCACCCGCCCTCGTGGCAGCACGCAAATCGGACAACCCGGCCCATGAATAAATTCCACTTCCTTCGGAAGCAATCGGTTTAACCCATAGCGAAAAATCGTGTGGGTATGGCCGCCGCATACTTCCATAATCCAAATCGGGCGATCCCTGTTGGCGGTGAGACGAGTCACCAACCCCTGAATTTCCTGAAGAAGGATCTCAGCTTTCCGTGGATCCCGGAATTCATCAATATATTTCACAGCGTATCCTGTTTGGCTTCTGAGGGATCTCGTTGGTCGGCCAATAACGTATGCACCAAATCCCAGAGAATATGATAAATCAGGACATGACATTCCTGGATCCGGTGAATGCTGTCGGTGGGGACAATCAGGCAATGGTCAACCGCCGGAGACGCAGCCATGGCTCCCCCGGTTCCTCCGGTCAGGGCGATCGTCGTAAGCCCCATTTCGCGGGCCTTGACGAACGCACGCATGATATTAACCGACTGCCCGCTGGTCGAAAGACCGATCACCCCGTCACCCGGTTTGGCCTGAGCAATCAACTGGCGCACGAAAATGTGGTCGAACCCGACATCGTTGCCCACAGCGGTCATCATGGCCTGATCCGTAGCCAAATTGACGGCGGGAAGTGCGGGGCGACCGGTTGTCACCGGATGCAAAAATTCCACGGCAAGATGAGCGGCATCGCAACTGGATCCTCCATTGCCCATCGTCCATAACCGCCCACCCTTTTGATACACTTGCCCAATAGCCTTGGCCGCGGCCACAACCTTCTCCCCCTGGTTGCTCATAAAGGTCTGGACGACCTGAAGGCTTTCATGGGTCTTCAACCGGACCGACTCCAACAACCGGGTGTCCGGAGAAGCGGAATTGCCGGAAGCAGGGTGTAAAAAAGGATAGAGGGCTGATAAGGGCTCATGTGTCGACATGGGTTTATCTTCCTACGTGCCGGGATGGTCGAGGAATCCGGATTTCCGCAGCGCTTCCAGTTCGGTTTGTGTTTCTTCCATTTCGTTCAACAGGTCAATGGTCCGCAGGGCTTCCATTTCATCGATCCGGCTCATGGCAAACCCCACATGCACCAATACCCAATCTCCCATGCAGGCAGCCGGAGGATGCTCATCGTCCACAATGCAGGCAATATTCACTTCCCGCCGGACGCCCCCTACCTCCACAATGGCCAGGTTATTCTCCGCCTGGCTGATGCCGACGATTCGTCCCGGAATCCCTAAGCACATTCCACGTCAAACTCCCTGATCATCTTCGGTTCTCGTTGGTCTTTCATATTCTGATGATCTCATGTTTCCCCTGTACCATTCAGCCGCGTGGTCAAAGCCCAGGCGGCGGCCACCATGGCCTGCCCCAAGGCCAGCCCGCCATCATTCATGGGAACAAGGCGGTGGGACAGGACCGCCAGTCCGTCGGCTTCCAACCGGCGTTTCACCCGTTCAAACAGAATCCGATTTTGAAAGACTCCTCCGGAGAGAACAACTGTCTGAAACCAGTGTCGATGCTCGTGAGAGCGAACGCACAGGTGAACCATGCGACAAATGACGTTGGCCAGCCCTTTATGAAAACGGGCTGCCATGACGGGAACGGGCGTCCGGAGCCTAAGGTCTCCCAGCAGCGTCTGCCACATGTCAAGTGGCTCAATATACGGCAGGCCGGAATCTTTCATCCGTAAAATGGAAAATGGGTACGCCAACGCTTCGCCCTCATATCCAAGCGTGTCTTCATCAATCAAGGCTTCCATCTCCATCGGGCCCTGTCCTTCATAAAGCACCTGCTCGAAACGGATGCCCATTGCGGCGGCGGCGGCATCGAACAACCGGCCACAGGAACTAGCCAGGGGACTGTTGATGTGATTGGTCAACATCCGATCCAGCGTCTCTCGCGGTTTTTTTTCTAACAGGTTAAACAATGGCAGATTGGAGTAGTGCATCGCAAACCGGGCCCACCCCATTTCCGCCATTAAATGCGCATAAGTATTCCGCCAGGGTTCCCTGATCGCCTGCGTTCCTCCCAACATGGCCACCGGCCTGAAGGTTCCGACACGGGTGAACTGCTGGTAATCCGCCAATAAGAATTCTCCTCCCCAGATTGTGTGATCTTCCCCATATCCCAACCCATCCAAAATGACACCCAGAACCGGCTTCGAATCGAGCGGTACTCCGTTTTCCGCCAAGCAGGCAGCCAGATGGGCATGATGATGTTGGACTTCCATGATCGGCAGCCCTGTGAGTCGAGCTTCCTTACGACCGGCTTTGCTTGACAGGTACTCCGGATGCCGGTCGACGGCAATCATCTCAGGTTTATGCGCAAACAGATGCCGGTAATACGAGAGAGCCCGTTGATAATCCGCATAAGTCAGCGCATCCTCCAAATCTCCGATATGATGCGACAACAGAACTTGCCCGTCCTGAACCAGGCAGATGGTATTCTTGAGTTCCCCACCCATCGCCAATATTGAAGGGGCATGCTCAAAACCCGGAGGCACACGGATCGGTGCCGGCGCATATCCCCGGCTGCGACGCAGGACACGCGGAACCTGATCCATGACTTTAACCACGGAATCATCAACCCGTTGGACGATGCCGCGATTGTGCAGCAGGCAAAAGTCAGCCAACGCCTTAAGATGGGCTTTGGCCTCATCATTGTCGGTCCACTGGGGTTCGCCGGAGACATTGCCGCTGGTCAACACAATCGGATTGGCCATGCGGGCAAGAATCAAATGATGTAACGGGGAATTGGGCAACATGAACCCATACGTAGACAGACCGGGAGCGATCCCGGAAGCGAGGCATCGCTCCGGTCGACGGTTGAGGAGAACAATCGGCGCGGACGGGCTTTGCAACAGGCCGGCTTCCATCTGATCGACGGTGGCATACCGCCGGATAACATCCAGATCCCGGGCCATCAACGCAAAGGGTTTTCCCTCTCGTCGTTTGAAAGCCCGCAGCCGACTCACCGCCTCCTCGTGCGTGGCGTCACAGGACAATTGAAAGCCACCCAGCCCTTTCAGAGCCAGAATGTATCCTTTCCGGAGAAGACTACCGACCGCATCGATTTCATCCACCGTGGTGCCGGCATGAACCGAAACAGGATTTCCACCCATACGTTCAAGCCTGACGGTCGGGCCGCAGATACGGCAGGCTATGGGTTGGGCATGAAATCGGCGATCTTCGGGATTGCGATATTCGGCCAGACAGTCTTCACATAACGCAAATCCTTTCATGGTCGTACGTGACCGATCGTATGGAATACTTTCCTGGATGGTGAGGCGGGGTCCGCAATGCGTGCAGTTGGTAAAAGGATACCGGTAGCGGCGCGAAAACGGATCGAACATTTCCTTCACGCACTCCGGACAGGGGGCCGTATCAGGAACAATACCCGTTTGAACAGCCGTGTCCTCGCTTTCAGCAATCACAAAGGTGTCACC
>JBDIVP010000249.1:0-5386 GCA_039794325.1 Candidatus Inrsubterrania sp.
CAAGACCGTAGCGATGAACGGAAGAAGAGAAAAAGAAAACGTGAAAAGGAATGGGAAAAGAGGTCCGCTTCGCCGATATGATCCTTTAGACTTCTCACGTTTCACGGCTTCGGAGAACGCCGCTGGCGGCTTTTTTCAACAGACCCATTGAGGTTCCCAATTGGCTTCACGATCAGCCGTGAATTGGAGTCCGATGGGCATGTGTACTCCGTGACCAAGCCGGTTTGAATTATTATGGAATTTTCATTAGCATTCTACGACGCAAATTTCAGGTACTGTGGTATATGGCGGGAATCAAGGAGGGATCATTCTGCAAAAACTGCAGGATGGTATGACCCATGGAGATCAACCGATTAAGGAGGGGAGGGGTGTAGCATGCTGCACTCTGAAACGCCACCGACCATGATTGACATGCTCTCCATGGATAACATATCTCATCAGACTCCCATGGGCGGGTCGGTCCTGCCCGGCAGAATCGGGGCGACCTTTCGTGTGTGGGCTCCGGCTGCCAGGGAGGTTCAGGTGGTATGGGGGTTCACCAAACAGCCGGATGGGAGTTGGAACCATGGCCGGGCCGGGAGACTTAACGGAATCGGCAATGGGCAGTGGGCCGGTTTCGTTCCAGGCCTGAAACAGGGCGACCGGTATTTATTTTCGGTGCTGGGTCCGGCCGGAGGAACAGAAGGCCCGAAACGGGATCCGTTCGCCCGCGATCTGACCGAGGAGCCGATGTGGCCGGATTGTCAATGCCTTCTCTACGATCCGGCCTCCTTTCCTTGGCATGATGCCGGGTGGAAGCCGCCCTTTTTCCATGAATTGGTCATCTACCAGCTTCACATCGGGACTTGGTTGATTCCTGCCGGCCGGTCCAGCGGTACCTTCCTGGATGTCATCGAACGGTTGCCGTACTTAAAGGCGTTGGGAATCAATGCCGTCCAATTCTTGCCGATCGTTGAATTTCCTACCATGTTCAGCATGGGGTATAACGGGGTCGATTATTTTTCACCGGAAACCGATTATGGCATTCCAAGGCATGATCAGGATTTGCCACGTTATCTTGAAAGCATTAATCTGCTGTTGCATCAAGTTGATCCGACCCTGTGTCCCTACGGGCAGGAGGATATCACCGGCACGGCAAACCAGTTCCGGATGATGGTGGATATGTGCCACGTATTCGGCCTAGCCGTCATTTTGGATGTGGTCTACAATCATGCGGGGGGCGATTTTGGTGACCGGTGTCTGTATTTTTTTGATCGGCGTCCCTACGGCAATAACAACGACAGCCTGTATTTCACGGATCGTGGATGGGCGGGCGGTTTGGTGTTTGCCTATTGGAATAATCAGGTCAAGCAGTTTCTTATCGACAATGCCACCTTTTACCTTCTGGAATGCCATTGTGACGGATTCCGGTATGATGAGGTAAGCGTCATCAATCACGAAGGCGGGGAACATGGATGGCTCTTCTGCCAATATGTGACGGACACCTGTCGATACCTCAAACCCGAGGCCATTCATATTGCCGAACATTGGCCGGTTGAACAGGCTGTTGTCTCGCCGACCCATCTCGGCGGCGCCGGTTTTGATGCGTTGCAGACAGACGGGCTGCGGGAGGCTGTACGGAACGCCGTCGGTCAGGCGTCAACGGGAGGAGGGGCCTTTGTCGGGATGGACCGGATTGCGAGGGAGCTGGCCTCACCGCTTTTGGCGGATTCCTGGCGAGCAGTTCAATGCGTGGAAAATCATGATCTGGTCTACAAAGATCGTGCTCCCCGGATCCCTCGTCTTGCGGATGGTTCCAATGCCCGTTCCTGGTATGCCAGAAGCCGGTCGCGAGTCGCGATGGGGTTGACCCTCACGGCGGTTGGAATTCCGCACCTCTTCATGGGACAGGAAATTCTGGAAGATAAACCGTGGCATGATGAACCGGGAAGTCTGTATCAAATTTGGTGGGAAGGCTTGGAATCAGACCCCACCATGCGCGACTTTCTTCGTTGTACCCGTGAATTGCTCGCGGTCCGTCGGCAACTCACTGCCTTGCAGGGCACCGATGTGAACGTATTCCACGTACACAATGCCAATCGGATCCTTGCCTTCCATCGTTGGATTCGCGGCAAAGGACAGGATGTCGTCGTTGTTGCCAGCCTGAACGACTCCACCTTTTGGGCCTACGAACTTGGGTTCCCCGTTTTCGGGTACTGGCGGGAGGTGTTCAACAGTGATGTGTATGATGGATGGATGAATCCAAAGGTGGCCGGCAACGGCGGCGGTCTTCAGGCTGAAGGACAGCCTATGCACGGACTGCCGACGTCTTCCAGAGTGGTCATTCCCGCCAACAGTATTCTGATCTTTGCCAAATAGGGTTGTTCGCGGATGTGGACGTTCAACCATTTTCCACCTTTCCACACCCCAAGACTACTTTCCGCTTCCGGTTGGACAACCTTTGAGCTATATACAGCCCGTCAACACATCTTCACAAAAGACCACTCCTCTGGGCATCTACCCGATGCCGATGAAAAAATAAAAAGAGGGGGCGGTCATTTGCACGGTTAACCTGATGGCTTGACGGCTATCGAGTGGGAGAGTTTATAAGCCGTATCTCTTCAAAATGAGCAGGAAAGACGGCATTACTAGCGGGTATGCAAAAGCTTTTCGATTGGATTCCCAGGATGAGGAACTCTCAAGTAAAATAGGATAATAATGCAGGGACGATTGTGATCATGGATGTCTTTCCCGGAGTATCGATGAGCCCGGAAATTTGCAGGGGAAAGCCCTGTCTCACGGGGACGGCTATCGACGTGGCGACGGTGGTGGGAATGCTGGGAACGGGCAAATCGTTCGAGGAAGTGGAGGAGATGTTTCAGTTGAACAAGGATCAGGTATTGGCGGCACTCCGCTATGCCTCTTATGTGACGGATCACCTGCCACTCCGTATGCCCACTCATTCATCTTCTTAGGAGACAGACCGGATCGATTCATGCTACATTTACGACTCGATTTGATATTCTTCAATCATTTTCCTTGAACAGGTTGGAGCATTCAATTCTAGCCCGCTGTTCCATCTTTGTGCGGTGAAAATCGCCTGAAGGGGATAGGCGGTTTTTGAGGTTTCTTGAACATTCTGTCGCACTATTCAACTCTTTCCTGTTTTTCTTCCCGACGAAGTCGACAATGACACCCGACACCCAACTGTCCCCTTCGACACCCTTGTCCAAAGAGATCATTGCCCAGCATGGGTTGTCGGAAGACGAGTACCGGCAAATTCTGAAACACCTGGGCCGCGAACCCAATCTCACTGAATTGGGTGTTTTTTCCGTTATGTGGAGTGAGCATTGTAGTTATAAAAGCTCCCGTGTGCACCTGAAACGGTTTCCCACGGAGGGCTCGCGAGTGGTGCAGGGGCCGGGAGAAAATGCCGGGGCGGTGGATATCGGTCATGGGCTGGCGGCCGTTTTCAAAATGGAATCGCACAACCATCCGTCCTTTATCGAGCCCTTTCAGGGGGCCGCGACCGGGGTCGGCGGCATTCTCCGCGATATTTTCACCATGGGGGCCAGGCCCATAGCCCTGATGAATTCCTTACGGTTCGGCGAACTGGATACTCCTAAAAACCGGTATCTTCTCAAAGGTGTCGTGTCGGGCATTTCATCCTATGGGAATTGCATCGGTGTTCCAACGGTCGGAGGGGAAATCACCTTTAACGACATTTACTCCAAAAACCCCCTCGTCAATGTGTTTTGTCTCGGTATCGTGGAAAAACACCGGCTTCTCAAAGGCTTGGCGCAAGGGGAAGGGAATGCGGTCCTTTACATCGGAGCCAAAACAGGCCGCGACGGCATTCACGGCGCCACCATGGCTTCGGACAGTTTCGACGATGCTTCAGAAAAAAAACGTCCGAATGTTCAAGTGGGAGATCCATTTTTAGAAAAACTGTTACTTGAAGCATGCCTTGAGTTTTTAGAGCAAGACCTGCTGGTCGGTATTCAGGATATGGGAGCAGCCGGATTAACCAGTTCTTCCTGTGAAATGGCTGCACGCTCCGGGACGGGTGTCGAATTGGATGTGGCGTTGGTTCCCCGCCGTGAGGCCGGTATGACCCCCTATGAAGTCCTGCTTTCCGAATCGCAGGAACGTATGTTGCTGGTAGCCAAGCCCGGCAGGCAGGAGACCGTGTTAGCCATCTGCCGTAAGTGGGGAATCGATGCGGCGGTGATCGGCAAGGTCACGAGCGACGGATTACTGCGCATCAAAGATGGGGGGCACACCGTCGCGGAAATCCCCGCAAAGGCTTTGGCGGAAGAGGGGCCCCGCTATGAGCGCCCGGCCGCTCCGCCGCCTTACCAAGAATTCCTGCAATCGTTGAATCTGGATGCCCTTCCGGATGTCAAGCATCCGGAGGAGGTTTTATTGGCCCTTCTGGGGGCTCCCACCATCGCCAGCAAGCGTTGGGTGTATCGACAGTACGACCATATGGTCGGCATCAATACGGTAGTATGCCCAGGATCGGATGCTGCCGTGGTGCGCATCAAAGACACTGAAACCGCGCTTGCCATCACGACCGACGGGAACAGCCGATACTGCCTGTTGAATCCCCATATGGGCGGCGGGCTGGCTGTAGCCGAGGCCGCCAGAAATTTGGTGTGCTCCGGGGCTCAGCCCGTGGGGGTTACTGATTGTTTGAATTTCGGCAACCCGGAACGTCCGGAAATTATGTGGCAATTCGTCATGGCGATTGAGGGGATAGCCGATGCCTGCCGCACGTTGGATATACCGGTCGTGAGTGGAAACGTCAGTTTTTACAACGAAACGAACGGTCTTTCTATTTATCCTACGCCCATTCTTGGAATGGTCGGGGTGATTGATGCGTATGAACATATCACCACACAATGGTTTAAACGGGCTGGCGATCTCATCTTCCTGCTGGGTCGGACCCAGGAAGATCTCGGCGGCACGGAATATTTGAAGGTGGTGCATTCGCGAGAGCAGGGGATGCCGCCCTGGCTCGACCTTGAGGCCGAACAACGATTGCATCGCTGCCTCCTGCACCTGATTCGAAACGGATGGGTCCAATCCGCCCATGACTGCTCCGAGGGCGGCCTTCTCGTCGCTTTGGCGGAAAGCTGCATGTCTCATCCTGCATCGCCATTTGGAGCCACGGTGGCTCTTCCGCTTCATCGTTTGCGGCTGGATGCCCTCTTATTTGGAGAAAGTCCGTCGCGGGCCGTGATCTCCATTAAACCGGATCACCGGGAATACGTGCTGGCATCCATCAACGAGTTCGGCGTTCCCTTGACGGAGTTGGGAACGGTGACGGAATCCGATTTTGACGTGACCGTCCATCGTGCCCCCCCTCACCCTCCGATTCATCTGTCATGGCCCATAGAAAAGA
>JBDIVP010000250.1:0-5326 GCA_039794325.1 Candidatus Inrsubterrania sp.
GTCACAGAACTCTTATTGGTTGCCAGGAACGTCGGCGAATTCCCCATGATAGGCGGAATGGTACCGGAGATCGGGGATGAGAATATTGCGGAACGATTTGAAGACAGCACATAACAAGCCCATCCAGACCGATGCCAAAAAGTGGGCGGCTGATGGGCAACGTTATGCGAATAAAAGACCATCGTATCATTTATAGACGGAGGAACAAAAATGACAATCCTTGAGGAACGCGTCACCGTAGATCCGGAACAATGCGGTGGCCGACCCTGCCTTCGCGGCATGCGAATCCGCGTCACCGATGTCCTCGATCTTCTTGCCAATGGCTTAACCACAGAGCAGATCCTTGAAGAGTTGCCCGACCTCGAAATGGAGGATATCCGTGCCTCTCTTCGCTTCGCAAGCCATCGTCTTGACCATCCCGTGGTGGCCGCTTGATTCTCTGGATTGATGCGCAACTGTCGCCGGCCGTCGCACCGTGGATCAATGTGACGTTCGATATCCAAACCCATGCTGTCCGCGAACTGGGTTTGCGTGATGCAAAGGATCTTTAAATTTTTCGCGCAGCGCGAGAGAAAAAGGCAGGGATCATGACAAAGGACGCTGAGCACGGACGCGCGAAAAGCGAGTGCCGGTTCGTTTGCGTTAGGCCTGACAAGATGAAAGGTGAATTATGGGACTAATGGCAGAGTCGATGGCAGCATACGCGCAACCGTTGCTTGACGCAACAGACGGATCACACGAGCAGATGCAGAATGCACTCTCCATAGCCCAAATGTGCTGGAATCTCGCGTTGCTGCCCGAGACCGAACAGGAAGAGAGCCTTGCCGAAATGCAACCGGCGCTAAAAATGGACGAGGCTGAGTTTGCAGACTTCCGCCATTCGGTCATTGCGCCAATGATTGAGCGACACTATGAGATGTTTCCCAACATGCCTCGGTCGGATTCACAGAGGGCGGCACCGCTCACTCGCGAGGCGAAGTACCCTAAAACGGGACGCAATGCGCCGTGTCCGTGCAACAGCGGAAAGAAGTACAAACGCTGCTGTGGAAGATGACGACACGGGTGCTCGAAGATGACCCCGCATGGAGAACCGAGCCTAACAAGGTGCTTGCGACAGCCAACGCGCGGCCCTGACGGTGTGTGCCCGCACGCAGGCAGGTCGACTCGACGGGCCTCCGGCCCGCCACTCAGCAGCGGACTCCGTTAGATGGCATTCCGTAGTCCAGTTGAACTGTTAACTATAGTTAACATATGATTGAAGTTCGAAAAACGGATGTGTTCACTAGGTGGTTCGAGAATCTTAAGGATCGACGGGCAAAGGCCCGTATTCAGGCACGCATAGATAGAATGGAAATGGGTAATTTCGGTGATGTTGGTCCAGTTGGTGAAGGCGTCAGTGAGCTCCGAATATTCCATGGCCCAGGTTATAGAGTCTATTTTATCCAGACTACTTTTGTTGTTGTTCTATTGTGCGGTGGCGATAAAGACTCACAACAATCAGACATTGCTAAAGCGAAAGACCTTGCCAAGCAATTGGAGGAATGACCCATGGCTATTAAAACGACCCGCTGGGATTCAGCGGAACATTTAAAAACAGATGAAGATATCCAGTTATATTTGGAAGCTTGCCTTGAAGAGGCTGGAGATGATCCGGCTTTTATCGTCCATGCATTGGGTGTCGTAGCGCGTGCAAAAAATATGAGTCAGTTGGCCAGAGATACGGGTTTAACCCGTGAGGGCTTATACAAAGCCCTTTCTGAAGAAGGAAACCCAACCTTTGCTACGGTGGCAAAAATTGCAAAGGCGTTGGGTTTCAAATTGACTGTTCAGCCCTCTTCGCCTGTGCCTTCTAAGTAAATGATGAAGGCGACACCGTGATGTGTCATTGCCTTATTGTATCTTGGTATCCGGCGCGCCTCATCCTGACCGTTAGTCAGGGGATTTGAATCCGCATTGGGGTAAGGTATACTCTGCGTATGCCATTTAACCTGCCACTCAAAGAGATGACCATCCAGGAGAAGCTTGCCGCCATGGAGTCCCTTTGGGAGGATCTCGCCCGCACCCCGGACGCCATTGAATCCCCTGGCTGGCACAAGGATATTCTCGATGAGCGCCGGCAGCGAGTTGCCGAGGGACACTCTCGATTCATCGACTGGGAGACGGCTAAGGCCGGGATTCGCAAGAAACTGTCGTGAGAATCGAGATCCTGGAGGAAGCCCAGGAGGACTTGATTCAGGGCTTCCGATTCTATGAAGACCGGGAACCTTCTTAATTTTTTTTGGGTGGTTTCTGGCGCTTATTGTCTGGCGTTCATGCGATGGACTTTTCCCTTCCACTGAAGAATTCGATGATCGGCGGTCAGAAGTGAAGCATCGAGTTGAAGAGCTGTAGCCGTAATGAATCGATTGTCAAGCGTTTTTCCCTCAGTCAGGGAGACCTTCAACGAGCCAAATCAGGACATGGGTATCAAGCAGGATCAATCTCAAACTTCCCAGTTATTTTCAATGGGAGCGAGAATATCCGACTTGACGGTAATCGAACCTTTGAGGGCACCGAATAAGGTCGATGGTTCCTGCCGATAGGGAACTAATTGACTGACTGGGACTCCTTTTTTGGTAATCACCAGGGGTTCTCCGATTTTCGAGACTTCCTCAATGAATTGAAGGCATCGAGCTGGGTCTAGATCCTTCGTCTGCGCCTCAGGATGACGTTGGGGGTATCCCCACCCTGCGACGAAAATTCACAGCAAGGCCCTGAACATTCGTCTTATCGGCGTTCCTGGTTGAAGCGGGTGAGGTTTTGTCTGATGCGGAGATGAAACGGTGATTGTCCGGGAGGGCCTTGAAAAAACGTGGTTAAGGGGATTTCCTGGGACAGGAAAATGTTCAGCTTGCCGTTTACCATTTGTTGCCAGGTTGTCCATGCAATTGTTTCGCCGCGCATGCGTTCATATTCTTGTTTCAACCGCCTGGCATTCTGAAGAAATACCTCGTACGGCCCTCCTAAATTAAACAGGTCCGCGGCACGCACGGTGCAGTCCTCCGGCGTTGCTACATCAGCTTGTTCCTGCGTGGCGAGTATGGCTTGTTGTACGTGAGCAATGGTGTCCTGCGGCACGCCCCATCGGCTGAGGATGCCTTCCGCCAGGTGAGCCGAGTAGGCTTCCTTACTGGGAAATCCCTTACGGGTGTGATCCAGGTGAAATCCGGCATCATGAAGCAGGCAGGCCAAGGACACGATCGTGGGGTCTATGGAAATTTCTTCACTCAGGCACTCCGCAACGAGCCGTTTGCCGATGACAACCGTGTCCAGGGCATGGCCGAAGTTGTGATAGGGCAACCCCGGATCATACAGCAGGGCGGCTTCCTGTTCGAAGGCTTCCCCCTCAGGACCCCACAGGAAGGCCGGCTCTCGTTCTTTTTTTCCCGCGATGGTGTCGTTTTGATTCGGCATGGGCATTTCTCCATTTCTTGTCTGCAATGAGTCCGTACTGTTTCTCGGTACCGACCTTCTCCTTCTTGAAACGAGGGCAGTGAAAATATCCCCAGCCGGTAAGTTCCGGTCGATAAACATTTCGTAGCAGACTCATTGAATAAACCTGAAGGCCGATGTTGTGGCCTGCCAACACTTTTCGGCGTGGTGGCGGCGGCCGGAAGGGGAAAACCTTCCTCAGAAGGCAGGCAATCTCTGCCTGCCAGGAAATGGTCTAGGCCGGTCTCTGGTGCCTAATCGGTGAGCACCCGAATCCTGATTCCCCTGTGTTTAGTGGAGTTCTGACATTGTTTTTTTATTGGATGGGTATTCAGGGGGGTCTGGCAACGGTATTGCTAGGGTGAAAGTGTTCGCATTGCAAGGAATAGAAAAACCTGTCGTCGGATATGAAACGCTCCCCCCATGTTCTCGTCAATCTTTTCGCCGTTTTTCTGATCGTACTCCTTAGTTTGCTGCTTGGTTCCTGCGGTGTGTGGCGGAGCACCCAAGCCTGGATGGGAAAAAAAGTAGAGGTCTCGGTCCGGTTGCATGAGGCGGCCAACGACAATTCTCCGGTCGCGGTGGATCTTCTCTTCGTGCACGATCAAAAAATTCTTTCGGAACTCATGACGATTTCCGCCGCCGACTGGTTCCGTCAAAAACATCAACGCCGGAAAGATGCGCAAGGGGATCCGGGGTATACCCTCTGGGAGTGGGAATGGGTGCCGGGACAGCAGGTGCCGGTTCAGCAGATCCCTCTCCAGCCCCGTGCCCGGGCGGGGTTGATATTTGCCGGCTATCAGACGCCGGGGGAGCATCGGGCTCAAGTGCCTCCCCATGAACCGATCACGGTGTATTTGGAAAAAGACGATTTTACGGTGAATGCCACCCAGGGTCGATAACGTCCGGCCGGCGGAGGGATGGAGCCGGTTCGAGCCTGTCAACCTGTCATTTGACCCAAGAAGGAGCCTGCATGATTGGAATGGATGAATTACCCGAAGCCATACAATGGCATGAAGGCATGTTGCTGTCCCCGCATCATTTTCAGGAATTGTCCAAGCGGGTTGAGAGTCTTTTGCATGCTCATATCCGCCATATGGCGCCGTTTCATTGGGGGCTCCGCCGGTGGCCGGTGCAATATGACCCGGGATTGCTGGTGGGGGGACGGCTGCGCATTCTTCACTTAGAGGCGGTCATGCCGGACGGCCTGGTGGTCTCCTATGGGTTCGAAGAGGATGAGGATTTGGAATTAGATCTTACCCCTCACGCCGAAGACCTGGCCGTGCAGCCCATGAAAGTGTATGTGGCGGTTCCGGCACAGAAAACCGGGGCCGATCAGGGGGGGCTTGCTCGATACCGGTCGGTGGATGGCAAACCGGTCAAAGATTGGAATACGGGCGATGACGAGTTGGTCATTCCCCGGTTACGTCCCCGGTTGTCATTGGTGCTTGGCGAGCCTCACTCCAAATATGCGTCGTTTCCTCTCATGGAAGTGCAATTTAAAAACGAGGCCTATGAGGCGACGGCCTTCCTTCCCCCGATGTTGGATGTGCCGGTTCGATCCTCGCTCGGTGAATCCTGTCTGGTGTTGGCTCAAACCATCAGACGAAAGGCCGTCCACTGGGCGGAAACGGTGGCCTCACCGTCCTTGAAGGTCGGATCTCCGCTGGAGTTGGAAGCCCGAACTCTGATTCATCATTTGGTGGTGGCGCTGCCTAAGTTTGAAGCCATCGTCCATTCGGGCCGGGCTCATCCGTTCGACGTCTATCTGGCCTTGTGCGAAATGGCCGGCACGTTGAGCGCCTTCGGCGAAAGCCTGATTCCTCCTGAATTTTCTCCCTATGACCATAACGAT
>JBDIVP010000251.1:0-5284 GCA_039794325.1 Candidatus Inrsubterrania sp.
CTACCTCCCCCGGCAGGACGGGACCGCCAACGGTCGCATCGGCCGGTATGAGTTCTACGTCCGGGCCGAGACCGGCACGCCGAGTATGCCGCCGGTCGCCGGCGAATGGACACGAGTGGCCACCGGCACCTTTGCCAACGATCAGCAGGAAAAAGCCGTGGTCTTTTCCTCGCACTACGGCCGCTATGTGTGGTTGCGGGCTGTCGATGAAGCCCAAGGCGCCAACAACCCCTGGGCCAGCATGGCCGAACTCAATGTCCTGGGAACCCCACGCGATGTCGCGCCACCGATTGATCAACGGGGCTGGTCGCTCCTCTATACCACCAGCCAGGAACTGGCTCGGGAAAACGGTGCCGCGCTCAATGCCTTCGATGGGAACCCTCAAACCATCTGGCATACGGAATGGTCCCGCCGCCCCGCCCCCACCCATCCCCACGACTTCGTCCTGGATTTAGGGGCCAATTACCTCCTGGACGGCTTCCGCTACCTCCCCCGGCAGGACGGGACCGCCAACGGTCGCATCGGCCGGTATGAGTTCTACGTCCGGGCCGAGACCGGCACGCCGAGTATGCCGCCGGTCGCCGGCGAATGGACACGAGTGGCCACCGGCGCCTTTGCCAATACTCAGCAGGAAAAAGAAATAGTCTTTTCCTCACGTTACGGCCGCTATGTGTGGTTGCGGGCCGTCGATGAAGCCCAAGGCGTCAACAATCCCTGGGCCAGCATGGCCGAACTCAATGTCCTGGGGAGATTACAATGGTGATTGGGGAACGCCCGCGCAATCCGGATCTCCACCTGATATCAGGCAAGTGAAGAACGTTATAAATTTCGGTAGGGCTCCGCTCTCTGTGACCATCACAGGGAGCGGAGCCCTCACTCCACAAGCAAACACCGTTAAAGAGATAAGCCCGCCTGCTAGGCAGTGAAGGCGGTAAGCCGGGATGCCAGTGTGTTCCATGGCCGCCTCATCACCCTGAACTTCACAGGCGTTGGTCGCAGATCCCCCGGGCAATTCGGCCGTAGCGGTCAGCGACCCGTCGCGTTGAGTTGACACAGTGCGTCATGAGACAGCACGATAATTCTATATTGAGGGTGCTCGCCGAAAATTTTGGAGGGAGGGAGTTTTAACCAAATCCGGAGTCACCGTTAACCAGGAATTTGGTTTGGAGGGAGGATTTTGTGCCAAAGATCGAACAAAACAAATCAGCTTGGGATGGTAACTATAACTGGTCAAATCGTGGCGACGAGTGGTCAGCGGCATGGGGAGGGCCAACTATGCAGTGGTATGGCACAATCCTCCCAAGGATACAATCGCATGTTCCGGCAAATAGGATACTGGAAATCGCATGTGGCTATGGCCGCTGGACACAGTACTTGAAGGATCTGTGCAGCCATCTGACTGTGGTGGATCTCTCCGAAGAATGCATTCAAGCTTGTAGGCAGCGATTCCCCGAATCTGTACATATTGAATACCATGTGAACGACGGAAAATCCCTGGAGATGATACCTGACTCTTCGATAGATTTTGTGTTTAGTTTTGACTCGCTCGTTCATGCCAACGAGACCGTCCTTGATGCCTATCTTTCTCAATTGCCAAGAATCCTGAATAAGGAAGGGGTCGCGTTCATTCATCATTCCAATCTTGGGGAGTATTATACCCGCCTGAGAGCATACCTGCGATACTCAAGAATTCGCAAAAACCCTATGCTCGAAAGTCTCCTGACGGGACTTGGCCTAATTGAGAAGAGTTTCCATTGGCGCGATTTTGGCGTGGATGCCAAGAAAGTCGAGAATTTAGCAGAAAACTACGGGTTAAGATGTATTAGTCAGGAGATCATTCGGTGGGAAACGACAAAAATGTTCATCGATTGCATGTCCACTCTAGTAAGGAAAGAATCATCATTGCTGAGGCCTAACCGGGTTTTGAAGAATGAGCATTTCATACAAGAAGCCAGAAACCTCTTACGAATCTCTCCGCTATATAATGCAACCAGACCGTAGGCCTCTCAACACAGTACGGTAAATAAGACCGCAAAACCTGCGAGGCGCCGCATTGGGGGTTTTTACCATTGCGCAACACGCGATTCGACGGCGCACGAACCATCAGCCAGGCCGGCCACGTGCCGATTGGGCCTTCCCCGGCGTCGCCCGGCTTCCCTATTCGCACGATCGGGACGAGCTGCCGGCCGTCGGGGGCAAGAACTACAACCCCCATGAAGTCCACCTCTATTAATGGATGAGAATTCTCACCCCTTGAGGAGGAGACGGAGGAATAGTGTCGGAATCCGATACCGTCGCACTGACCTCATTGGAATAAGGGCTTTCTGTGTCACGAGAAGGATCATAGGCCTTGACCGCAAAATAGTATGTTTGACCGGGATCCAAGTTAGTGACGGTGTGGGTAGTATTCCCCCCCACATCCTCATTATATTGGTACGTTTGACTCTCGGTCCCATAGGACAAAATAAAACCGCCGTACTCCGCCGTAGGGGGCTCCCACGCTAATTCAACTTCTCCCGCTTGAACACCTTGCACCAAACTAAACACAAGAAGAGCTGCTGGTACCACCGCCCATCCATTGGTATGACCTGTTTTATGTTTCCACATAATGCCTCCTGTCTGAACTCGTCCAATAAAATTTCACAAAGTTGACTCATACCACCTGCCCCAACCATCTCTTAACCAACTTTCCGGGGAAACAATCTTCCCCTTGAAAACGTGGAAGGGGGCGGCGGCAGGATTTCTCAGGTAAAAATGTAATCGGATGGTCTACAGGAAACTTTAGGGAACGGAACGCGGCCGACAAGCGGGGCAATCAGAACAGATAAGAAAACCCAAGCGGGAAAGCACACAAGTGAGAGGGAACCAAACACGAGAACCCTATAAACGGTTATAGAGAAATTCGGGAACGTAGTATTTGCGTTTGGTAAAGACCATACCAAGCAGATTCCCCTCTCTCATGAGAATGAGGTCTCTGACATTTTTGGCCACCACCGCACGCGTTTTTTCCGCTTCCACCACAAGAACAATTCCATCAACGGATTCACAGAGGGCCAAACTATCCGACGTGATACTGGCCGGCGAGGAGTCGATGAGGATAAGGGAAAATTGGTCCCGAACCAGATCCCACATTTCCGACGGTCTGAGACACGTACGATCGGTCAATGCCGATTGGGTTTTTGAAGAAAGGGTGGCAAGAAACAGATTGGATTTATCCACTTGGGAAACCACCCCATCCAGGGCCTTGCCTTCCCTCAGGACATGATCCAACGGCGGCTTGGCGGCAATCCCAAAAGCTTTATATTGGGAAGGATTGATCAAGTCGGCTTCCACTAAGAGGACGGGTTTGATGCTATGGTGAGCGGCAACTATGGCAAACTCACGAACCAGTGTGGAGGTACCCTCTCCCTTTCGAGAGCCGATGAACTGAATCACGTTCTTATCCGGACCGGGGAGCAAGGCGGCAATATTCTGGGCCAGAAGGAGAAGGTCCTTTTCCGTGTGAAAACGCGTCACAGCCGCGACGGGTTTGTATTGGACTAACTCCGATGTCTCCGCAGGAGTGGCTCTGGCTTCTACAGGAATGGTCTGCCCCACCGCAGGTGGATCGACCTTCACCGCAGCTTGGCGCTCCTCATAGGCTAATTGCAGAGCATCGTAAATTTTACTCATATGGACCCCTTACTCCTTCTCATAATCCGGCAGGATGAGTTGTTGCCCGGGCAGAATGAAATCAGGATCGGTGATCCCCGCGTTATGATTCCGAACCCAATTCACATACTTGGGATCATCCGATCCATAAATTTCTAGGGCGATTTTACTCAGATTCTCCCCCTTTTTGACAAATCTGGTTCTTGGGCCGACCTTGGGAGGCGATGCACCGGTCACATCAACATCCCTATCATGGGCTTCCAAATCAGTCGCCTGAGAATTCGGAACCGGTTGACGCTCACCAGGTACCATAGTCCTCTCGGTTGATTGGCCGGATGGGTTAAGGGTTTCGACATTTTTGTTTTGGTCAGAGGCGGAGGGGAATTCCGGCTCTCCCCCCGGCAAAGGTGCGCCCGGTTCACCGGGGTGAGTCCCCCCCCCACCAGGAATGATCCTCGCCAATGTATCAGAAGGCTTCGGCAACAAAGCATCATCTCCATTAACAAGCGCCTCAGAGGATGAAGGTGGATCCACCCGTGAATCCAATGGTTTATCAGAAGCCTGTTCCTCTGCTGAGAATGAAGATTTCGCGTTTTTACCCTGTGGGGACTCACCCATGCCGACCTTAGACGGAAGGAAGGACGAGACCAGGAATAAGGATCCGATCATCACGGCGATGGCAATGGCGGCGACATAAGGCCACTTCCACAAAAAACCGGCCTTGGGGGCTTCAAAATCCGCCAGGATTTCTTTCACTTCTTTCCCGGTTACCGGGTTACGTTGCCGGCCATAACCGGTAATCAAGGCATTGTCACACAGAATATTCAAGCGGCGCGGAACGCCTTGGGCCTGCCGGGTAATCAGGTTCATGGCCTCTTTGGTGAACAAGGGACGTCCGGTCCGTGAAACCAGATTAATCCGGTGCTCAATATAGGCTTGGCTTTCCTTTTCGGAGAGAGGAGTAATGTTGGCCCGAAGCGCGATCCGTTGCTTCAGAGCCTTTAATTTGGGATCGTCGAGAAGATCATGGAGTTCCGGTTGGCCGATGAGAACAATTTGAATGAGTTTATCCGAGACCGTCTCCAGATTGGACAGCATCCGAAGATTTTCCAGGGTCTCCACGGGCATGTTTTGAGCTTCATCGATCACCAACACAACCGTGCTGTTCGCGCGATATTCCGCAATGAGAATTTCATGCAGTTGGGTGACCATATCAGGCAGATCGCCTGGGGTAGGCGCCACCTCCAAACTGCGGAAAATGGTGTTCAGGAGAGCCTGGAAAGAGACAACCGGATTGAAAATATAAATCGTCTTTTGTTTCCGAGTGGTAGGCCGCTCAAGATAGGCACGAATAATCGTAGTTTTGCCGACGCCGACATCCCCGGTGATGGCAATAAACCCTTTTCGTTGTTCAATCCCATAAATGATAGCCCCTAACGCCTCTTTATGAGTCGGGCTCAAATACAGGAAATTGGGGTCCGGCGTGGTATGAAACGGTTCTTTTTTAAGACCGTAAAATGTGAGATACATAGAAGAAAATGATAGTCAAATACCCAGAATATAGACCAACACCTTATAGTTTTTCGCTGAACGACGCAAGAAGCGGCAAATTGAGATCGCTGGCCGCCTGGTC
>JBDIVP010000252.1:0-5261 GCA_039794325.1 Candidatus Inrsubterrania sp.
ACACGATCAAAGGACACCACGCCGCCGTCTACCTCCAATAAGCCGGCCATTGTCCGGAGCAGGGTTGTCTTTCCCGCACCATTCGGTCCGACAAGCCCTACAAACTCCCCGGCATGCACCGACAGCGTGAGTTCATCAAGAAGAGCCCGTCCGTAACATTCCCGCCGCACCCCATCCAATTTCATCCGTTCAGTCATCAGCTATACCTCCTCCGCACGAAACCGGTGGCGTTGCAACAAATAGAGAAAAAATGGAGCCCCCACTAAAGCGGTGACGACTCCCAACCGTAACTCCTGGGTGGCCAACAACGATCGGGTCGCCAGATCCGCCCAGATCAGAAAACTGGCCCCGCCCAGAAAACTGGCCGACAACAAGACCCGATGATCCGGCCCGACAAGCAGGCGGACAATATGGGGGACAATCAATCCCACAAATCCAATAATCCCGCTGACCGACACCGCCGCCCCGGTAATCAAGGCCGTCAACAACAACACCCTCCGCTTGGTATGATCCATATCCACTCCGAGACTGGCGGCCCCTTCTTCTCCGGCCGAGGCCACCATATTCAATTCATTGCAACAGAATAATAACGCCGCCCCTCCCGCAAGAATGGGGACTGCCGCAAGACCGACGTGTGCCCACCCCCGTCCATCGAGTCCCCCCATCAACCAAAACAACACTTCCCGCAAGGCGAAAATATCCTGGGCCATCGTCAACAGCAACGAGGTCACAGCGGTGGCAAAGGCACTCACCGCCAACCCGGCCAATAACAATGTCGCCAGGGGAGTCCGGCCGGCCCGGGTCGACAACAGATAAATCAACCATGTCGCGCCTGCAGCCCCGACAAATGCCAGGAACGGCAACGCCCACAAGGCCGTGGCGGCAAACCCGCCCAACACCGCCACCACCGCTCCAAGGGCACCCCCGCTGCTGACCCCGATGATGCCGGGATCGGCCATGGGATTCCGAAACAATCCTTGAAGAACCGCCCCCGCCAAAGCCAACGCGCCTCCCACCAGCGCGGCCAGCAGGACGCGAGGCAATCGAAGGAACACCACAATGGTTTCGTACGCACTCTGTTCGTCTATCGTCGACAGACTCAACAGGGATTGCCCCTTGGCCGCCAGGGCGGAAAGGATCTCCCCCAGCGGGATCGATACCGACCCGACAGTCAGGGCCGACAAGACACTGCCTGCCAGCGCGACGCCAAGTGCAGCATGAATCCGCATGCCCCGGATCATTCCGTTTCCCCTGCAAAGGCATCCGGATGGAGTAGGCCCGCCACAGCCTCCACGGTTTCGGCGATATGATGCGAACTGGTTACCAATAAACGGGATGGCATCTCATAGACCCGCTGATTCCGAAGGGCGGCGACACGCTGAAATGCCGGATTATCCAACAAAGACTGTCGAACCCCGGAATTCCATCGGCGGGCATCACGAAGTAGAATAATCTCCGGATCGACCAGGATGATCTGCTCCTGAGAAACCTTACCCCAACCGGAGATTCCCAAGTCCGCCGCCACATTGACGCCCCCTGCCGCACGAATCACATCATCGAGCGTGGTTCGGCTTCCGCCGACCCAGCCGGACTCCGCATACAACAACACACGAGGGCGCGGCCGCCCCGCCACCCGTGCCCGCACCGCCTCGATCCGTGCCGCCATATCCTCGACCACCTGCTCGGCCCGCTCCGGCACCCCCGCCGTCACTCCCAATGTCCGAATGAGCGACCGGATCCAGGTAAACGATTCGAATCCCTGAATTCGAAACACCTGCATGTCAAGCCCTTCGGCCTGCCGGGCCAGATCGGCACTATGCGCGCCGATCACCAATAGATCCGGGGCCAGCAGAACAATCCGTTCAATATCTCCGCTCATCCGTACCGACACGGCCTTGGCGTCCTGTACCACATTGGAACTGTCCGGATCATCGGCCAATACGCTCAGTCCGATCACCCGTTCCGGCGCCAAGGCCAGAAGGATTTCGTCACTGGTCACATTGACCGATAGGATCCTCGCCGGCCCGGACTCCGCCCGGGCCGGTCCGGTCACGGATGGCACACTCCCCTGGAAGCCGATCCATCCCCCACCGGCGGCGATAATCAGTCCAAGAGCACCCACTATCCCCGCCCATAGCCGGCCTCCCTTCGCGCGGGGCCGGCCAACCCCGCCGACATCGTCCGGCATCGCTGTCACTTTCCTCATCAGTGTCCGATCGGAACGGCATCCGACATCGATCCGTCCGGCACCCAGGCCTCCGCGCCGGGCAGATAGTGTTGCCGCATATCATTCCACAGTTTCAGCCGCGTCCAATCGGGCTTCTGAGGTTTGAACCGTTCGCTGAGATAGGGATTCGGGAAAAAAACCGTCATCATCTGCTCATCCGCGCCGTTCCACATCTGAAACCCCCAACTTCCAAACCCGCCCGTCCGGCTGATACTGCGGAAGAACGCCGCTTTCGATGGACGCCGCACTTGAGCCAGCGCTTCCGATGTCGGATTCACTTTGGTCCCTTTATGCTTCCCGATACACAAATGAAAATGCCAATCCCCCAAGTCCACGGTGAGATATCCGTCCAGGACACTGATTTTTTTGGGCGGTTCAATCAATCGTACTTCGTACACGGCCCCCTGAATACAAGGCCCGAAAACAATCTGCGCCCAATGGGTTTCAAACAAATCCTTCATCAACGCCAGGAGGGTTTCCTCCGTGGGCTCCATGAACTCGTACTCATACACCATACCGTCGACACCATGAACCTGTTCTGTTTTAAATGCCGGTGTGGCCATTGCGCTGTCCTCCTGTTGTACATGTGGGTTAATGCAATCCGAACACAATCGGAACATTCACGACGACTTTCGACAAACCCAAATCTCTGGGAAGCATCAAGGGAGAGGCACGGGCCACGAGCGCCCGTGCGTCCTCATCGAGACGCCGATTGCCGGAGCTTTCCGCCACCCGCAGATCGACGATTTGGCCGTCGGACAGAACGGCTGCGGAAATGACCGTCCGCCCCTCCCACTCCTTCAATCGGGCTTCATAGGAATATCGTTTTACCTCCTCGATGCGAGCCCGCAAGAGATTCCCTATCCAACCAAAATCTTTCTGCCCCAGCGACCCGCCTCCGGCATCGGGCTGAAGGATTCGCCGAGGCCCGCCATTCCCTTCTCCGTCTCCAAGCCGTTCAGGCATGGCGAGAGATGCTATCCGCTGTACGATCTCTCGCTCGCGCACCGGCAGCCTCCGGGTGCGCACCACCCGATTGACCGGCTGACCATCCGTCCGCCCGGTCACCGCCGACGTGGCGAATTCTGCCCCTTTCGGTTGGCGTCCTTCCGCCATCGTTCGGCCTACGACAATCGGCTGCGCCCTCTCCTCAACACCCCTGGTTGATGGTCCAACAGCCACGGTCCTGGTGGAAGCGCTTGCCGCCCCGGCCGGCAACTCATGGGAGCGAGTCATGAGGGACTCAGGTGAGTTTTCCACCACAGCCGGTGACGGTGACGACACCGGTGCAGGACGCCGGCGCACGACCCGGCCGCCGTTCGGAACTTGAGTCCGCTCCAATACCGCCTCCGAAGGAGTCATGGCGACTTGTCGCCTGAGGGGGACCGGTGTCTTCCTGACCGGATTCTTAGTCTCGACCACCGGCCGCCTCTCACTTCTCTCCTTTTCCACAGGTTGGCTGGACCGTGGTTCCGCCCTGGAGTCGAGTGGCTTCACCTGCCGGGCTACCGGTGATTCGCGCGGGACCTCCTCCGGACGATTCGCCACCGCCCGCTCCACCAACTTCGATGCCCCCGCCGTCCCCGAGGCCGGGGAAGATTCCTGTGTCCCCACCTTCACCTTCCATTGGAAGGGTTCCACCTTCTTCGGGATGGATGACTCCGGCATGAGCATCACCAGTATCACCAACACCATGGCATGCCCGGCCGCCGATACCATCCACACCTGAGTTCTGAGAGCGCCACCTGCCGGCATCAATCCCTGCACACTGTTGTCTGACATGCTTCAATCTTCTCCGGGTTAAAACGCGGTCTCCAAACCGGCCATCGCAAACACCCCCGGATTGGGAAATCCAAGTGCTTCCTGATAACGGGCGTCGGTCATATTTTCAATCCGCAGATTGGCTTTCCATTCAAGGTCCTGAAATGTGCCAAGGCGATACCATCCGGAGGTATCGACCCGGACATATCCGCGGTTGTTCACGCGGGGTGACCCGGCAGCGGCAAAATTCCGGTCGACACGATCCCCGATGCCCAACACCATGACATGCATTCCCCAATCCTTGGTCTGATAATCGGCCTGGACATTGCCGCTATGTTCGGGCCGCCGGAGCAAACGCCCGCCTGGCACGAACAATCCGCCGAAATTCTGTCCTTCCCCGATATCGGTGACCTCGGTCTTGAGATAGGTATGAACCACCGACAGCGTCAATTCATCGGAGACCCGCCATTTCAACGCCGACTCCAACCCTTGCGTATCAGCCCCCTGAATGTTGGTATTCACGCCTGTATTCAACACGATCAAATCCGAATACCGGTTGTGAAACCAGGTCAGCGACAGGGTCAGCGCCTGACCGTACAATTCCTGATCCACCCCGACCTCCCAACTGGTGGCTTTCTCCGGACGCAGGTTGAAATTGCCGGGAATACCGGCATTGGGGAAGCCGATCAGTTCATGAAATGACGGAGCCCGAATCCCCCGTCCGAACGTCGCCCGGAGTTTCGTGCCCGTCTCCTTATGCAGATAGGCCCCGGAGATCTTGGGATTCACGAATGTTCCAAAATATTCGTTGTCTTCCACCCGAAGTCCGGGCGTGAGGAATAGCCGATCGGCCAAGACACCCTGCACCTGCGCGTAATACCCCATATTGCGCCGGGAGAGATTGGTCGAGGCGCTGATTCCCGGATCAACCACATTCGATTGGGACAACCGTTCCTCCTGCCATTCCAACCCCAGGGTCAAGGCGCTGCCGCTCCAAATCCCATCGTGCACCCGGAAGTTGGTGTGGTAATCCAACATATCCCGGCGCTGTGCCCCATCGGTCTGGGAAAATCGAAAATCCGTGGGAATGGGATCCTGAAAATCAAAAAATTTGAATCGTGATTCCATGTGCGACCACTGCAACGAATGTTCCCACCAGGGTGTGGCCTGGTAGGTGGCGGAATTCGCAAACGAGATCAGGGTCCGCTCCTGCCCTTGATTCGGATCGACCGGCGGATACCCCACAACAAACACGAAATCCGTCGGGAACTGA